>CAZNIN010000060.1:0-1068 GCA_964573155.1 uncultured Candidatus Saccharibacteria bacterium | reverse complement strand
TATCTGAAGTATTCGGATCATTGTAAATGGCGGAGAATTCTGGGGTAGTGTCGGTTACTCGGGTTGGGTTCGTGGCTCCCTCCGTGTATAAATTAGTTGGCGCCGTCGGGGCAGAGTTGGTGGCGCCAGGTTCTTCGGCTAAAAAGTCGTCAAATTCCCACTCGGCCCGCATATGGTAAGTGCCACCGCCAGCTCCATTAAAGTTACCAAAATACAAACCCCAGCCAGTGCCGCTGGTGATCGAATTATCAGTACTGCTGAGGATTTCGATATCATTTATATAGACTTTCTTGGTTGCATCGCGGATTTCTAACTTAACTACATCGCCAATCTGCAGAGTTTCATCAGAAGAAGCTAAGGTTGTGGCTGTGCCACTGACGAATTTAATCAAGCTCACGGAATCAGTAGGGCTTTCATTTTGCAGAATTTGGACATGATAAAAATTGTTGTTGTCGGTGTATCGGCCAAAAACACCTGCCGGACGCGTGCCGGTAGTGGTAGGCTTGTTGCTAATTTTAAATGATATATCTTGGTCGGTGCCACTGGCGGCAGGTTGGGCTGTAAAAGCTTGGCCGACACCCGTCACGCTGGCAGGTGCTTTAACCACATTAGAACTGGCTAAAACATAAGTCTCGCTGGTGGTGTAGCTATCCCAGACTTTGGTCCAGCTGGTGCCGGTGTCTGGCGTGTGAGAGGTTAGGACAGTATTAGTGCTTTCTGTGAAGCTATCGTAGACAACGGTTGCATCCGAAGCAATTTGCCAGGTTCGCCCATCAATAAAGGCAGGAATATTTGCATTATCTGCCTGAATAACTACAGGACCTAAAAGGTAAAACATAGGGCTGACGCCAGGTGCAGAATAGGTGTATTGTAAGGCGTGTGTTTCGCCAGCGCGCCAATCGACCTGCCAGCTGAGTTGGCGCTCATTACGGATCACTGACTCATGGCTATTTTCCGGTGATGATCGATTAGCAACTTGAAAACTAGCTGGCAAGGTTTCGGTAATGGTACCGACAAAATCCTGAGTTGGAGTGATTAAAATTAAGTTGGTATATTGGGTGGCATAAG
>CAZNIN010000059.1:0-1106 GCA_964573155.1 uncultured Candidatus Saccharibacteria bacterium | reverse complement strand
GAGTGCGTAACAGCTCACTCATCAAGAGATCTTGCGCGGAAAATGTAACGGGGCTAAAGCGTATGACCGAAGATATGGATGCTGTGCGTAGCACAGCAATTTTCAAGTAACAATTTTCAATTTTCATTGAATTTTCAAGTAACAATTTTCAAAATTTCGGGTAACACCGTCTGTTTGTGAATTGTGAATTGGTAATTTTTTGTAAATTGTGAATTGTAAATTGGAAATTGCCGTGTTGCGCACGGCGTGGTAGAGGAGCGTTCCTCTCTGCGGTGAAGGTGAACCGTGAGGTTTGCTGGAGCGTGAGGAAGTGAGAATGTTGGAATGAGTAACCATAAGGCAGGTGAGAATCCTGCCCACCGAAAGAGCAAGGTTTCCTGGGCCACGGTAATCGTCCCAGGGTTAGTCGGTCCTAAGCCGAGGCGCGTAGCGTAGGCGATGGACAACGGGTTAATATTCCCGTACTAGTCTTGTATTGTTCAGGGTGCACGGCATGTTAGCAGGAGCGGGTTCATGGTTATACCCGTCCAAGCCGCTTAACGGCGGCGAATGAGAGGGCCTTTCGGCCTGATTCCTGTGAGGGTGCTGGCCAGAAAAGCCCTGGACGCGTGTACAAGGCTATCCGTACCGCAAACCGACACAGGTGCTCAGGTCGAGAAGACCAAGGTGTACGAGTGATTCTTCGCTAAGGAACTCGGCAATACAGCGACCGTAACTTCGGAATAAGGTCTGCCCCGTCACAGTGTTTATCACATGTGATATAAATTGCCAGTTTTCTTTTCGGAAACAGGTTAAAGAGTAGTATCTCACGCATGAGATACATGTAACTTTAATTTTCAAACGAATAATCGACTGAGATAAGTACGAATAGTACGAAAAGAAAGCTGACCTCTATAGAGGCAAGTAACATTAACCAAAATCTCATTTAACAAATTATTAGCCAATTAGCCATTGCTCAGAAATGACAAATGGTATCTGGAAAATAATTAGTAAATGGGTAAATGGAAAATGAAAACTGCTTTATGCATATTATCGTGGTAGATAATGTGACGGGGCCGCAGCTAAAGATCCCATGCAACTGTTTACCAAAAACACAGGTCTCTGCA
>CAZNIN010000058.1:0-1226 GCA_964573155.1 uncultured Candidatus Saccharibacteria bacterium | reverse complement strand
ATGTCTCTTCGGCTGATTCAATCGAACGAAAACCAGAGGGGCGCTGTCTCATCCTCACATTGTACTAGCATATCCATCAATCCGTTTCCTGGGTTCTATTTTCCCGGATGTGATTTTTGGAACTGTAATAAACGATATCTTACAAGCAAGGTCATCAGCCAAAATATAAATGCAGGAAAAATGCCAAACGGTACAGTATGCCTGATCCTACCCCAATAATCACACGGAGCCACGCTATCATTAATTGCACACTCTTGGTGTGGGCCATTCCAAAACTCAAACAACATCATGCCACTGACAACAAGCGCGCAGATAGCTAGTAGGGAAAATAACAAGAACTTCCTAGACATACCGATATGATACCAGAACTTGCTAAAGCAGATGCTTAACGGAATTGGTACGCCTGGCAGGATTCGAACCTACGACCTTTGGTACCGGAAACCAACGCTCTATCCAGCTGAGCTACAGGCGCGCGTTCAACGAAAACACTGGATATTCTACACCTAATATAAATTGTTTACACATTCTGCTACATTATTTGCATGCAATTCATTGCTTTGTTACGCGGTATAAACGTTGGGGGTAATAACGCTGTCAGTATGCAACGGCTGAGAGAGATTTTCGTGGAAGCGGGCTGTGAGCAGGTACGTACGTATATAAATTCGGGAAATGTTATTTTTCATGACGATCGCCCAGTTTCGGACATTCAAACAATGCTCGATACCAAACTTCGCGAGAACTTTTCGTTTAGTATCAAATTGCTTTTAATCAATCAGAAGAACTTTAGGGCAATACACGACGCAATACCTGATGATTGGCAAAATGACAGCAACCAAAAATGTGACGTCATGTTTTTGTGGGATACGTTCAATGATAAGAGTATCTTGGAGCGTTTAGTAATTAAACCAGAAGTAGACAACGTTAGGTACATAAACGGTGCACTTATATGGCATGTTGAGAGGCGAAATGTCACCAAGAGCGGCATGATGAAGTTAGTAGGATCCGAACTGTATCGGCACATGACTATACGAAACTGTAATACAGTGCGGAAACTTCAAAAGATCCTCGATTCTGATTTGGCGTGATGCGATTGCAGTGGGTCTATTAAACAGAGGTGGATTCTGATATAATGCTGCGAGGTGACCACGCACGCGTAGCTCAGCGGATTAGAGCACTTGTCTTCGGAACAAGGGGTCGTAGGTTCGAATCCTACCGCGTGTACCATT
>CAZNIN010000057.1:0-1310 GCA_964573155.1 uncultured Candidatus Saccharibacteria bacterium | reverse complement strand
TCAATTGCTATGATTGCCCGAATGGTTTGCTGCTTCATATATCCCCTCATTAATGCTATCAAATAAAATGAGCCAGTGATAATAGCCGTGTCATCTGTCAGAGTGAGTAGCTCATGAAATGCAGCTCTGGCATCAGCAATAGCGTAAACACGACGGATACCAGCGTCACGCGCAGCGTCAGCGAGCTCATCCACCGCCATTGCCGGTGTCGGCAAATCACGTAATGCGTCGAAAGATGTGATTATTGCCAAATCCGTGATCTGAGACAATAATGTCAGTACTGAGTGGAATTCCTTATCCTGCTTCAGACTAAGCAGTACGGGTACTTTTTTGCTTGGATACCGCTGCTGGAAACTCTTTACAAATGCTTTTATTTTCTGTTCGTTATGAGCTCCATCCATCACTAGGGTCTTATCCGCCACTTGCAGTGAGTCCATGCGTCCAGGAATCTGCAGCCATGAACTCGCCCTCACGGAGTTTTCGTCTAGTGAGAAGTTTTCGAATTTTGCAACGACTTCGCAGACATGTCGCGCCAGCAACCAATTACGTTGCTGGAATTTTGGCAAGTCACTAACCTGATTATCATACTTTGACGCTAGTTTCTCTTGATCACAAAACGTCAGCCGCGCACCAACCGTCTGGACGCGCCTTTCAAGCGCTTCACGTACTTCTTTGCCTTGTTCGTAGGCAATTACAAGGTTACCAGGATGGATTATTCCGGCCTTCTGGGCAGCGACTAACTCCAGTGAGTCGCCAAGAACATTTGTATGATCTAAGCCAATATCAGTGATGACGCAAACCTTGTCCCTGTGGGTGGCAATATTCGTACCATCGTATAACCCTCCTAGTCCAGTCTCCACGACCGCAATGTCAACACCTACCTTAGCAAAATACCAGTACGCAAAAGCCACCAGAAGCTCAAAGTATGTCGGTTGCGGCCTGACTTCGTGAATAATTTGCATGAACTCTGAAAGTGCGGCGCTAAAAGTCCACTCATCAAGCGGACGTGAATTAATCTGCACCCGTTCGGTCACACTGTCAATGTGCGGCGATACCGTCAGACCAATCTTTCTGCTCTTGGATTCGAGTATGCGAGCGATGTAACATGCTGTCGATGTTTTTCCCGATGTGCCAGCGACGTGAATAATTTTCAGCCTGTCCTGTGGATTTCCCAGAGCAACCATCATCGGCTTCATCCGCTGAAGCGTATTATCCCTGCCGGTTACATCTTTGACTGCGGGCACAAACTTAGCTAATGTCTCTTCGGCTGATTCAATCGAACGAAAACCAGAGGGGCGCTGTCTCATCCT
>CAZNIN010000056.1:0-1313 GCA_964573155.1 uncultured Candidatus Saccharibacteria bacterium | reverse complement strand
TCCTTGAGGTGAACATTGTGTAAGTGAGGCTTACAAAGACATTTTGTTAGTACTTGTCAATTTTTTACGCTATAAATTAATCCATCTTTCCTGCTAATATCAAAAATGTTACTAATAATTAAGTTTGATTTATTTCTGTCGTCTCACCGGCATGCCAGGCTGAATAGTCACCAATCTTGTCAAGATTAAAAAAGACATAAGAAACTGGATTTTTATGATCCCTGTGATCTCCTCCCTCAATATAAATTAAGCCATCATATCCTTGACTCAGCATAAATTCTCTAAATATTCGACTGGCAAACTGACTCGCTCCACTCTTGCCTGTCACGCTTAGTAAAGCTCTTAAGTCAACCTTATCTTGATTCAACAGCCTCTCCAGAACCAAACCATATTTATAACAGGAATATTGAAATCGATTGAACTTTCCATCTGACCCTGGTGATTGATAGTCTTTGTAGTCGTAACCATGTTCGACCTGATGCCAATTGCGATACCAGTCAAGATACTTTTGTTTAAACCATTCTGGCACAGCTGCATTAACACGTTTATCTTGGGAACGAAAATCAAACATCCTGGCCTGATAGGGCAAAATTTCTACTACTTTGTTAACAGATCCGTTGGCTGAAAAAGCCTGGGCGAATAGTTGTGCGTCTTGCTCAGAATCAGTGGTATAAAAACCTTCGCCGACAGTTTGGCTATGATCCATTGCATCAGGACTTGTGTAATCATATAAGCGATCAAGCTTAAAATTAGGATCAGATGTACCATGATAAAGTCTATCTGGACTCTGATAAAAATCTTGGGCAGATAATTTTCTTGGGTCAGTCTGACCTAAAATAACTTCGCCTCGTGGGCGCCGACGCAACTCCTCTTCAACAGCCAGAGCACCATTTTGCTTTAAATATTTCCTTAACAAGTGGGATGAGCGGGGCGCTTGTAAAATAAATTTATGTATTTGCGCCAGACGATCTTGTAAAAGCAAAGCTAGTTCCTGATCAGTCTTGTTCAGTAGCGACTGAGCAAAAATTGAGAGATCTTCTCGAGTAATTCCTGGTTGATTTTCCGAGACTGCGGTTGGCACATTGGTGGATGCTTCCTCGGATTGATCAGTGCCTAACCCTGCGCGATTGGTTGACTCAGTTTGCGACGTTCCCATATTTTCATTGTAAGTCATATTTAAATGCTGAGCACTCCATAATTGATTCAGGTTTAACCTGGCATATAACCGATAACCGAGCTTTCACTTGGTTGACAATGTCACCTACCCCAACTGCGCGCCGCCAAGGCACACTGAGTCGTCCTGGTTGTCATAA
>CAZNIN010000055.1:0-1352 GCA_964573155.1 uncultured Candidatus Saccharibacteria bacterium | reverse complement strand
TCGCCCTGACCGGCCACTGCCACTGACTGACACCGTCCAAGGTGCCTCCATTGGTCCGTTCTACCGCTTTGTTCGCTCTATCCCTGAGCCCATTGCCCGCTCATTGCCGTACAGCCTCCTGCTACTACTGGTAGCGCTCGCTGCACTCTACACCTACAGTGCGTACCTGGAGGGTCGGCGCCGCAAAGCCCTTCAAGCCCTCATTGACCGTTTTAAAGCTTCTCAAACTGCTCGCTCTGGCTACCTCAAAATTAGTTCGCACTACATTAATACACCGTTGGCCCAAATGCAAGGCACCGTAGAGCTACTGGCCGGTACCAAGCAGCTACCGCAAAAGACCGTCACGGCTGTCCAGGCCCAGCTTAAATCACTCAAAGACAACGCTGCTAACTTGCTTAATCTCAGCCAAGACTTAGCTCCACACCAGCAAGCGCTGGTTAAAGACGTGGCGTCAATTCGCCCCGCCAGTGTCCTGACCAACCCGAAAGTCTGGCTGCCTGTTGTTGTCATCTTTACTTTGGTTGGCCTGGTGAACTTCATTCTCATCCAGGCTGACAAGTACGACCCCGGCTTTATTGACTGGGCAGCCCAGGTTGGCATTGCCATTGTGGGTGTCATAGCCCTAGGTGTCTCGTTCTACTTTATGCGTACCATTAAAGCCCACCGCCAAACGCTGGCCCGCCAGGTGGAGTACGAAACCAGCGTGGCCAACCAGCAAGCTACCTTTATTGAACAAGCGTACGTGCTACTGAACGAAGACGTCAAGGGCCTAGAAGACCATAGCAAAACCATCGCTGCTAAACCAAAGAGTACCGGCTTTACTACCGGCCTGGATAACCTCAACCGCATCATTACCAAACTCTATAGCCTGGCCCAACTGACCAAGCAAGTACCCGGCTTGGCCTGGAACGTCCCGGTAGCCTCAGCGCTTAAAAACGCCACCACCCAGCTGCAACCACTTGCCGATGAAAAAGGCATTACTGTTAGCGTTGACCTAGAGACCGGCGTTGCTGCCAACGTTGATGAAGATTCCTTAACACACTTGGTTACCGCACCGCTCAAAAACGCTATTATGGCTAGCCCTACCGGCTCGCAGGTTAAAGTTAGCGTTGCACAACGTAAACACAAGGCTATGCTAACCGTACAAGACCCAGGCCCCGGCATACCAAAAGACAAACTAACGACTATTCTGCAACCATTTAGCCGCCTGTCGACCGAACGGTTTGACACCGAAGGCTTAGGTCTTGACCTTTACTTTGCTAAGGTCATCACCGACCAGTATGGCGGTACTATTGCCATTACGTCACCCGAGAATGGCGGGACACTGGTACGGGTGGAGGTGCCAGCAGGGG
>CAZNIN010000054.1:0-1429 GCA_964573155.1 uncultured Candidatus Saccharibacteria bacterium | reverse complement strand
TGCCGGCCTCTTCGTTGTTCTGCCATATTAGAACTCCAATCCTCCGGCGCGGGCTGCGTCAGCAAGCGCCTTTACACGACCATGATACTGCTTACCACCGCGGTCAAATACGACTTTATTGATCTTGGCAGCCTTGGCCTTTTTTGCTATTTCTGTACCGACCCAGGAAGCACGTTCTGTCATAGTACCTTCGGCAGCTTTTGCGCCAACAGTACTTATCTGAGCAATAGTGCTGTGCTTGGTGTCATCAATAATTTGTGCGCTAATATGCTTGTTGCTGATGAAAACACTCAGACGCGGACGTTCGGTGTCGCCAGTAACCCGTGCACGAATGCGATATTTGCGTCGCGCCATAGTCTGTAATTTGTGACTGATTCTATTCATGGTGCTACCTACTTGTCCTTACCTGATTTACCAGATTTGCGAATAATACGCTCGCCGACATACTTGATGCCCTTACCCTTATACGGTTCTGGCTTCTTGAGAGCGCGAATCTCAGCTGCAACTTGTCCAACTTGCTGCTTGTCGATACCGCTCACTGTAATAATATTCTGTTCAACTGTCGCTGTGATGCCTTGCGGCAGTGCATAATTAACATCATGAGAGAAGCCTAGGTTAAGCTTCAGGCCACTACCGGCCATAGCCACGCGAAAACCAACACCGTTGATCTCGAGCTTTTTCTCAAACCCTTTACTCACACCCTCAACCATATTAGCGATCAATGTCCGCATAAGCCCGTGTTTTGCGCGATTTTGTGGCTCGTCATTATCACGGGTCACAACAATTCGATTATCTTCTTGCGTAACTGTTACGCCCGGCATGGTGAACTGCTTCAGGGTGCCTTTGCTTCCCGACACAGTAACCCAGTCAGGGTCGACAGTGATTGTCACGCCGCTCGGAATATCGATTGGCAGTTTTCCTATTCGACTCATTACTTTATTGTCCTTTACTTTCTTAATAAACCTTACAGATCAATTCGCCACCAACGCCTTGCTTTTTAGCCTGCGTGCCAGTCATCATGCCCTTTGACGTGCTAACGATAACAATGCCACGACCTCGCATGATCGTCGGGATCTTGTCGGCGCTGCTATAGTGACGGCGGCCGGGAGTACTGATTCTCTTGATGTCAGTAATACGAGCGTTTGTGTACGGTTGATTGATGACAAGACGCAAAGTCTTGCCGACAGGTGCTTTCTCTACCTCAACATCGTCGATGTAGCGATTTTCCTGCAGTAATCTTGCGACTGATTCTTTCACCTTGCTATGCGGTAATGCAACTTCGTTTTTGTTTACGGCTATTGCATTACGTATGCGAGATAGCATGTCTGCGATTGGGTCGGTTGTAGTTGTGCTCACTTTAGCTATCTCCTTTCTACCAACTTGATTTCGTTACACCAGGGATTTCTCCCTTGCTTGCATGCTCGCGGAA
>CAZNIN010000053.1:0-1628 GCA_964573155.1 uncultured Candidatus Saccharibacteria bacterium | reverse complement strand
CCGGCGGAGGTAGTCACTCAGGGCTGTTGCTATGGGATCAAGATCCTTCCGCTCTGCCTCGGGCATGGCTATGAGGCGGTCAATCAGGGTGTCGATGTCATCATGAGTCACGGACGCTCGTCCTCTATCTCCTCTCGTATTCTCCGGGCCTCTGCCATAGCCTTCTCAACATCTGCATCTGATATTGGAGGTGTAGCGAGGTCTCTGACGATCTGAGCTGCTAGAAGGGCGTCGTCTCGCTCCTTGGCAATTGTCCTAAGCGAGTTTGCAATGTTATCCGTCAGTTGCCTTACATCTCGCGGCCACAGTTGGTGCGCATAGGGCTCGACAAGCCTCATGGCCTCGCGTTCTGCATTGTCGATGACAAGATCCTTAAGTGCCATCACGATCCTCCTGGCTGAGGGCGGCGCGGGCGCGGCGCTCATACTCGCGTATTCTCCGGCGCAACCATGTCTCCACCGGCTCATTCAAAGTGGCGGGCTGATTGAGCATACCGCAGCCGTAAACGGCGATGTCCTCCAGCGCCTCGCGCATACGGCGATTCTCTGCCTCTATGCGCCTCTGCCGCGCTCGTGACAGCACTTCATGCAAGCTGCGCTTTCTGCTGGGGTCCTCATTCAGCATTCCGTGCTGCAGCTCTACGCACTCGTTGCAGATGTTCGCGATCGGGCCGGCGATCAGCCTTGCAACTTCGGTCTCGTGCTTGCCGCAGAACCCGCAATATCTGTCGCCGCCCATCCCTCGCTCTCCTAAAGGTCCTAGTCCTCAATGCATTCGCGCGATTTCCGCGCTGACATCCTCTTCCCATTCGTCAAGGGCCATCTCGAAGCTCGCTCGCACCAAGCCGTGAGGCATGATCTCGATGGCGAGCCGGAGAAGAACTCCCGCAATGCGGAACCTGAGACGGCGGAACATCACTTCCTCCCTTTGCGGTCGCGGGGTTTTTCGGGTGCCTCGTGCTCATCAAGCCACTTTTCCACCGCAGCCTCAACGACGGCAGTGCGGCTCACCCTTGGCCTCTGTCTCTCCGCGAAGCGGTCCAGGCGGGCAAGAAGACGCTCGTCTATTCTAACCGTAACGGGTTTGCGCATGTCGTCATCACTGTGGAATCTCATGCCGCCAGTGTATGACAACGCTTGCGCGTGTCAAGTGGGAATGCTATATTACCATCATCAGATAGGGAGAGACGGGGATGAACGAGGAAACACGCGCAGCCCGTCGCGATGCCATGAGAGAGGCATACGAGAAGGTGCTGGCGATCTGCGCTGAGTGCGATGATGTCGTGCTCGTGGAGGATGCTGTTCGCGGGCTGATCGCTGATCTTGATTGAGAGGAGCCCCAGGCATGACAGATCAGGCAGACATCGTGGAGCGGCTGGAGAGTGCCTTGGCACATTTTGTGGCGTCAGAAGTAGAGGGCATGACCTCCTACACATCGGAAATGCTGAGGGAAGCCGCCGCAGAGATCACCCGCCTACGTGCAGCACTGGCAGAGCGTACAGAGGAGTGCGCTAGGGTCGCCGAAGATTTTGGCCGTCCTTACGCGTTGAAATCTGCGACCGGGGCCATGATGTTCCGGGCCGTCACCGATAAGATCGCCGCCGCTATACGTGCTCGTGGGAGGTAGAG
>CAZNIN010000052.1:0-1808 GCA_964573155.1 uncultured Candidatus Saccharibacteria bacterium | reverse complement strand
AGCTTTTATGCTATTATTACTTCTAGCAAAGCTAATGCTTATTCGAAGAGGTATATATAATTCATGAGTAAAGTTGCCCATTACCTTCAGGAACATTTGGTTGGGGAGGTGGTGACATCCACAGATGCCCGGAAGTATTTTTCGACAGATGCCAGTATTTTTGCAGTAGCACCCCTGCTGGTAGTGTATCCTAGAAATGAAAACGATATCAGAAAGACGACCCGCTTTACATGGCAGTTAGCAGAGCGAGGCCGTGTCATTCCGGTTACGGCACGTGGTGCGGGTACGGATTTGGGTGGTGCCTCATTGGGTCAAGGGGTCATTATGGCATTCCCGGCGCATATGAATCGTATCCTTGAGTTGGATAGTAAATCGGGCCTAGTGACCGTAGAGCCGGGCATTCTGTACGGCAAGCTGCAGCAGACGCTCCATACGCATAGTCGTTTTTTGCCACCGTACCCAGCATCGTACGAATATTGTACGGTGGGTGGTTCGGTCGCCAATAATGCTGCCGGTGAGAAGTCGATCAAGTACGGTTCAACGCGCGATTTTGTCAAGCGTTTACGTGTTGTACTGGCAAACGGTGAAGTAATTGAAACTCGGCGCCTGAATAAGCGTGAACTGAGCAAGAAACTTGGTCTGGCGACGTTTGAAGGTGAGATATATCGCTCACTCGACACCCTTATAGAGGAAAACAAAGACATTATCAAAGATATGAGTCCAGCAGTCACAAAGAACGCGGCTGGTTACGCCCTCGACCAAGTGAAGCGCAAAGATGGCTCGTTTGATCTGACGCCATTGTTTGTTGGTTCGCAAGGCACACTTGGAGTTATCACAGAGGTAACTTTAGAGACAGAGGTCCATAATCCGAACACCACACTCATCGCAGCCATGTTCGATGATACGGGCATCGCTACCGAAGTTATGCAAGAGCTGAGAAAACTGCCCGAGCTGCCGAGCGCCATGGAAGTCGTTGACGAAAACCTGTTGAAATTTGTGAATCAGACGAGTCCGAATATGCTAAAAGGAATCATCGATGAGCCATTACCAAAGTTGGTTCTCCTTCTTGAGTTTGATAATGTCAGTGATCGCATGCAGAAACGCATGACCAAAAAAGCAACAAAGATTTTCAACAAGTACCAGATTCCATACAGGCTGGAAACTGAGCCGCACAAAAGAGAAGAGCTATGGAAAATTCGTCATAGTGTTACGGCCGTTGTTTCGCATGCCGAAGGCAACGCAAAAGCGGTGCCGATTATCGATGACGGTATCGTGCCAGTCGAGAGGTTTGGTGAGTTTTTGGAGGCAGCTTATTCACTATTCAATCGTGCAGGATTACAGGCGGCGATTTGGGGCCATGCGGGCGACGCAAATATTCACATGGAACCGTTCTTAGACCTAAGTCAGGTCGGAGATCGACAAAAGGCTTTCAAGCTTATGGATGAATACTACAAGCTGGTTATCAGTATGGGTGGTAGTACGAGCGGACAACATGGCGATGGTCGACTACGGGCTCCATATCTACCACTATTAGTAGGCGGCGAGATATACGGGCTACTTCAAAAGACCAAGAAGATATTTGATCCATACGGCACATTAAACCCGGGTGTCAAAATCGACGTGTCGCTCGCTGATGTCAAGCCACTGATTCGCAATAACTACAGCTTAGAGCATCTCTACGACCACATGCCTCGTACCTGAGCATGTTTGACAAATGAACAAAAAGTATGGTATAATAAAAAGATACACCTGTATTTTTTTTGCGCAATCTTGTCAACAGAGAAGAAAAAGCGTAATATATCGAAGTT
>CAZNIN010000051.1:0-1822 GCA_964573155.1 uncultured Candidatus Saccharibacteria bacterium | reverse complement strand
TGCATATGTATCCCAATACGCATGCTCACCGTTTTTATTTGCCTCAAATATAGGCACTTATCCCTTGACAACACGTAAATAGTTTGCTACACTAGGGGTATGAATGACAAATTTACTGTAAGACAATTCAATTATCGCTTCCCGACAGAAGACGCATGTTTAGAGGAATTAAAGGTGTTGCGTTTCGGAGAGCGTTTAGATTGTCCAAAATGTGGCAAGAACAACCCGTTTCATAAGCTAGCGGGGCGTAAAGCCTATTCGTGCGATTATTGTCGTTATCAGCTTCACCCATTAGCCGGCACTATCTTTGAGAAATCTACCACGCCCCTCAAGGACTGGTACTATGCAATCTACTTAATGACCCAAACCCGTGCTGGGATGTCCGCTAAACAGCTTGAGCGTATGTTAGGCGTAACGTATAAGACTGCTTGGCGTATGTTTCATCAGATACGCAAACTTATGGCTGATGACGGCGATATTCTGACTGGTGAAGTGGAAATTGACGAAGCTTATTTTCATCCGAACCCACAACGCCGCAGTAGTGCAAAACCTCACAACAGCCAAGTTGTGCTGGGTATGGTAGAGCGAAAAGGGCGTGCTAAGGTAATGCACGTTAAAACTTCAGGTGTTCGTGTACTCAAGCCAGCAATTATCGGTAGTGTAGCAGTTGAAGCCCAAGTGTTCACTGATGAATACGGCTCGTATCGACTATTGAAACGACACGGCTATGCACACCAGACTATTAACCATGGCTTGCAACGCTATGTTGACGGTAATAGCCATACGCAAAACGTTGAAAATCTCTGGTCAAACATCAAGCGAGGTATTTACGGTGTATATCGTCATGTAGACTCGAAATACTTACAAATGTACGTTGATGAGTACGCCTTCCGTTATAGCAACAGAACCTCGGCAGAAAATATGTTCAATTTGTTGTTGCAAAAGGTTTAATATGCTATAATAAAAGAGTAACCACTTCGGTTTCGGTGGTTTTGGGAATTAACAATTTAGCCTAAAGGTTGTGGTGACCTGATTCGTAAAGCACAAGGCAATAGCGTCCTCTACAGGAGGGTAGGATAACACCACCTCCTGCAAGGGAGTAGAAGTCTTTACGGACACCTACTCTTTCTGTAGAGAACGGTGTTGCCTTTTTTGTTTCCGAGTGACTGAAAGTGGGCGTGATACTTAGATATATCGAACACGGAAAGAAAACAAAGAGCAAAGAACAAAACATCCAATGCCTAGGCCTCCATTCGGGCTGGTCGATTATCCAAGGCATAGTACATTTCAGGAGCCAAATTTTGGCCACCACTATTTTTAGGGCGTACATTACCATTAACGGTAAACGCTACTATGCACGTGACTACGGTTTGAAGGCTTTTCCAATAAATGGAAAACGCCCGAAACGTAAGTAACGGGCGAAACCAATTTTGCTTAATAGCCGTATTCTAGTCAATGCGGCTATTAAAATATTCCCACGTTTGAAATACTATAATAGCAGCATTAGCGCTTTGTGTCAATAGGCTTTGCCCCTTTTGTTAATACTTTTTGAAAATCAGACTTCGCATTAGGTCGCCCACCCTTTGCTAGGAACGCTCGAATATCTTTGACGGTCTTAAACTTCAAAGCTTGAGCCATATACATTTATTATATCCTATCATGTCAACATAATCCAACACTTATTATTTTATTACAAACCACTGTTATTCTTGGGGTAGAATAGGCTTATGTTTCTTTCGTATTACGTGGTCTGACGGTATAAGTGCCCAAATATAGGCTTGAAATAATCTAATTCTGCGCCATATCTTTGTTTTAGCCATTT
>CAZNIN010000050.1:0-1867 GCA_964573155.1 uncultured Candidatus Saccharibacteria bacterium | reverse complement strand
GCACATTGTCCTCAGGGAAATAACGCTTAACATCCATCATTCCCCAGTTGAGGCGTTGCGGATAGGCAACAATGCATCCTATCTCTACAACCTCCTCTAGGACATCACCGTTTACCACAGTGACCAGTTTGACCAGCTTCTTTGCCATTTGTCATGCCTCCTGTTATGATATAATGGGCAGTTTAACGTCATGCCCAGGACGTGGGGGTTAATACCCCCTTACTTTTTGTAGTTAGCTACTTCCACCATCTACAACGGATACGCATGCCACCTATCTGTGCCATAGGTAGCACTACATCTTTACCACTAAGCTCCACCTCCTCTGTGGTGAAATGGACGTTAGCCGCACGAGGCGTGCCTAAAATCCACCCACCTTTCTTAGTGTCGAGTGTGGACAGAACATGGCATCCATTGCAAAGTGAGGCACTTAGAGTACCGCACTCCTCAAAGAGCCGTTCAGCGTCCACTAAACGACCACCAACCTCATACTTACCCTTGAAGTTGTGGAGATTCTTATAGCGATCTCCTTCGGTAACTTCAAGTTCAGCTATGAGTTCCTTGTACTCAGTCATGACCTCAACTCCGACAGTCTGACAGAAGTGACGAACATCATTGGAGATTACTTCAACGTCGCCCTCTTCTGTAGAGATCTCCTCATTGGGATCACCCTGATTGTACATGGGTACCCTATTCCAGCAGTTGTGGCAACCGAAATAGGGCTTCATCTCCTTGCGGTAGTTAGCACGGTGGTCACTGCCTAGAGCCTTAGCTACCATAGCAGCTACACCAGCTAGGACATGCTTAGTGCGACCACGACCACGGCAATCTACAAAGTTGATATTGTAGAGTACCGCTTTGCGTTCACGCTCAGCAGCCTTCCCATTCTCGTCAATGTATGGCTCGATGCCCAAGTCTTTAGTCCACTTGAGCTTAGGATCAGTGAAGTCGGCGTACCAACCCCACTTACCCAGAACCACCTTGACTTGAACTGGGTCTCTAACTACCTCTTCCTTGACAACGAGTTGGCCATTGTCTCTCTCAGACTTACGAATCATAGTCGTAGTCCTAGGCATGATCCATGCCAGTGCAGACACACGGCTATGTTTCTTGAGAGCCACAATGTCAACTGGATGCCAACTGTACTCTGACATCGCCATTCTCCTTTCTTGCTGTGTTTTTGGCCCAGATTTCATCGATAGTCATCTCAGCTATCAAGTGGGGGCCAAGATTGCCAGAGTAGTTCTGGCTGCTAGATTGTCAGTTTCATAGGCACACTCCTCTCTGGAGTCAGATCCCAGCGGGATCACCAACGTGGATTCATGGATGGATTCTTGCTTGGACAAAGGCTTCATCTCCTATCCATGTCCTATGGTATTGCCTGCCACGTCACTTAGTGACATGGTAAGCTCCTGGTGTTCTGTACCCTCCCTACCATCGCAGCCCCCAGGTAGACTGACCCCGTTTTATTCACATAGGCACCACCTCCTTTAATGTATTGATGAACTAGGACTCAGATTACGTATGGATCATGAGTCGTCCTTACTCTTCCAAGTCCCAGATTCATCCTGCTCTACATCCACTACATTGCCACTATTGCTAGCAGTAGCAGTGCGTAGATGATCTTGAGACATGCGTCTAGCCCGTTCCTCCATGAACTTGGCCAGGGCTTCACGTGCCTTGCGATTCTCTACCATTCTGCGTATCACAACGTAGATAGACACCAGCGCAATGACTCCACCCAAGATATAAGCTATGAGTATGAGTCTATGAGTTGGTATACTGATTGTGAACGCAGGTGACGGCTCCGTGAAGTCAGCACGCCATACTACGCCAGCACGATTAACCCTGACTGTCCAGCCAGAGTCAT
>CAZNIN010000049.1:0-1877 GCA_964573155.1 uncultured Candidatus Saccharibacteria bacterium | reverse complement strand
GCGTTGTTGAGGATGTTCGCGCACATGATCTCCTTGAACTGCGCGAACACGTCCGGCATGTTCATCGCGTTCTGCGAGAACTCCGAAGCGTACTGGTTGTATTCGATCGCGCGGCGGGTGATCGCGAACCCAAGGCCCACCTCGAAAGTGCGGGCGTTGAAGGTGTAGCGATGCCCCGGCGAGTTGTCGAAGGTCGTCTGTGCGCCTTCGGCCTTGAGCGCGGGCAGGCCCAGGTAGCGGGCGCGGGCCATGCGGTCAACGTCGAGCTTCGAGCGCTGCGTCTTGAAGATCTTCGGCCACTGCTTCGCGATCTGGTCGTACTTGCCGTCGACCTTGTACAGGCCGGGTTCAAGCAGGGCTTTGATTTGTGCGGTATTGACAGGCATTTCTCAGCCTCCCTTACGAAGTCAGACCGGCAATGCCGGTGCCGGTGACATTCGGGGCGACAATGGCCCAGTTGTAAGCGCCTGCTTCAGATCCGGGGCCAACGTTCCCCTTACCCCCGACGCCCCACAGATCAACAAGCCGCCATGGCAGGGTCGCGGTGGCGGATGCGCCAGCAGATGCATCGAGCACCACGCTAGAGCGCCCGTTGGCGGTGGTGCCGCTGCCGACCTCGATATCGAACCCGCCGCCGATATCGGCGAAGGCAACACCCGTCGAATCCGTCTGCACGAGGAAATATTGGCCAGCCGCACCGAGGATCGGGATGACGAAAGCCGTCACGTCACCCGTAGCGTCAGAGCCCGGCCAGTAGTTGTTGGTGATGACGCGACCGAGACTGGTGGAGAGATACCGGCAGCCCCAGAAGATGCCATCGAGAAGAGCAACGCTGTCAGAAGCGGCCATCTGGGCGACGTAGCCGGTGGCGAGGCGCTTCACCGGGTCTCCGGTGAAAATTGCCGTCGAGTTGTTCGACGCAATCTTGCGTTCGACCGTCTCGAATGTCGGGGGAGAGCCCACATTTTGCAGGGGCTTGAACCCGAACGGAGCGTTCGTGTTTGCCATTTGAGATCAGGTTTTCTCAGGAGGGGCGGTTCTGGCGGCGCGCCAGATACCTGCGCCGATTTTTTCTGCCAGCCTCAGCGCGAGGCCAGCGCTCTCTACGCATTCGTCAGGAGCGCACCCGGCGCGGACATCTGACGCTACCTACGCCCCGGCGCGGGGCGATTGAGAGACGCAGACTCTTACGAGAATGCATCTCTCTTATGTGAAGAATTCCGCAGTGTCAAGCCTATTCTATCTCATATTGCGGACGTGGTCCCGTATCGCTCGTCACGGAGTCACGAATGAACGTGGCCCTCTGAGCATTCGGGTGGCCCACCGCATCGGCAGCAGCACCATCGAGGCGATGGTGTGCGCGGGCGTGGTGGACCTGATTGTAAGCGGCCCGGCGCTCTTCCTCGCGAACTTCCGCGGTGATGACGGATGGACGCCGCATCAGAATGGAATCGCCCACGACGATGGGTCCGGGCGAGCCGACAGGTGCAAACACTCCCGGATGATCCGAATGCATCACCGGCTCCCACGCGTTCTGCTCGTAGGCGGCCATACCTGTCGTATTGGGCATGCCGTTGATGGTGTGGGTTTTCCACTCGTAGGTCTGGCCCTCGGGGGCCATCTTCGAGATGGAGTCGTAAAGGTTCTCCTGCCGCGTGTTGCGGCGCCAGACCGGGCGTCCATCGGGCGTATAGCCGACGGCGCGGTCCTTGGGCGGCTGCTCGTGGACCGGCTGGCGCATCGGCTCCCGGTCTGTCGCTGCGTTGCGTACTGCTGCTGTCTTGGCCATCTCAGTGTACCCTCATCTGAGTCTGCTTCTTTTCGCGGAGGACTTTTCCCCGCGCGTATTCCTCGTTCGACATGCCGAGTTCCTGGGC
>CAZNIN010000048.1:0-1943 GCA_964573155.1 uncultured Candidatus Saccharibacteria bacterium | reverse complement strand
TCTCATGACAGAGAGGTCTATGAAGCATACATGCAGCAATTTCCGCCTAGTTCGGTATTGAACTTCGGTACCCTCATGACATGGTGGAGTGCACTGGGGACCCCTGGCATAGCTGTACATGGCAAAAACCTGATTGTATCGCTCTGGTACCCTGGCCTAGAAGAGCATTCTGGATTTACTGTTATTGGGCGTCAGAATGTGGATGAGACTATCTGTGCCATTTTTGATTACCAAAAGCAGCTCGGCGAAAAGCCATATCTGACTTCGGTGCCCGAATTTGTGGCGAATAGAATTCGCTACCCAGAAATGTTTGAGTTTGACAGAGAGCGCCAGAATGACGAGTGCATTATCGACGTTCACACTGCGCTGGATATCGATAAACTTCCTGCCCACAGAAAACAACGGCTAAAAAGGCATCTCGCGACAATTGACGAAGACACCATAAAGGTTGTACCGATTGATATCGATTCAGTGTACGAGCGTGATCGCCTATTGCAGCTTGTAGATGAGTGGCGTGATAAGGGTGAATTAAATAGTTTTACTACACACGAAGAGGAATGTTTAAAGACTGCCCTGCGAGCGGGAAGCAAGCTAGGCTTTTGGGGCTTAGGGCTGTATATAGGCCAAGAGCTGCAAAG
Source organism: uncultured Candidatus Saccharibacteria bacterium (assembly GCA_964573155.1). Lineage (GTDB taxonomy): Bacteria > Patescibacteriota > Saccharimonadia > Saccharimonadales > JAGQNK01 > JAGQNK01. The sequence continues at coordinate 1,305 of CAZNIN010000048.1, read as the reverse complement.
TTTCCTTATTTTGCCCGAATCTTCGCAGGAAGATTACGAGATGATCGCATTTAGTCGTTTCAGCTACGCACTACCCAATTTTATTGATATTGCTATGTATGCTTACGCGAAATGGTTTTTTGAAGCCGGTGTGCGCTGGGTGAATATTGATGCTGATTTTGACTTTCCGGCGCTTCGTCGCGTCAGGTTATATATAGGGCCCAGTAATTTTTTGCGCATGTATCGGATAACACCAGTTTAGGGTGAAGCCAGTGAACTCTAGTGCTTGATTAGAAGACTGTCATAAAAGTTCATCATACATATGCATGGCCTACTTCACTGGTCTCTTCAATGTATCCTAACGGTCTGTTCCTTGCGCGTAATGTTGACGGATGGCGACCTGATTGACGTTGACAATCTCAAGCTCCTTCTCTGTATCGCCTATAATTGCAACCGACTTTTCTCCGGCAATCCTACCAAGTACGGCCTGTGCAGGTGAAGCTTCGTGGTGTACTTGATCAACATCATCATTTTGAAATTCTCTGCCCCTGTAGCCCACTATGTCTACGCGGAACACCACCCCATTGTTTATGCGCAGGCCGACTCTTGAGCCGAGCTGAATCTTGTCTTCCTCTGGCTCGGGATACGGTATTATTCTGTGTTCTCTCAATACATAAAGTATGGCTTCACCCGTCTCAGGAGAATTTCTTGCTCACCCTGTATAGCTTCCGCGGGAGCGTTATCATGAAATGTTTCCGAAGACCTTTCGAAAGGTACATCAAATCTGCCGGTTTGCTATATACTAATCCAATCTAAGACAGTAGCCTGCGATCTCGGGGAAACAACCTAGAGGGTTGTGTTAGACCCAGTTGCGCCCCTCGTTAAACTTGTTTTTGTCTCTGTATGCCTTTTCTAGGTCGATATTGAATCGGCTGGCGAGCTCGAGTAGATAATTAAACACGTCCGCGAATTCACTTGCGAGGTGATTTTTGTCATCTGGTGCTTCTTCACCCTTAAGGCATGTTTCAAGACGAATTGCCTTTGCAAGTTCACCAACCTCTTCGCTGAACAGCAAAAAAACTTCTGTCAACGAATTTTTGTCCCATCCTCGTAACTTGCAAATTTCATTTAGATTTTCTTGCAATTCTCCCACTGTGGGATTATCTGGTAGTACAGGGTAGCTGATCATGGTCATAACTATATCATAGGCACGTAAATATTCTTGCGGATGTATAGAATTACACCAGTCTAGGGGACCTATTGCAGATTTGACATAAAAGACTTGACATTTCGTAATATTTTGCTAAAATAGGCACTAGTACTTTA
>CAZNIN010000047.1:0-2384 GCA_964573155.1 uncultured Candidatus Saccharibacteria bacterium | reverse complement strand
TTACCGACTGATACGTCTCCGCCGTAGACTTTGAAGTAGGGCTTGTTAGCAATAACGACAGAGAAAGGACACTGCTGAGCAGCCGGGTCCCCGTCCTCTACCTCTACCAAGAAATAGCCTGCATACTCCCCGGCTGGTCCAGAAATAGCAGAAGATGAACGTTCTATGTCTGCACCACTGCGAGCTATGGCGTCAGAGAACAAGCTTTCATCTACACTAAGACCAGGTACGACGACACTAAACTCCGCATCAATATTCGCACCTATACCATCCTCTGTCGTAAAACCACCCCCGACAGTGAATGACTGGCCAGGCTCAGGGATGCTCGGCTTAATCGTAATCGCCTTGCAGCTTATCTGTGGCTTCTTTGAACAATTCGTATTGTAGTAAATACTATCAAAGGGTACCTGCATCTGAATACCATTGTGTGAACTGACATTACGCCAAATCCATCTGTACTTATGGCCCGGCTGAAATGTTAACGATCTGCTCCCCGATTGGTTCTGCCCGCCTACGGCAGTATAGTTCTGAATCAAGTAACTGCCTGCAGTATCGTCGTAAATATCAAAGCTAATCTGTCTAGCCTGGTTAGGCCTACCTTGGTCAGCATCAAACCATCTCAGCGAAGCATTAACGGATGTAGTGCGCTCGCAAGGTGTACCGAATCTTACCGTATAATCTTCGTATGTTGCTACGGACGCATCACCTTCCACAAACCGGCCTTTTAGAGCAAAATCTTCACCGCTGTTATCTGAATAGCCTATCTCCGCACCTGGTACACTTAGGTGAAAGGCGTTCCAGCCAAAGCTAGTTGATAACAAGCCAGCACGGAATACAAACACATAATAATTGGTATGCCCGACACGGGTAGACTGGCTGCCTGTATGAGTTACTGTCATGGTGTGGCTTGTAGTCGAACATGAATTTACGCTCCATACAGCCCCAATAGGTGCTCCTGTACGATCTTCGTTGCCATTCGTCGCATAGGCTTCAAAAAAAGTGGTACCTGGATTGTGGTAGTCATAACCATCTCCACTGCACTGGTTATATCCATGGATAGTCAGATTTATTGTCCTGCTCGTTGAATAAATTTTTGCGAGTGAGCTTGGTGCACGAATGCCAGCACTTCCGTCAGGGCTAGAATTACCAACCAGCATACGCACCGATGCACCGCCGAAGTCCGGCTGATACGGTAACGTTGTAGCCGCATTGGTGACACCTGACAGCAAAAAAAACGTGCCAAACCCGAGCACAAAACCAGTGAACAAAAGTACCCTGTGGCTTATTCTAAAGAGGTAACTCACCGCCATACTCCTTCTGAATACTCTTCAGGTCAAAATCCCCCGCCTCAACAGCCTTACGTTCGGCTCTGTATATAGAGATATTTGTGTAATAACCGCTGTCTTTTTCTGATGCTGATGAGATAACCCGGTCATAATACGCCAAAGCCTGGCCTTGGTTCTTGCTGCGCCTATATACTGTAGCCAGTGCATAATCAACATCAATACTCTCTCCATCCAGTGCTTCAGCTTGCTTGAAGTTCTCTTCAGCGGCAACAAGATCACCACGGTTCATATGCTCATTACCGATGATTAGATAATCGGCGTAAGTTGGTTCATAGTCTTCGCTACTAATGAGATCGTGACGATACGACAGCTCATCATTAGGATCAGTAGAGCTTGCTGGAGCGCTGGCTGGGTGCGATGATTCAGTGTGTTGACGACTATTGGCGCAGACGTATACACCCATAACGACAAAGAAAAGTAGTACTATCACACCTGCCCTTTTGCTATTTTTTTTGTCATGTACTAATTTCTTAAAGATGTTTTTGCGGGAAGAGGCACCCTTAGCAACTAAGAGAGCATCCGGCTTATGAGAAATTCTATCTAGTGTCTTGCCATGCTCTAGACCTGATGGCTTATCGGCCTTGTGTTTTTTGTCCATACCCATCTTCTGAGCCATTTAAGGAGTGCCTTTTACTGTAATGCTAATGCTTTAGAGCAGTATAGCAAAGTTGCAAATACAAAACATAGGCTTTTGTGTAGACGCTACAGTACTGGTGGTTGGTTCTTGTAGGAACCGGAGTCGCCACCCGTACTGAATTCGCTCGTCAGCCATAGTTCTGGCGTGTAGATGAATCGCTCTGCTGGACCTTGAGTAGTGCCACGCAAAAAGTTGTGGTTATAAAGCTCAGGTAAGCTTGCCTGCTCAATATCGCCGCCCGTTCGGCTAAGTTTAATTGTATCGGCAATGACAGATCCATAAACCGTCAAGAAGTTCCAGCGACATTCATTCTGAAGCTGAGCTGGACTTGGGGCACCGGATGCCTGGCCACAAGTATAAAACTTACCCGAGTTGGGCGTGCCGTTGGACATAGCCACGTA
>CAZNIN010000046.1:0-2519 GCA_964573155.1 uncultured Candidatus Saccharibacteria bacterium | reverse complement strand
TGTCGAGCCGTTGCCGCCCGAATGGACGATGGCCGACTGCGTCAAGGACCATGAGGAGAAGCTTGCCGGCAAGCCCAATACCATGGCCCGCTGTATCAGCCGAGACCGTCCATTCGAGCCAGCCTTGCCGCGTGGAACGGTATGGGAAGTGTCAATAAGTCAAGGCTGGGGCGCAACTAGAAACGACGATCTTAAGACTGGCGCTGGGATATCAATCTACAATCTAAAAAAGTGCGAGAAGCGCAGAAGCATATACGACGGTCAATGGGGCCGCAGATACTTTTGCGTCGAGTCGCGTTACAGGCCGAAGACTTTGTGCGTTCCTCATCTCGGCATATGTTATACTAGACCATCCTGATCAGAACACGTAGTCAGGATGCGTAATCTTGGCGATAATCCCACGCTCGCTCCCGAACACCCGGCACAGAACCTTGTTCACCACGCATAGCGTGCCTTCGGCAGGCCGGAACCATACCCAATCACCGATCTCGACGTTCTCTCCGTCGAACTTCGTGACCTCATCGTCCTGATAGGCTTTCGGCCCCTTGGCCACCACAAGCCCGACGATGCCCTGCCACTTGTCCTCTTCCTTCGTCTTGTCAGGTAGAAAGATGCCGCCGGCCGTCTTATTTGCCGTCTTGGCACGCTGATAGACCACCACCAGCACGTTGTTGAGCATCAATTCCAGGCCCGACAGATCGCCGAGCTGATCCATGATAGCCTGCCTGGGGTCCCTCTCGTGGACCATCTCAAGCGGCTTTTCCGAGATGCGTGTAAGCATGAGTGTCCCTCACTTATGCATGTCTGAAACGACCTTCTCCATCAGCCCTTCAACAGCATCGAGGGCCTGGAGAAAGCCGATGCGCTTCATCGCCTCCATTCCGACCTGGGAGGCTTCCTTGCCGGCCGCCCATTGACCTGCGGCCAGCTTCACCATCGTCTCTTGCCTGAGTTCCGCCAGCTCCTTGAGCAGAAGCTGGTGGAACATATCGTCGGTGATCATGGGTCAGCCTCTAAATCGGTGTGCCACCGAGGCCCGGAAGTGGCGTTCGTATGATCGGCGGCGCTCGGGAGAGGATCGGGCCGCCGTTGGACTTTGCTGGCCTTCGCGTGAGCGAAGGAGCCATCTGGGAAATCGTGCGATCAACGATTGGCTCGGACTTCGGGAACTGTGCCAGATCGCCCGCGAGATCGAGGACGGCGAGGTTCCGCTTGAGTTGGCGATCCTTTTCCTTGTCCTCGAACTTGCGGTTCTGATCTGCAGCTTCCCGCTGTTCCTTCTGGGCCTTGAGCTGTATTTCGGCCATCTTGACCGGGTCAACAGGCGGGGCCTGTGGCGGCTGCGGCGGAGCGAAGAACCGCTCAGGATCGCCGACGCCCATTTCCTCCAGCACGAAGCGGTCCACCTCCTGCTGGTTGTACATCTGGTTGCCCATGGCCAGCATCTTGAGGGCCTGGGCCTTCATGATGCGGTGCATGTGGCTTGGCGTGTTCGGGTCGGCCTGCGGGCTCAGCGTGCAGTTCTCAAGGGCCTGCAGGATGCGATCGACGTTCCAGTATTGGGCGATTTTGCGCTTGGCCGACTCCGGCTTGTGACGCCACAGGGCTTCCGGATCAGCCTTGAACTCATCCATCAGGAGCTGGAATTCTTCGCTCTGTGCCTGATGCAGTCGCTTGTGAACGGCTGACTCGATCTTGGTGGCCTGCTCGATGAGAGCGAGCGTCGTGCCGACAGGAGCGTCCTGCTTGCCCTCGCCCACCTCGATCTGCGCCGTTCCGCCGACGCGCTGGCCTGTCTCCGCGATGTGGGAGACGAATTGCATGAACGCCGCGCCGGGCTCTTTGTAGGGCAGCGGCATGACGGCTTGGCGAATGTCGCCGTCGACATCAATACCCATGCCGGTTCCGGGGGCAATGCGGAACTCGTTCGACATCTGCCGGTTGGCAGTTTTGGCGTATAGGAAGCCGGGAAAGTTGGCGAACATTCCTGCATCAAGAAACTCGCGCCATGCCGCCGTGACGGCAGAACTAGCGTTCCCGAGAATGTGCAGGAGGCCGATCGCATAGAACCCAAGGCCGGGAACGAACGTATAGGCGACGAATGGGATCTTCGCCTTGAAGTCGATCGTGTCATCCTCTTTCCAGTTGCGGCGGATTTCGAGGATCTGGCGGGAGTGCTTGTCGATCGTCACCCGGTAGGGCAGAGGAAGGCCGGTGATCTCGCCGTTCTCGCGATGCTCGAAGCCGGTGAGGTCAAGCTCGCAATAGCACTCGTACAGCTCGTAGTCCTGATCCTCGGGGCGCTGCGGTATGGCTTCAGTGCCCTGCGTCTCCGCGATCTTGCGCGTGACCTGATCCGGCTCAGGTGCCGGGTCCTGCAGGTCGATGTTCCGGTACACACCCAGCAGTTGCATGCGCTTCATGGTCGAGCGGCGCATGTCGATGCGGTGCGTGATGCGGCCCGCGTTGCGCAGGTCGGTGATCGTGTTGGAGACGATCAGATCCTTGGCGTCGACGCT
>CAZNIN010000045.1:0-2533 GCA_964573155.1 uncultured Candidatus Saccharibacteria bacterium | reverse complement strand
AACAGAGGGGATTTTAGCATAAATAACAGAGAAAAGCTAGCCTGCTTCCCTACTGGCGTTTCTTAAGGAAGTAGTAACTGAGCAAGAAGGCACTTACCAAACTGACCATCATGATGGCAAAGAAGTAGTTTGGATCGTGCTCGTTTCCAGGTATATCTACGTTCATACCATACAGACCGGCAATCATCGTAGGAATAGTTAGTGCCACGGTGATGACGGTAAGGAGTCGAATGGTTTCGTTCAGCCGGGTGTCCATGAGGGCTCGATACGCATCACGGACGTTGGTGATAGTTCGCAGCATACTTTTACAGCGGATGATAAGCTGCTCGGCGTCAATGGAGAGGTCTTCTACCAGGTCTCTGTCGTCTTCGTATAGCCTGCGCAATCTACCGCTCAGGAACTTCTCCAGTGCTACATTTGTTGGGATAAGTGCATCGAGGTAATCGTTCAGCTTGCGTTCATACTCTACAAAGATAGTGATATCCCTTGGTCGTAAATTGTTGATGTCACTGGTGGCTGCCCGCATTTGACGGTTTATCGAATCCATCCGATGTTGGTACTGGCTGACGACGGCTTCCATCATCGTTAGAAACAGTTTAGTCTGCTGTGTGGTTGGAGCGGTGCTGCGGGTAATGAACGGCTCCCAGAGGCGGCCGAGCGGATCGCGACTGACTGTAAACACCTGGGATCTGCCAAGCACAAACATGAGCGGTGTCGTGTAATCATTGAAGTCATCATCGACATCGGGCAGGCGTGTAATGAAATACAGGTTGTCGTCTTCGACCTCGACGCGTGGTACCTCGTGCGGGTCGAGAGCATCACCAAGTACCTCCGCATCCAAACCGAATTTGTCAGTAAGCGTTTGCAGCTCTTCTTCATTTGGTGTTTCGACGCGGATCCACGACCCAGGTTGAAGCTTATCCTGCTTCTTCGTGGTCGGGCTATACCGCGTGCTTCGCAGGTACTCGATCATTGCCTCTCATTGTAACAGAGGTTTTCCTGACTAGCTGAATATCTTGCGTGCTTTTTTGGGCGTCATGGCTTCGCGGAGTAGCTGTTTGTCAAACATTTCGGGAGATTCGCCAGTTGTTGCAAAGTGATATATCGCCGCCTTGGCTATAGAGGCGAGAGCTGAGAATATCACGCTCGTTATCACGAGCCCAAGAATAGCGAGTGCCGTAATCCAAATCATCGCAAGCGACAAAGCTTCTGGTTGCACAGCAGAGATAATTACAATCGCCGCCATATAGAGAGATATCCAACCGAAAATCGCGACAACTTGGATAATGCCGATTCCGATTTGCGACACAGCAGTCTCGCCCCATGCTTTTTTGATAATATCGACTGATTTACGCGTTGCCTCAATGGGGCCTGTGGGCTTATCGCTCATAACGATGACGGGCACGGCAAACATCGACGCAACGGACCAGCTTGCGTGCACGAGCCATACTGCGATCTTGCCTGCAAAAGGTACTCGTTCTTCAAGCGTCTGCAACACAAAACCTATAGTTGCCGTCAGTAGGCTAAATCCAGCAATAGAAGCAGTATGACGTTTGGCTGCCGCGATGCTTTTTCGTACGGTCGGGTCATTGCCTCTAAAGCGCTCGATTGCACCAAAAGTTATGGCAGCACCAAAGAAATTCACAATAAAAGCTGTCAACAAATATATAACAAACAGTACTGCATATGACCAAGCGTCTTCACCTGCGGCATTGGATGCAGTGTCTGCGATGGAAGCACCTGTCAGATAGTGCGCGCCAAGCATTGCTGCGGCGACTGTACCCACTATTGCCATCAAGCCGAACACGCCGCTCAGTACAGGAAGTACAACAAGTTCTTTGTCTAGTTTTAGAACTCGCCACGCGCTTTTTGTTGCTCCCCATCCCCGTTTGAATCGCCCCATGGGCTTTACTGAAGTCTCCATTAACATTTCCTTTCTTGTAATCGTTGGAGTCGTTTCATGACCGCCTGATCAAAGTAGACCGACGATATATTGCGTTCGACAAAGGTCTGCAGTAGACGCTCGCCAAGGCCGGTTAGTGAATACACTTTTAGATCTGGGCCGCTTTCACTTGGTACGGTTGTATATTCTATGATCTCTGCGTCGTGAAGGCGGCGAAGTGATCGATACATACTCTGGTCGTCTGCCGAAAGCGTTTTATTGGTAAGCCGATGAATCTTTTCCTTGATGTCATTCATATGCTTGCCCTTTCCAAATAATGAGAAAAGTATCCAAAACGTAAGCTGGCCCTTTTTGTAGGTTTCTTCCCAGCCCTCGAGCAGTGTTCTTTCGTATTGCGTCAAATCCATAGTAGTGTACTATAAGTATAGTACATGTTGTATACTACGTCAAGTATTCACTATCATTTGGCAGAATAACAGAGGTTGCATTACAATTACCCCAGTGCGGAGAGGTGCAGGAGTGGTTGAACTGGACGCTCTCGAAAAGCGTTAAGGCGCAAGCCTTCGAGGGTTCGAATCCCTCTCTCTCCGCCAGGAGAAGAGCAGTCATACCTTATGGTATGGCTGTTTT
>CAZNIN010000043.1:0-2785 GCA_964573155.1 uncultured Candidatus Saccharibacteria bacterium | reverse complement strand
TAAATGGCTTTGTTAGCGATCCAGCGGTAGCTGAAGGTATTATCGACGAGTTACAACGCCCGGATGTAGATAGTTCGGGTGCTCGGTTTTACGATCCGGCAGAGTATGACCCGGAAGCTATTGAATTTCTGCAGGCACTCGATGCACGGGTGGATGCTCTAAAGAAAGAACTTGACCTTTCTACTCGACAACCACGTTGGCAGCAGGAGACAGAAGAGACTGGGGTTCATGCAAAAGCTACTTTGTCTCAGGTACAGAAGATAGAGCTTCCCAAAGACGGTGACCTAAGCCACGTTATTGCTCCTACGGATCGCTCAGAACGGCTCGCAGCCTGGTGGCAAAAAACCAAGATGGAAGCAAAAGAAGAATTAAGACAATCTGGACAAGCATGGCGTGAGATGCTGCACTTTATGAAACACGATGGCTTGATGGTTCCGGAGGGAGAGTCCACTGGTGATTATCTAGCATCTATGCTTCCTGCAGTTGAAGAAGGATTGCTGCATGGCACAGCAGCGACGATTGAAACACTTGAGAGCATCAGAGATCAAATGGGTGAGCGCATTAGAGACTACCTGCATAGGCATCCAGATCTAGCTCCAAGATTTAACGAAGCGATAGCAAAAGTCGTGCTTGTGAGTATCTTGACTGCAAGTGTTACCGCACCAGCGCCCGACAGAAAGAGCGATGAGCGAGCGCCTCTCTTGCCTAGTGACACAATTGAAATGGTTCGGGCTAGTGGCAGCACGATAGTGACATTACCTGCTCTTGAACGACAAGACCAAGATCCGGTTCAGTCTGCGCAGGATGCCGCTGATGCAATCGGCAGAGATAGCTCCGAAGTACGGGTTGAGGGTGCGGATTTGAAGCTTCCACAAGATATTACGCCAAATGAGGCAGCTATTGCTGCAATTGCAGCCAGTGCACCTGACCGTCATTCTCCTACCATAGCTGAAGCGGACATTACTTCAGAAGCGGAAGAAGCGCCGAATGTAACAGCAGATGCCCCAAGCAATAATACTGAAGTTGTAGAAGTAAGCCCTGAGGTACAAGCTGTAAATAATGCACTTGCAGAAATTAAGCTTGGACAGAATAACAATCTCGACACATTGGTCCAGGCGGTGGTGAACATGTACGCAGCCTATGCGCCACATGACAAAGACAGGCTGCCTACGTTACCCGAAGGTTACGTAAAAATGATGTTACCGCATGAAGCAGTCGGTATCAGTGTGCCATATACCGTTGGTCAACGTACGGCTGATATAGAACGGTACGTTTCACCAGAAACTTTTGCGGTATTCTTGGCAGCGGCGCAAACTTATCAGCTCGAGGTTAATGAAAATTATCCACAGCATAAAGGAAGTATGCTGCGAATGCGTGATGGTAATGGTCCCGCACACAATACCCATAACAATGGTGATTCATTCGATTTTAGTAGTGCGTATGGATACGAAGTAGAACAATATGCTGACGGTCCTTTTGGCGACTATTTGTTCTCTGACAAATTTGATAAACAATTTACGGAAGATATCTTATCAGATATGAGCACCTTTTATATAAATGGCGAAAGAGCAATATACAGAATATATTTTAGTGGTGATACGGTTGTACCGAACGTAAACGGACGTGTTGGCGGCGATCTATTTATGAAAGATATAGATGACAACCACAAAGATCATCCGCACGTAAAGACAAAGCATTCATTAGCAAACTTTAAGCCAAGCGCAAGTCAATTCTTGCCTTGGTCTGCCGACCAGGACCTTTGGATCGGTGGCCAAGCGCTAGATATTAGCCAGGAGCAGCACGCCTCTCAACACGCAGACTTCGAGGAATGGATTGCCGAGCAGGATAGTCAGCTGTCGCCCGTACCTAATCCCGATCATCCACAGACTCCTTCAGGGAGTAACGAGAGTGATCCTGAAGAAACGCGAGCCGATCTCATCGAAGCAGAGCCACTTTCTGAAGAGGCGGCTGCAATGATTGATCAACTAAGCCTTACTCAGGCACAAAAGGATTTTTTACGACGAATGTTGCCAAGTATAACTAGTGTTTATCGCACAGGTGCTCGTATAAATCCCGCAGTTGTGTTGGCTCAGGCCACCCTAGAAACAGGCTTTGGTCATGATCGCCTTAGCCCTGCTACTAATAATTACTTTGGTATGAAAGCAGGGGCAAATTGGACAGGTGATGTTTACAGTATAGACACCAAAGAAGAGTATCAAGCTGGAAACGTCGTAACCATCACTGACGGTTTTCGAGTTTATGACTCGCCTGCCCAGAGTGTTGCCGATTACGCGAACCTCGTTGAATCCTCTGCTCATTACGCTGATGCAGCGGCAAATTACAAGAGCAAAGAGGGGTATGTAAATGGTCTCTTCAATGAAGTCGATGCAGCTGGCAATATTGTTAAAGAACAGGGAGAGCCGGGTGTTCTGAGTTACGGAACGGATCGTGGTTATGAGGGTAAAGTTTTGCACGTGATCGAAAAATATGGCTACGAAGAGCTCGTGAAAGTACAGCTCGGTAGTCAGGTAGCAAAAACGCAATCAGAGAACCCTGTGACTTCTACGGCTGTACCACCAGAAACAGGGGAGCGAGTTGTATTTGACCTAGAATCGTTACCGCGAGAACGCGTTGCCCATATCTACAGCCATTACTTTGTAGAAAACGGTGAACTAAACCAAGACAAGCTAAACGAATGGTTGGATATGTTGCCAACAGTAGAGATTAATGGACGAGTAAGATATCGCTTTGGGCTAGATTACATCCCTGGCGAATATAAAGGAGA
>CAZNIN010000042.1:0-2813 GCA_964573155.1 uncultured Candidatus Saccharibacteria bacterium | reverse complement strand
TTGCACGCTGCATGATGGATTCAGCAGCACGCTCTATGATGTCTTCGTGGTCCATTGTGTCCCTCAAGCGACCTGTAAGGCTAGCTGCTCGTATTTTGGCGTGGTAGGCTGAACGAAGAAGTCGGGTTGCTTGTAGGCTTCCTCGATGCGGCGCCGCGCTATGTCGAAGTAGCGCTCTTCAATCTCGATGCCGATGAACCGACGGCCCAGCTTCACGCAGGCGACGCCAGTGGTGCCGGAGCCCATGAAGGGGTCGAGGATTGTTTCGCCGGGATCGGTGAAGTCGCGAACCCACGAGCCAAAGAGACCCACCGGCTTTTCCGTCGGGTGCCCGTATTGGCTGATCTTCGGAATGTTCCAGAATGCGTGCTTGCCGCCGCCGTTCCACCGCTTGCGGCCAGGGCGATGGCAGATAGCCACTGCCTCCCAACCCGTGCCCGGCCGGTCGCCTGTGAACTGCGGTGCGCCGTCTGGCTTGCGCCAAATACCGAAGCGAACGAGCAGACCCGCATCGTCGAGCCGGTGAACGTGCTTCCACTCACACGAGAACACCACCCATCTGGAAGCGGTCTCGCACCATTGCGCAGCCATGCTCACCAAATCGTCGGCGCTGATACCTGAAAACCCAAGAGCCTGCCCGGCAGGCTCTCCGTTCCTAAGCAGTACAGATGACAGGTGCCCTGCGTGTGTAGCGTCCTCCCCATATGGCGGGTCTGTGACCACTGCATCGACCTTTGGCAGCAGCGGCAGCAATTCACGGCAATCGCCCTGTATCAGCCAGCAATCGCCAATGCGTTCCTGACGGAAGCTCGCCAGCTTGTTCCGCATCACGTTGATGGCGAGATCGTAGGACTTGGCAGAGTTCGCCGCCGGATCGTAATCCCGATGAGCCGCAATCGCCTCTAGGAGTTCTGCCTTCCTCATCTTGGAATAGCGTGGCACTCCAAGAGCCTTGGCCTCGTCCCTGAGTTCCTTGACGGTCTTGGGTTTCATTGGTAACCTAATGCACCGAATCCGAAAACCTTCGTGCGATCCTGTCCGTCTGGCGGGCCATCAGCTCTGCAAGGTGGTCCTCGAGGTCTTCCGAGATAATGGCGACGGTCAGAGCTTCGCCCGCAGCGTTGAACAGCCGTGAGACGAGATCAGCGAATTGCTCCCGGCACTCCGCTATGGTCAGCTCGACCTCATCGCGCATTGCTCTTGACCTTGCTCAGCTTGAGCCATTGGCTCTCGGCGCGGTTCGCTTTCTTCGCCTTGGCAATGGTGAAGTGCTTCGCCTGGCCCTTGCGCTTCCAGGATTTCGAGGGAACCCAGACCGCCTTAGTCATTGCCAGTCATCATCGTTGCCGCTGACGATGCTTTGAACCTCGTGGCGGGCATCCCGCCTCCACAGGCGGCGCCGAAGCATTTCCGAGACGTATGTGGGGACTTGCGTATCTCTGATCCGGCTGAACTCCCCACAGCGAACCGCCGCTGACCAATCGTTTGCCGTATCCCAAACGACCAAGGCATAACCGCACATCTCCTTATGATGGGGTTCTATGCAGCTCTCGACAGCTTGCCGGAGGTCAGCCGACAGCCACTCGTGCTCTTCGGCGCGGCGGTCGGGAAGAACATGAAGCACCGCTCCGTTCTTCAGTCTGACTCTGCCAATCTTGCAGTGCGGGTTCATGACACCCTCGAATTAGTGCCGCCGATGACGCGATTTGCCGTCATGATGGTCCCCGCATATAGCGGCCCTGCACCGCCCCGGATCGCGTCTCTCTACTTAGTCAGACCCGGCGGCTGGCCTGGAGAAGACAGCGGTGCAGAGTATTCGATCAAGCCAATGTCCAAAGGATCACGAACAGTATACCAGCAACCACCCATAGGCCGATGCCGAGGGCTGCGTTTTCAAGCGCGACACTGGCGAGTGCATCAGCATATTGCATGGGAGCGCCTTGGAATGGGAACCAGCCCTGTTCACGTCCGTGATCGCCCTGTTTGCACGCTTGCAGGTGGTGCGCATTAGACGGTGATATGGGGCTGGAAACACAAAGGCCGCTGCCAGATGTGGCGCGGCCAGCAATTCTCCAAGTTAGGTTTTGAGCGATAACACGGAATTCCGTATGTCGCAATAGTAAATATGCTAGATTAACCTGCGACAAAATGTACATCACTCCACCTTGTATTGGAAATGAAGACAGAGCCTATTCAGCGCCTCCAGTATTATGGCACCTCCTGCCGAGCCAACTTGTGCTCTGCCCACGTACCGTGTACGCTCTCGCCCTATATCTTCTTGGGTCAACTTCCCCTCGTCGTTTAGGATTGCCGGCAGCACCAGTTTCATGAGCTGCTGGTCAACGACCCACCGTCCTTCATTCGTCTCGATCCCGAATACCGCTCGAAATGCCGCCATGAATTGCTTGCGGGCTTCCAAGCGGCGATCCGTGGTCAGCATTCTCTCTGATGCAGGGGATGATTGCTGATACTCGCCGTAGCTTCCTACGCCCTGCGATGGACCTGCGACCGTAAGGTAAAGTTCCTTGAATTTGTCTGCTGCGGCCTGAAGCTCTCTCGGCACCAGCTTGTTGCCAGCCATGACATCCACGAGGGAGACGAACCTGTGCGTCTCGACCATGCGGGAGTTCTCGGCAAGGATCGGCTCGATGTAGCGGGCGACGTTTGCAAGCCTCCTGTCCGTGTCGGGCGACGGCGCCCCGGGTAGACGCTTTCCCTTCTTCCTGGCAAGCTTCTCCAGCTCTGCCTGCTCTCTCTGGCGCTGCTTTTGGAGGGGTGTGGACATTCAGGAGGTCTTCTGGTCCTGCTTCTCA
>CAZNIN010000041.1:0-2839 GCA_964573155.1 uncultured Candidatus Saccharibacteria bacterium | reverse complement strand
ATCAAAAATGATCTGCTGTGGTAGGTCATTTTTAATTGCTGTGGTTGCTTATACCAACCAAAATGGCGTAGCCTGGAGCTCAATCTATAAAGCCCCCATAAATACGTGTCGTGCTATATTGGTTACAGAAATGTACCAAAATTAAAAGGAGTGCATTATGGAGCCCCAACAGCAAAATAATCCAAGCGAATCAAACACCGACGCTATCGCATCAGAATCCAACCCTGATATGACCGAAAAGAATGCGCCGCTTTCACAAATGAGCTCGACCGAAAGTCCAGGACAGGTCCCGACAGCTACTCCAACTGGCGCAGGGCGGCCTCTAGGCACGGAGCCAGCTGTACTCCCTCCTCAGTCCTCAGCCAGCCAAACCACATATAGCGCATCTTTGGGTGCACAGTCACCTAAGAACACCTCGAGGAAAAAACTGATGCTAGTAGGCATCGTTTCGGTTATTGTGCTACTTGCGGGCTTAGGTGCTGCGACCTTTGTATTATTCCGCGACAAAGATAGCAGTACAAATACAAATACCGTGAATACCGACAGCGAAAAAAAGAAAACTGAAGAAAGCGAGACAAAGAGCAAAGATGAGTACAGCGCCTTCGTCAGCACAGACGAAAGAGTAAAGACCGCGGACGATGCAGAGCGAGTAAATTCACTCAAAAATCTTCAGCAGATACTCGAGACCTACTTCAATGATAACGACACCTATCCGTCGTTCACCCAACTAAACGATAGCAATTGGAGAAAGCAGAACAATATCGTGGATTTTGCCGTAACCGAGCCTATAAGTGAAGATACTCGACTCGCAACTACACCAAGTAAAGGTCAATACGCATACCTGCCGACGCCTAGCGGGTGTGACAACACATCAACAAAGTGTACCGCATTTACTTTGGTAGCAATTCTCGATGACGGTAAAGAATATGAAATCGAAAGCGTCAATCAATAGCACTATTTGACTGTTGTGCCAACTTTTTCTCCGCGGGCAACTCGAGCGATTTCGCCAGGTTTATCAGCATTGAATATAACCAGTGGCATTTGCTGCTCCATTGCTAGCCCAAAGGCTGCCTTATCCATAATTTTTATCGCGCCATCAGCCACGGCCTGCTCATACGTCAGTTCATCGAACTTCACGGCGTCATCAAATTTGTTTGGGTCTTTGTCGTACACACCGTCGACCTTGGTAGTTTTCAGAACGACATCACACTCAAGCTCTAGAGCAAGAGATACCGCAGCCGTGTCAGTAGTAAGATAAGGTCGTCCGATGCCTCCCGCAACAATGACGACGCGTCCTTTGCGGAGATGCTTTTCCGCCAAACGGTGGATGAACTTCTCGGCCACTTGCTCGGCAAAAATATTACTGAGACACCGTGTACGCACTTCTTTCGCCTCAAAAATGTCAGTCAGGGCCAGCGCGTTCATCATAGTCCCAAGCATCCCCATGTGGTCAGCTGTTACTCGCTTGATACCGTGACCGGCAATTTGTGCGCCTCGCATGAAGTTACCACCACCGACCATGATGACAACTTGAGTGCCATTTTCAGCGACTTTCTTAACCTCCTCAGCGAGCCAAGCTGCGTGCTCCGGATCAATACCACCCTCATATTTGCCAGACAGTTGTTCGCCAGACAGTTTTAACAAGATTCTTTTGTACATTGGCTCTAAGTGTAGCAAAGAAGACTTAGTAATAACAATAGCGACGACTACTGAGGAACGCGGACGACGTCTTCGTCTTGATACCTTACAACATTACCTACTGCAAGCGTACTGAATTCTATTTCGGAAATTTCAAATGTAGCAGTGCTGCATTCATTATCTTCACGCTGACGGAAGCCATCATCACACTGCCGTACTGTCATTGTCCATACATCAAGCACATCTTCTGTGTATGTGGTTTGAAGAATGCACGCATTCTCTATGCTTACCAGACAAGGGGGACCAGTCCACTCCTCTGTATGCGCAGGCTCATAGTACAAGTTTGTGATTTGCGATTCTTTCGACGGATCAATCTCGTAACCTGGCTCTATGCATCCGCCTGCAAGCAGTGCCGGCGCCAATAGCAGCGCTCTAGTCCTGCGAGATATACTCATATTTATATTGTAGCACATTTGTCAATATTATTCAAGTTTTCTCTCTGGTACAATGGCAGTATGAAAATATACTCATGGAATGTTAACGGCATCCGTGCCGTGGTCCGAAAAGGTGAATTTCAAAAATTTATTGCCGAACATGATCCAGATATCCTGTGCCTTCAGGAAACCAAGGCAGAGCAGGGACAGGCCGAGATCGACCTGCCACAGTACGAAGAATACTGGAATTCCTCACGCACCAAAAAAGGGTATTCTGGAACTGCAATTTTTAGCAAGATAAAGCCAATTGCAATAATCAATGATATTCCAGAGCAGTTTGTCAAAGAAGCAGGATTGGTACTTGATAATTATGGACACAGCAATGACGAAGGTCGCGTTATCGCTGCCGAATACGACAAGTTTTACGTCGTCACGGCTTACACCCCAAATGCTAAGGATGATTTGACACGCATTCCATTGCGCCAACAGTGGGACTCAGCAATGACGGCTTACTGCGCGGACCTGCAAAAGAATAAACCAGTCATTTACTGTGGAGACATGAATGTTGCACACACCGAGGACGATCTCGCCAATCCCAAACCAAACGTCGGCAAGAAAGGCTTTACAGCCGAAGAGCGCTCCGGCTTTGACAACTGGCTGGCCGCTGGCTTCATCGACACCTTCCGGATGTTCAAGCAGGGAAATGGCTACTACACTTGGTGGAGCCATTTTGCTAAAAGCCGCGAGCGCAACGTCGGCTGGCGCAT
>CAZNIN010000040.1:0-3078 GCA_964573155.1 uncultured Candidatus Saccharibacteria bacterium | reverse complement strand
GGCTGTGTATGGCATCGTCTACATATACCCTGCCAGTAGGCTCCTGGCATATGCCCCATGACTTGGGCTCGTTGGCGGTGCGCCAGTATTTGCATGTGTGGCAGCGGGGCTTGGGGTCAGACATCAATGCGCTCTTTCTTCCCCGTTGGCTTCCTGCTCAGCCTTCACCCTCTCCTCCAATTGGTTGGAGGCTTCCAGAAGTATCTCTGAGACCTGATACATCGAGACGATGTGGTCTTTGATCTTCTGGGGGTGGGCGCCGTTCTGCAAGCCTGCGATGAGCTGGCCCGCGCGTAGCTGGAGGACGGCCTTCATGTCGTCCGGTGATGTGACGGGGAGAACTGTTTCAGTCATGTGTCCCTCTAAACGCAATCTATATGTCGGATAATGCGGCAGCCCTCTCAGCCATCCATTCATCGGAATAGCTCGGATGGTCTTCGACCTTCACGCCAAGCTCTTCAAGCTGCTTTGTGACGGAATCTATTTTGCGATTCAACATCTCCCGGAAGGCTTCGAACGCAAGCGGGTCGTCACTCTCGTAGAATTCAACCGTCGCTGCTCCCGACGACAGATCCACTGCACGGCCATACCCTTCGTCATCCTTAACAAGGTAGTCTCTGAGCTTGACCATCTCACTCCGCTTCTTCACTAGGTCTGTCGCCTGCCACAACTGGGATGATTTGATCATTTCGTGTCCCTCAAACGTCGTAGATGGGCGTAAGCGGCGGCTTGTACATCGCTGCTTCGCGCTCTGCGGCCTCTATCTCTTCACGGCGGAATATCAGGCCGTGGTTGCGAAGGTAGGATATGGCCTGTGTTGTCGCGTCCGTCAGATCCTTGAACGTGCCTTTCGGGAACGAGGCGAGTTCGTCGATCACCATCTGCGCCCACTCGCGATCCGGAGCATAGACCAGCTTGTCTGCGAATACCGGCTGCACCGAATAGGCCCGCGCTACCTTGTCCCCTACCGGCGTCACTGTCTGGATCGCCCAGCCCTGATCAAGATGCAGTTTGCGGATCGCCTGAGCGACTGAGATACCTGACGCCTTCCCCTCGATTATAAGCTTGTGGACACCAAACCGGCGGCATGAATACGCGATCCACTCAGCTAATCCCCATCTTTCCTGGGTTCTGATCCGCCATTCCGTATCTGTTTCATTAGGTCTCGGCTGGGTGTCCATGCCGATGATCTCCAGCCGCTTCCGCCATGCAGTCAGGAGGACGATCTTCCTGCGGTTGTCCTTCTTGTCGAAGAAGGTGGCGAAGATCACGAATCCGGTCGGGTCGTTCTCTTCCTTCTCGGTGTAAGCCGTGTCGGCGGAGGCGAGAATGAAGCTGTCTTTGTCGAACTGCGGGAACTTGCCGTCTGGCGGGTCCCACAGTTGCCAATACTCGCGCTTAATGATCGCGCCTTCATCAGTGACGGGGCGCTGCTGGTAGAGAGCCGACCAATCACGATGGCCTACGGCAGTCTTTATTCGCTCTAGAACGGGAAGCGGGTACTTCGCAGGCCATAACGCCGTCTGCTCGCCGTCTACTTCCCTGATGGCCGGGAGTTCCAGAATCTCCCACTGATCACCGCCTTTTTTTTGCTGCTCCAGCAGCCGCCCGGCGAGGTCGTCATCGTGCCAGCGAGTCTGGATGAGCACCACGGCCCCTTCCATGGGTCTCGCATCGCCGCTATCGATATCGTCCAAAAGATCCCGCCACAGCCAATCATCTTCAAGAACCTCTTTCGGGTCTATGTCGCTCTCAAGACGGGTGTAGGCCGTTGACGTGTACCACCGCCAGACCTTCTCGCGGACCACAGAACTATCCGCGCTTTCCCGATCCTTCACCGGGTCGTCGATCAGTAGAACGTGGGCACCTCGGCCGGTTGTGGCTGTCCCAACACCAGCAGCAACGTACATGCCACGTTTCTGAGTGTGCCACCTGTTCGCAGCGCTGCTGTCCTCAGAAAGCCTCACGTCAAACAAGTTCGCGTATCTATCGCTGACGACAATATTGCGAACATCACGACCAAAATCGCCGGCAAGGTCGCTGTTGTAGCTCGCCGCGATTATGTTGCGCTCAGGATTGCGGCCGATGAAGAAAGCAGGGAAGCGCCTCGATGCGAGTTCGGATTTCCCATGCCGCGGCGGCATGAAGATCATGACGCGCTTTTTATCGCCTCGCTCGACCGCCTCCAAGGTCTCAGCGATCAACTGGTGATGTGGCGCTGGGCGGTATCTCGGAAACGTGTATCTAGTGAAGGCGACCAGGCTTTGCCGCGCCATTCGCCGGCGCAGCAGTTCCCGCGCTGCCAATTCTGGCGATACGTTCAAGTTCAGCATCGCTCATCCGGTCAAAATCGCCGGGCTTACCTACCTCAGTGCGCTCGATGAATAGCGCCAACTCAGGGAGCTTGCCCAGAAGCTCCAGTGCCTTATTCGCAGCCGCCGCGTCACGTAGCGTGACTTCGGTTTCGTCCTCGCCCTTCCTGACGACAACAGTCTCTTCGCCAAGAGCAATCCGAGCATTTCGCATCAGTCGATCTATCACCCACGCTCGGTCCAAAACTGCCTTATCCGCTGCCTTCCCACGTAGTTCTTCAAGTCTAGCACTAATTTTAACGTTTTTTAACAGACGGTTTCCAGCGGCAGAAGCAATGGAGTTAGATTTGGCTTTGTATCCTGCAGCTATATAGGCACCGCCGATTGTGTTCCCCTTTAACAGTTCTTGGCAAAATCGCTCATGCTGTACGTTCGTCAATGATGGCATGACACATCTTCACTCAGGCTTCCAGCAGTAGTCCGCCAAGTGCTTCTCCAGTTTCTTGCGGGCGCGTTCGTGACGGGATGTGATGGGATCGGCAGCCGAGTTAATTCTCTGGAGATATTCAACCTGCTCCATTGCAAGCTGCTCGACATAGGATATAGCCGGCGGCCAGTTCGCCCAATCTGATCTCTTCGTCGCTTCCCTGATGGCCTTGCCGATCTCGTCTACGAGCATGTCTTTGTGCAAGGTTCTCGGGTAGGTGTCGTTTGCACGCTGCATGATGGATTCAGCAGCACGCTCTATGATGTCTTCGTGGTCCAT
>CAZNIN010000039.1:0-3133 GCA_964573155.1 uncultured Candidatus Saccharibacteria bacterium | reverse complement strand
CGACGACCCTCGGTTTACAAAACCGATGCTCTAACCAGCTGAGCTAAGGTGGCGTCTTCGTGGGTGATAACCGCACTATTTTAACAGATAATAACTGTTTTGTGGAGTGTAATGTACTAATTATCATCAGTTTTCGTGGCAAAGTATATGACGTAGTCGCCAGGAGAGCAAAGCGCATGCATATGTTCACTTCGTTGCTCTGGCAGCGGGGTAACATCGGAATGATCGATTGAGCCCGGAGATGCTTTGACACCATAGAGTTCACTTGCGCTTATTTGTTTGTAGCTTGCTGATCCGTGAACACTGGACGGCAATGTAATCTGAGAATCCATAAACATGAGTACTTTTGACTCGATATCTTCGATATCTGCTTCTGCTGCAGCGCGCACTGCAAGTACTCCGCCCTGTACTTCAATAAGTGACCAGTGTTGAGTAAAATGCTCCATACCTGGCAACGTCGGCTGAAACCAGAGCTGGGCCTTTTCGTGTGTTTGCATAAAATAAATAAAGCGCTGGTTTGACGCTTATCTCTTTACCCAATTTTATACAAAAGCTTTTTAGATGACAACCCGTTTTGGTCGGCGAACCTTTTTGGGTTTGCTTGAAGGTACAATGAGCTTCTGAAGTTTGTCTCTCAATATATCTGCTTCGGCAGACATATCAAGTTTTTCGTAAGCTGCTATCAGTAAGCTATAACTTTCTGCGTTTGGCTCAAGTTCAATAGCACGCTGTAAACCACCTATCATAAGCTTGTTGTTTCCAAGCTTTTCTTGCACTTTGGCGTACGCGATATGGCGAGCGGCAAGTTCTTCTTCCAGTTTTAGCGCTTGCTCAAAGGCAGTTGAAGCCTTTTGGTAGTTTTCTGTCTCATAATAAATTAGTCCGAGGTTATGTAGACTCGATGCGGTAGGTTCAATAGATGATGCAATTTCGAAGCAGTCTATGGCGTCCTTGTACTCCTTTTGCTTGGCATAAAGAATGCCCAGACGGTTGTATGCAGCTGCATTCTTTTGGTCGATCTTTAGGATAGTTAAAAGAGCCTTTTCAGCTCTGAGGAAGCGATTTTCGCGCATTCCTTGATGAGCAATGTCCCAAAGCTTGCCCATCTTGTCGCTTATTTTGCGCGGGATCGCTTCTAGGTCTTCGTCACTCAGTTTGGCGCTACGAAACGCAAAAGCCGCAAAAGCAACCAACAACACAAGTTCATACATATCAAGTAACATTATACTACAGGTTAAATCGAAAGGAATAAATCAGTTAGCAGCAGCTTGCTGTTGGGGTTATGGCGCAGTGCTGCCTCTGCTCTATATGACATCCGTAAAACTGCATGCCACTGCTTTATCTGAGCGGCATTTTCTTTGATCGCCGCTTGTTCAAGTGCTGTCGTAGCAATTATTTTTAGTGCCTGCAGCAATGAGGGCAACGAGCTTCTATCTTTGCTCAATTCTTCGATCCTCAGAAGACGAATGTACGCACTGGAGCTCAAGAATAGCTTAGCCTGCTGTATCGCGTGAGCAAGATGATGCTCTTCGTCATGTAATAACGCGGCAAACAGTCCAGCATGCCCACCACTCATCATGTATGCTTTTGTCATTTCTGCCTCGCTAGCTTCTGTTTTGAATAGTTTGAATAGTTTTGTCTTTTGTGGTGGTAGGACCGGGATTCTTTGCACTCGTGAGTAAATAGTCTCTTTGAGTTGAAGCGTCTGCGGCGCAGTGAGAATAATGACTGTATCGGCGGGCGGCTCTTCTAGCGACTTCAAAAGAGCATTTTGTGCCTCTATGGTCATAGTGTGAGCGTCATGAATGATAACAATGCGACGACATGTGCCTGTGCCAGTTGTTTTTAGCTGGAGGAATTTTTGCAAGCCTCGTATTTGATCTATTGAAATGCTGCCGTTTTCCGGTGAAATTATTTTGAAATACGGATAGCCGTCGAGCTTCTCGAGCTCTACAGCAAGCAACTTAGACGACAGAAAGCGTGCTGTAAAAAGCTTTCCTGAGCCTTCTGGGCCACTCAGTAAGACGCCGTGCACTTTCCTCCGGATAGCGTCATCTAGTTGTTTTTCTGTGTTTGGGTGCAGGACAATCACGGATCTACCTTGCTGAATTCTGTTGGCAGGGGCGCTTCAAACGTTTTGGAGACACCTCCCGGCAGAGTTATTACAAGTGATAGCGCGTGAAGATATAGACGATCGGCTACTTCACCCTTGTAGAGTGTGTCGCCAACAATAGGGTGGCCTTGCTGCATCAGATGTACACGCAATTGATGCGTGCGGCCGGTGATTGGTTCTAGCTTTACGACATCATGCCGCTGCCTGTTCTCGATAACAGCATACTTCGTTTGCGACGGCTTGCCGTTGCTGCCAACACGGAATGTTGCTGGCGCCTTGGGGTTGCGCTCTATTGGCATATCGATAATAGCTTCCTTTAGTTTCATGTGACCTGACACGATAGCTACATATGTTTTCTTTACCTTTCGGGTTGAAAACTGTTTTTGCAAAAAAGACATAGTGTCGCTATTTTTTGCGCAAATCATTACGCCGGATGTCGCCCGGTCAAGCCTATGGACGATGCCGCTTCGATCGCCTTCTTGACCAGTTTTTTGCCGAACAAACGACGCCACCGAAGGCTCGTTCCAGTAGCGTCCGCGACTGTGGCTAATGACTCCTTCGGGTTTATTGATGACCAGTACGTTATCGTCCTCATAGAGTATCGGCAGATCGATATCGGCAATATCATCAATTTCTGATTCTTCGAAGTCAGTAGTGATGACATCATCAATGCGAAGTTTATATCCTGCCTTTTGTTGTTCTCCGTTGAGTAGAATACGTTTGCCTTCAATGAGCACATGTACATACGCACGGCTGAGCATCGGTAGCATTTCTGTGGCGACTACATCAAATCGTTTTCCCTTGGTCGTTTCGTCTATGACGAGTTTGCTTGCCATATTACCCTAAGCGCGCAATCCGACAGCTCGTTGCACTTTGTGTAGTGTCATGTTGGCTTGTTTTTCCATCTCAGCCTCGCTGGACTCAAGCTTTTCCATGATTTCTCTGTCGCTGATATTCGATAGCTTTTTCTGGAACTCTTCGAGGAAAACAACAAGCTTATCGGCAACGGCTGATTTCAAG
>CAZNIN010000038.1:0-3218 GCA_964573155.1 uncultured Candidatus Saccharibacteria bacterium | reverse complement strand
GCGCTGCTTTTGGAGGGGTGTGGACATTCAGGAGGTCTTCTGGTCCTGCTTCTCAACCGCCTTGACGATCTTCTCTATCAGGGCATTCTCGTAAGACAGGATCGCCAGCTTGCCTGCAATGCGAACGTCGTCTCGTAGCCATTCTCGAATGGCACTTCTGATGTCTTCTCGGTGGTCGGGAGTGTGGGACATTGCATTGCACCCTTTAATTTCCCTCATCGCTTCTAAAGGTTGAAGCCATTCCCTTTAGTTGCAGCCCAGCCCCAAGGTGCTCAGTCTCGGGACCGGGCTATGTCTGTAGTGCCGATCAGCGGCAGATCGGGACTAAGTATTTACGTTGTTACGCTGTTACGCATTTGCGTACTGGTGGGCGGGGCAGGTACTAAATCCTGCTGCCGGAGGAACTCGGGTTGTTACCCCTGCACCGATCCCCGATACGATCGAACGCCGCCCGCCCATAACCGTTAGAACCTAATCACGGCGCCTCCAACGACATGCCGTGCATTCAGGTCCTCGTAGTCGCGATACCCGGCATAGAGGTCCATGGCCGCGGCATCGATACCTTGGTTGATGCCGAGGCCCCAGAACTCAACTTCCTCGACCCATCCCTTGTGTTCAAGGCGTGCCCATTCTCCGTAGAGAGTGGTAGGACCGAAGCCGAAGAAGTTCTTCTCGATGCCGCCCTGAACGTGAACAGCCTTCGGATCGACGAAGCCGAATGGCAGATCGCCAAATGGTGAACTGAATAGCGTTCCCGACGTAGGTACGCCATCCACCTTGCCGGCCGCGACGTTTGCGAACAGACCGCTTGCCGTATGCATGATCGAAGCTGATCCGGATATCGTCTCGACATCAGTCCCAAGCACTCCGAACAAGGGGAACGTGCTATCCTGCTTCCGATACCCAACACCGGCAGCGACCTTGAACCCGCCCCACTCGCCGGCATAGCGAAGGGCAGCGTCCCAGGCGTCATCCTCATTCCCCATCCAAGCGGCAGATGCAGTGAAGCCGCCGACAGTGGGAGACACCCACTTCACGACCTCAGTGCGTCCGCCGTCGAAGGGCATATTGATGCCGCCGAGCCATGTACCCGAAACGGGTTCCATGCTCAGCAATGTGCTGGCATTGGAAACGCGAGCGATGCTGATCTCCGCAATGCCGTCGGTTGCCGTGCTGGTTCGGCCAAGCCATACTGTGCCGAGCTGGTTATGTTGCAGGTAGACGGCGGAATGCCTGATGACGAACTCGTCGTTGAGCATCCCCCCGCCGCCGATCGTGCCGGGTCCGTTGAACAGCGGCTCTGGCGCACCCAACCCAATCTCAAGCAAAAATCCAGCAGACCAATCTGCTCCGGCCTTGGCATCGCCTTTGAACCCAAAGCGAGTCACGGAACTCGGGTTGTTGCCGATCTTTGTTTCGCTGATGTCTAGATCGTCGATGTCCGTGTAGAGCACGCCAACGTTGACCTGTCCGTAGACCGTCAACGACATCTTGCGGTTCCCCTTGTGCGCCGCCGTAGCCTCAAGCTCGGCGACACGCTCCTCAAGGTCGGCGCAGCAGTTACCTCCTACGCCATTCATATCCGCCGCCAGTGCAGGAGCTGCCATAAGCAGCGCTGCCACTGACGCAGCAGTGAGAGTTTTGATAGTCATGACTAATCCCTAGTCTCTATTGGTGCGAAACGCTTGTACGCAACAGATTACTGAGGGCCGCTCCACCTCCCCGGTGGTAGCGGGTAGTTCCGTGAATATCAGGCTAACCACCCGAAGAACTTTCCGCGCATCTGCTCGTCGAGAGCCTCCTGTTCCAAATTGTCGTAATCGCGGTTGAAGTTGCGATCAGCCTGAATGGCTACCTTGGCCGAAACTGATACCGACCGCAGAGCTGCCAAGTCAGGATCTAGAACGCGAGCATTGGCCTTAGCTGCCTTGCGGCCCGTGCGCCAGAACCAATCTGGCAGAAGGCCAGATCTCTTCAGGGCGACCAGCTTCATGGCAGAACTGCCCGAAGCAATAGGCGGCCCATGAACTGGCACAGCAGATCCTAACAGGTCTGCGATTCCGGCCTGTTTCGCAACATCCTGAGCAGCCATGGGTGCGGCTGGCATTACCTTCAGGAACAACCTTCTGGACAGACCATTGTTCATTGCCATGTTCACGTTCCCCGCTTTTGCGGACATATCCCCTCTGACGTGTTTATGTGGGGGACATAAATCGGTTCATGCTGATGTTGCATTCGGGCTGGCGTCGGTGCGGTCAACGCTCTGCTGTTTATGGTGGAACTGCACAAAGTCGATGATCATCACAGTTACCAAAGCTAAGGCCACGCAGATGAGAATCGCCCCAGCGGAAATCGTCAATTCCATGTACGCATAGGCGGCAGCTCCAAGATAAAAGAAACCACAATAAGCAGCAGCGGACTTCACTCGCGACAATAGCTTCATCATCCCTCGGCACTCCATTGCGATGACCGCACCCGCGCTTGCGGGCTGCAGAACGGTGGCTTGAAACAAACCATCAATACCCCTCATCCCCGTACTGCTGCTGCCTATACGCCTGCACCTGCTCGGTGATGTCCTGCTCTGTGACACGCCTCCGTTCCAGCACCTGCACTAGCTGCTCGAAGGCTTGCTCCTGCATGGCGTCGTAGTGCGCTCTGTTTGCGGCTATGGTCCCGAATATGCGTTCAAGATCAGCCAATAGGCGGGCTTCGCGCTCGGCTGACTCGCGGTGGAACGATAGGAATGTTTCACGGGAATTCACGACATGCCCTCACTGGATGGAAAGTGCTGGCCCGCAATCTCGATCATGACAGCACGAAAACTCGTACCAGCCGTGGGCGGCCGCGGAAAATGAGGAAAACCACGCGAAAAGCAATGACATAACCGCCACACTTATCGCTAATTTGCACCTATCCAGCATAATTGGTCCCTCTCGATCGGATTTCAGGGACGCAGCACAGTTTCAGTTATCCGGCATTTCCGGATAACTCACAGAAGCCCATCAGAAGCCCGCTGAGGCCCTTCTAATTTGCCCCTACTCTTCCCCCGTCAAACCGGCGAATGCCGCTGCTGCCCGTCTCTGAGCTTTATTACGGGCCATATCCCCGTAGTGCCGCCGGACCCCGAACAATTCCTCCTCCAACTCCCTAACTCTGTGCTTGAGGAAATCCCGCTTCCTCTCCGCCTGCTGGCAGCGCTTCCAGAGTTCGTCGTAGAT
>CAZNIN010000037.1:0-4207 GCA_964573155.1 uncultured Candidatus Saccharibacteria bacterium | reverse complement strand
CAAGGCGATGCATATTTGCCACTTGGCAAAGATGCGAATCGCCGAGTTCGGTCGTAAGTCATAGGCCCCAGCGGAAGCGGGCGCCTGGATTAACGTGCTTTTATCCGGTCAGGCCCGCCACAAAAAGAGAGTCACGTCTGTGGCTCTTTTTTTGTGCAGATCTGATAGGCTTGGATGGCGATCAGCGAGCGAAGCAAGCAAGATCGCCGGTTCGATCGGCAAGCTTGCATGCAATTCGAGCCGGGATATTTTGCGCCAGCAAAAGCGGTTCGATAACCAAAGTCACGCACAGGAGCTTACTTCGAGCATGCCTGCAGGTTATATAGAATAGTCGGGCACGACTATATACGTATATATTGACATGTTTTCAAGCTTATGCTATTATTAGTACTATGGAAAATTCAGCAGAAGAGAAAAGCACATTAAGAGATAGACTGAAGATAAACGCGTCTTTGGTAGTGCGCTCCATGGTCACACCCCCACTCTCGCCGGAGGATATGAGACGCATTGAATACGAAGAGCAACAGCGGCGCCTTTCAGACGCCAGAGAGCTTGCAACCCCTGGTGATGAGGTTTACTTAGACGCCCTTGGAAACATTGTTACCGCTCGCGTAATGAAAGAGACTCCGCACACTGGCGAGACCCCCATAATACAACCTATACCCGACGAGATACTGCCAGCCGAGCTGCCCACAACCAGGCAAAAAGGTAGTAGCGGTTCGTAAAAAAATGAGCGGTTCGGAAATCCGACTCTATGCCCCGCCATATAAAACGCTTCATCTCTTGATGGAGCATTTTATATGAGCCGAGCCTGAACTGGCTGAAAGCAAGGCGATGCATATTTGCCACTTGGCAAAGATGCGAATCGCCGAGTTCGGTCGTTAGTCTTTAGGTCCCGGCGGAAGCAGGCGCCTGGATTAACGTGCTTTTATCCGGTCAGGCCCGCACAGTAATTGACTTCTTGGCGTTTTTATGCTATTGTTATTCTATGTTGAACCCCGATGCTGAATCAGCACTAACCCCACGAAGCGATACGCCTGAAAGGTATATCTCACCCGAAGAAGCTATCAAAACCAGCAATCGAGATGTGATAACAGGAATTTATAAGACCGCTAATGAGCCCCTCCCTGCGGACCTGATACAGTATACGAATGGCTCTAGGGCTTATATAGATTACGCGGGTGTTATAAGGCTCGTATACGACACCGAACGCGAAGAGGCAGAGGCGAATCCACAGGCATTAGCAGTAAATCCGGCCGTCGATAAGCTCTCTGAGCTTGTTGCAAATGACAGAGTTGCTCACACTAGAGTTCCAGAAACTCTTACTTTAGGCTTTCGGCCGGCGGATGACTCTCTTTATGAAGCTATTGATAAAGCGTGGGGGCCAGTCTACGCATTTACAGATGTTGAATCAGGTGAAGCAATTTGCTACTCCTTAAAGGTTGATACTCATATGGCAGCAGAAACTGTTCTTGTGTCACCTGCTCATGTCGACCTTGGTCGAGCTGGCGCAGTCTAGGCTGGAATAGCTCCAGATCTCGAAAGCTATCCCCCACAATATTGACTTTTTTATTATTTTGTGTTATTTTATAAAAGTAAGTAAACTCGAACAAAAATGGAAAATTACATACAGATAGCATATCTAGCTTCGTCTCTGGTAGCGATCATCGCCATGGTGCCCCAGTTGCGACAATTGGTTCGCGTCAAACACTCCAAGGAGATGAATGTGAATACTTGGGCCACTTGGGCAGTATGTCAGATTGTATCGCTCGTCTATGCCCTGTCTGTTGGAGCTATTGCCTATGCTGCAGTGAGTGCCATTTGGATAGCACTCTATGGACTGATGGTTGTACTCATTATCAGATACAAGTACAACGTACCGCTGTATATCCTCAATGTAAAGACCCGCGTGATTGAACAAGTGACTTCTTTGGGTTCGATTCCAGTTCAGCCCGAACAGCTAGCAGCGCTAAAGACTAAGGCCAATGAAGTACTTAAGTCCATCGGCAAACAGCAGTAGATCATCCAAACACCAAGACGTAGAATTACCCAACAGCTAGTTAGGGTCGCGATTCATTTGACGGAAGAGCAATGTAGGTGCGCGCCGCCTTCTCTTCCTTAAGATCATTTATGTACTCTGAGATATCCTTGAACTGAAAAACAATATGTGCAGCTTTGACACGGTCACCCTCTAAACCAAGGTGCTTGAGAATCTCTAGCGCATAGCCAGTATTCACAATATCCGACACTTGTCCTTTCTTGAGTCGGAAAAGCGCATCGGTGGTCTGTGCGGATAGATCACGGTCCGTTCGTTCCACCAAACCTGGTAATTCACCTCCATTATTCTTGGTTCTAGCGTCGTCTGAGTACTTTTTGACTACAGCTTCAAATTTTGCCCCACTGCGTATTTCGGCTAGTGCAGCTTGAGCACGTTTTTGGGTATCTGTGTCCAGGGTGGCTGCTACCTTTTGCGCCAACAACTCTTGACGCAGTGAACGCTTGAAGTCATTAGCTGACCAACCCCAATAGTCCCTAAGCACGTCTTCAAATATTTCTTCGTTACCACCAAGTCGGTTTTGGTTACGCACAATTGCGATCTGATCATCTACCTCTTGTGTGCTCACTGTAATACTATGCTGTTCGGCAATTTGTTTCACGTAAGCATCGTTGACGACCTTATCCAGAGCACGCCGCTTGAAATCAGCTAACTGCGGTGCATTCTTTGGGTCCGAGAAGTCATAATCAAGCTGATTTTCATAGTAGTGCGTATAATGCCGCAGCTCGAATAAATAATTTTCATAGGCTACGAAACGCCCCCCTGCCCGTGCAATCGGAAATGGAAAAACCTGCGTCACTCTATACAAAAAAGTTGAGTTGGATTGAAACTTATACAGTGCGAGTGTTGCATACGTAAAGAACGCGACAATAGTTACAATAAACAGCCCTGTAGATATCAACACAATACGATGTTTTGAGTGCTGCAAAGGATAGATGTACTTTCGTGCCGTACCAAGTATTTCTTCGCGGTGCGCAGCGACAGTTTCGTTAGTAATTCGTGGCGCAGCCTCTTGCAACTCCGGTTCTTTCTTGCGCAGTCGACTCGATTTATCTGCTAGTTTCTTAAGCTTCTTCTTCAAGTTCTAATGATTCCTCGTCTTGCTGCTGATCAGGCACATACTTGACCGGCTCTATGCCTTCGTCTCGCATTATTGTTATCAGCTGTTTGTATAATTTGGCCGGATGATGGACTTCGTGGATGACCAAATCCCCCATGTAGGTTTGCACGAGTATTGTACCATAACCGAGAAGTGTCGCCTGCAAGCCCTTGACCTCATAATTAAGACTCTGTATTTGGTTGAGACTAAGATCGACGAAACTTTTACTGAAAAGTCCTTTTTGGGTGATTTGGATAAAACGCAAGTCAGTAACGATATAAATGCTGTAGTACCAGTTTATCCAATACGGAAACATAATGAGCATACCAAGCCCAATGCCGCCAAAAAGCCCACCGAAGAACCATCCGAAGCCCAGCGTGGGCCAAATTGCTGCCGGCAATATGCCAATCAGCGGCCCGAACATACCAAAGACCAGGCCTTTGCGCATGACAATCGGATGTTTACGAAACATCAACAAGACTTCTTCATCATCGAGCTGATCAGGAAACTGCTTTGGCGCTTCGTTTTCTGTTTTGTCCTTGGCCATGCTTATATTTTACCGCAACTATAGGTATACTTATACTCTAGTTATCAGGTCCGGTAGCTCAGCTGGATAGAGCGCCGCCGTCCTAAGGCGGGCGTCGGGGGTTCGAATCCCTCCCGGATCACCAATATTTGGCCCCAGCTTGTGCTGGGGTTATGTATTGGTCACTCTCGAAGAGAGTCCGAATCTCCGGCTCAATCATCAAGCCTGCCTCAGAAGATTGCTTCAAGGACAAGCACTGGTGTGCGCTTCTACCTTTTTAAATCACCAAATCAAATACCTAGCATATACCAGGTATTTTTCTTTGCCATTCGCTTCATGCGAAGACGAGTGATCTCTGCGAAAACGCCATTAAAAGTCCCTGTATTGCGCAGGAACTTTTATACCTATTCTCTTACGCTCAACTCTGACTACTTGTTGGTACGCTTCTTTGCTTGGGTATACTCTTCGTGTACTGTCTTATAGTCAAACATCTCACTTTCGCTAAACCAGTGCGCAATCTCTTTCT
>CAZNIN010000036.1:0-4885 GCA_964573155.1 uncultured Candidatus Saccharibacteria bacterium | reverse complement strand
GTTCCAGTAAGTGTTGCAATCATATAACCATTATCTCATAGATTAGCTTAAGCAGAAGCTTTTCGACTCATACTACAACAGATAGCCGCAGCTAGGGCATCAGCGGCATCATCCGGCTTTGGCACGACCTGCAAGCCTAAAATTATTTTCACCATTTCCTGGACCTGCTTTTTGTCAGCCTTACCATAGCCGGTTACGGCCTGTTTAATCTGTAGTGGCGTGTATTCATGAAGTTCCAGATCTTGTTGCCTGCCAAGTAACAATACGACGCCACGGGCCTGGCTGACACTCATGGCTGTCGTCACATTCTGAGCAAAGAACAGCTTCTCGACTGCCATAACTTGTGGTTTAGCCTCATGGATTATCTGACTCAGCTCATCGTATATGGTGATTAATCGGTCGCTATCCGCTTGCTTCACAGGCGTACGGATCACTCCAGCATCAACTAGCTGGGCTCTACCCCTCACATCTACATCAATCACACCAAACCCCAATATGCCGGTGCCTGGGTCGATACCCAATATTCTCATGACTTCATTATACCCTGATGCTATTTGCCGCCATCTTTCGGAAAGAAGCGTGTTCGGAGCGCGGATATCTTGTAGCGAAAATCATGGCGATACTCATAGGCGCCATACCCGATCGCCGTGACGCCGACCAAACCCAAAAGTCCATAGTTTATGAGGTTTTTCTTGTCGCTCTTTTTATCATCCAAGCCTGTGGCAGATGCGAGTGTTGCCTGTACCTTGCGGCATCGATTAGTCTCTGCGCTGCGTTCCTGGCCTTCGGGACATGGTTTTAATTCGGTCGAGGTCGAAGCAATTTTGCGACAACGATTCGTGTCCGGGTTCCTTTCCTGCCCCGGTTTGCAGGGTATTAAGGAAGAGCCTGCGACCAGTACACTTCTGCACCTATTCGTAGCCGGATTGCGTTCCTGTCCAGGCTTGCAGGGCGTCAAAGTTGCAAGTGTACTAAAAATACTGCGACATCGATTGGTCTCAGGATTTCTTTGCTCACCCTCTCCGCAGGACGCAAGAACTTTTGGAGTTTCAATGTTTTTACAACGATTAGTGGCAGGATTTCGAAATTTACCCGCAGGACACGGCGCCGTGACTTCGACATCCCCATCGCTTTTTTCCGCGATGACCGCGTTGGGCATATTAGCAGCACCGGGGGTAGGATTGTTTGTCGGCTGCCATTCACCATTAATATTCGCCCACGATATATCGTCCTTCAGCCCCGCAGGATACGTATATACAGTTTCAAGCTGCCCATTAATGAGTAGTATTTTGTCGGACGTGCTGTTCGTAAGCCTCAGTCCGGTCTGTCCATCATAGTAAGCCCTGTATTCTTTTGCCGGCAGTATATCGTTTTCAGGAAACGCGAAGAGAGTACTGTTCACTTTATCGAGACCAATTGCACAGCCCTTCAGGGATATGACTTTATCAGTAGGGTTATGGATTTCAATAAATTCATTACCGTGGTCATCACCTTTTGGATTTGGCAAAATCTCACTAATGACAATATCCTCACAGGCTGGTTCTAGCTCTGTATCCTGTGGATCCTGGTTGTCTTCCTCTTCTGCGTGTTCATCAGGGCATGCAGATGTAGCTCCGGTCACCTCATCGATAATTACAAAATCTCGCGCATTATTATCGGTATCAACATACATGCCGACGTCATCGGCACACCTAGAAATAAGCTCCTTGTTACCCGGTATGCGTGCCGGTTCCGACTCCGCACAATAGGGCTGGTTTGCTGTCGTCCCCCAGCCTACAATGTCATGGATCAATCGACTTTGATTTTCTCTTATTTGCGTCAAGCGTAGCGCGCCCGGTTTATCATCTAGCATCGACCCGATGTGGACGATAAGACTCCCTCTAGGCTCTATCGTATTTCCGCCTAGAGCTACAGCATGCTTTGACACCGTGGACCAATCGCTCACTCCACAAAGTCCCATATCCATGCCATAGGACCCTTCAACGTATTCTATATCCCATCCAGTGAGATCGATAGCCAGGTCGCTGGTGTTAAATAAGCTTATAAATTCGTGACTGGATCCTGCGCCATCTGTCTTTATTTGATTAATGATAACTCGTGAACCCGTATCAGTCGAATCCTGAGCCGCTACAGGCATGGCAGGCAGCACAAGGGTACATGCAAAGATTAGTAAAGTTAACCATTTGCCCATAATGAGCAATAGTATTATAGTGATTACTTCATGTCAAAAAGCTTGTGGTTCTAAGCTGATAAAAGCTCTTCTGGGATATCAAAATTAGTATGCGTAGCGCTGACGTCATCAAGGTCTTCGAGCGCATCCATGAGACGCAGAATTTTGCCGGCCGTCTCTTTGTCGGTAACTTCGACCGTATTGTTTGGTACAAATGTCAGTTCCGCTTCTAACACTTCGATGCCAGCTTCTTTCAAGTTGTCGCGAACTTTGGCGAGCTCCTTTGGGTCGGTGTAGATTATTGACTCCCCTTCGCCATCGTCCTCGACGTCTTGCGCTCCCGCATCTAACGCCTGCAGGACGAAATCATCCCCGCTGCCAGCAACGCGTATCACACCTTTTCGATCAAACTGAAATGCTACTGCACCCTTCTCAGCTATATTACCGCCGTGCTTGCTAAATGCCAGCCGCACTTCGGGATAGGTTCGGTTCAGATTATCTGTTGCGCACTCAACTAGAATCGCTACGCCAGCTGGCCCATAGCCTTCGTACATGACTTCCTGAATTTGCTCACCACCAAGTTTGCCAGACCCGCGGTCAATCGCCCGCTGAATATTATTCGCCGGCATATTGGCTGCCTTGGCCTTGTCTATCGCCAGTCGAAGCGCAAAGTTCATATCGGGGTCCGCACCGCCCTTTGCCGCCACGGCTATTGCATTTCCAAGTTTCGTAAATACCGCGCCACGCTTGGCGTCTTCGATCGCTTTACCGCGGTGAATCTTTGCCCATTTTGAGTGTCCAGCCATAGCAGAAGCCTTTCGTTTTACTGTCTCAAATTTCAGATATTATAGCACAAATACCTCTGTTATACCATCTACTCAACGACGGAAGGCATCTTTGCAAAAAATAGTTTTGAGCGCATATAGAAAACGGTCGTTATGGCAGCAACCAGCACATAAAACACAACCATGTTTACGACCGTAAGACCAACATCCTGCTGAGCCCACGGAGGCATTGCGAAAAGTCGCGTAATTGATACGATATACGTCAACACAAGCTGGGCAGGCACCGCAAACCAAGCAGCAAGACCGCCTGTCAGTAGCAGGCCTGCTAATCCGGCAATGAAGGTTGCTAACATAGCGAACGGTATAAGCGGTACGACCGCCATATTGGCAAAAAGTGCCACTAACGACACCTTGCCAAACAGCGACAATATAAGCGGTGTTGCCATAATTTGAGCAGCTGTCGTTTCAATCGCCACCTGGATCAACATAGGCGGTGTTCTTTCGTTATACAACCGTGCAACAATCAAAGGAGCCAAAATCAACACACCAACAAAAGCCAAGAACGACAACCACCAACCAACATCATGCCAAATAAAAAGTGGGTTATAGCCAGCCGTCAGCGCTGCGCCAAGTAATATTATTAATACTGGATGAAAGCGCCGGCCATAGTACCAGGCCAACAGGCTTAGAACCGTAACAACACTGGCGCGCACTATGGATGGACTAGCGCCCGTCACAACGAGAAACGCCAGAATAAGCCCCACTGATCCGACAAATGCCTGGTACTTTGAATACCTCGCAAGCATGCGGCGTGACAATCGCACCAAAATTGTTAGATTGAAACCCGAAGCCACCACAATGTGTGTTAGCCCTGCAATCTTGAGCTGGTTTTCAAAATCTTGCGGCAAAGAAGAACGAAGCCCAACCAAAAACCCAAGACCCAGGCTGGCGTGTGGCTCCGGAAGAACGCTATATACGGCTGCAAAAAATTCACGACGCAATGTTTCGATTGGATTGCTTGAGCGAGCTACTATTTCTACGGCCGCAAAATACATAGACGCCTGATAATTTCCAAAACCACCAAGCAATGTACCGGCTATCCGCACACTGTCTCCTCGTCGTATATTATTCGTGTGCGTCTTTATTCGCATCTGACCCGGCAACTTCTGGCCAGCGACTGTCACGGACCCAACACGAAAGTCGCGCCTACCCTTGTCATCATACACCGGGTCATCCAGCACTCTTCCTGTCACCGTAACCGTATGACCGATATGCTGTTGGTATGCATTAACATTATTGTGCACTACACTTCCTCTCCAATAGCCCGCAGACAATCCAAAAATCATAGCGGCAACCATTGTCATGAATGTGCGGTTACGGAACAAAAAAACGTAAACTAGCGCGATGAGTACAGCCGTAAAACCTATATCAAGGCTCACAACTTTTACCGCATACAAACCTATTAGAAAAGCACACAACCCTGCAGAAATAATTGTCGTCCTGCAAAACCGCCACTTTTGGTTCATAACCATAAGTATAACAATGATTGTGGAGAGAACATTAAAAAGACCGGTGTAGCGATAGGCTTTTTAGAGGGTCCAGTGGGGGCAGCGCACGACTGCACTCGTCCTCGAAACAAGTTTCTGCGGGCGAGCTTGCCGACCGAACCCACGACTTGCATCTTTTGCTTTTGGCAAAATTTGCGTCGTGGCCTCAAGCTCAATGATTCTTCCAATGAAAAAAAGACCTGCACAAGACAGATCTTTTTTCATTGGAGGGTCCAGTGGGACAGATCAAAGATCCATTTCGTCGCTTTCTCGATGCAAGCATCTGCGATAGCTTCTCATGAACGCACCCACTTCGTGGCTTTCAATCTCTACGAGATCAACCAAAACAAAAACTCCCAGAAAGGGAGTACTTGTTTTGGAGG
>CAZNIN010000035.1:0-5064 GCA_964573155.1 uncultured Candidatus Saccharibacteria bacterium | reverse complement strand
AATCCTCGAAAGCCGCAACCGCTCCACGGCGCGTGTTGCCGGCCGCCTCTGCGCCTTTGATCGTGAACGGGTTTCCGAAGGGTCCTGGACGGCCGACGTAGACGGCGCCCGGAGGCATCCGCCATCCCTTCGTCCGTTTTCTCTGAATCCGCTTCGGTGTTGTGCGCTCTAGTGCACGGAGGGCGGCGGTTGGGCTCTCACTCATCGCGATTCCCTCTCTGGCAAGCTTTCAACGTCCGCATGAGTGATCCTCGGTATCGCAGCGCGCGCTTCTTTCCAGCGCTGTTGGGCCTCAACGGCCTCTGCAAACGCTACTTTTGCGCGCTCAATCGCCTCGGCCGCGTCCTGTGTGTCAGGCGCAGCATTACGAAATTCCAAGCGGTATAGGTTGTCGGGGTTTGAACCGTTGTTCGTCAGAACAGAGCTGGTCGCTTTCCCGGAATACCGGTCTGGCGCCTCACGAAAGACGGCTGTTATCTTCTGCCAGTATTTCGGGTTGTCGTGCCAGATGTGCCAAACCCGAATGCCGTCTTTTGTCCGACTGTCGACTATCCACCGGTCGATGCGCTCTTTCATCTCGTCCAGAGTCCCATTTGGTATGGGAACGTCCGGGGTTAGTACGCCCCATTTATCTTCGCCGAAATAGAAGAGCCTATAGCCTCTGTATTCCGTCGTTATATCACTCATCGGTGGTCTCTGCTCTCTGCAACCTCTTTCTCCGTCAACGCCGTTTCCGCGGCTTCCTCAAGCGCTTCGATGGTGGTGGTTATGTCCATGCCGCAGCGTCCGCACATCGCGTCAATCTCCATGCCAGCGTCCATGCAGGCGTCGATGGCGCTCTGCCATCTTTCACGCGGCTTCGGCATGTGCTCCGACTGGAGCATGTCGTCGGCTTCTCGCAGGAGATCTTCAAGCATGCTTCTTACGGTGCCCAACTCGGCGGCCACGTCGAGCAGGTTCTCTTTGCAGAATTTCATCGCTCACACACCAATCTTGCTGGTTGCGTCTGGCTCAAGTGAGCTGTTGATCGAGCCGCCGCTAAGCGCCATTGCCATATCAACGGCCAACGATTCCGCATTGTTGCTGTCAGCCCATTTTGCCATGGCGCGGCAATCAGCCATCGTCTGGCCCCACGTCGTGACGCCATAAGTACCGTCATCACCGATGGCGATGATCGCAATACGCTTGGCACCGGCACGCTTGCCGATTTCACGGGCGGTATTGATAGATACGGCCTTCATTGGTTATTCTCCTTGTCTCGCTCGCACGTTGGAATGTAGGCATCTGCGGCAGCGGCC
The DNA here is from genome assembly GCA_964573155.1 of uncultured Candidatus Saccharibacteria bacterium. Lineage (GTDB taxonomy): Bacteria > Patescibacteriota > Saccharimonadia > Saccharimonadales > JAGQNK01 > JAGQNK01. Next base: position 3,766 of record CAZNIN010000035.1, on the reverse strand, counting down.
TTTGCTGTGACCATCTTCCCCTCAGCCGCGAGGTCGATCGTTCTCTTGATGACGAGCACGGCCTTGTCACCGATGAAGGGCATATGGCGCCAGCGCCGCTCCCCCATGTCGGCAACGTCGCCAAGTGATAGTGACCACCACGGGTCATGCTCTGTTCGGCACAGGCGAGATACGGCACGTGCTGCGCGGGAGGAGTGGTCATTCAGCCCGATCCAATCGACTACGCGGCAATTGATGTTGCGCCACGTGATCTTACTCATCGCTGGCCTCCGTAGGATCTGCTCGATCCAGACGCTCGATCTCAGCGATTATCAGAGCAGCGGCACGAATGAGATCACGGCGCGGATCTTTAGGTTTCCACCATTTTGCGTGCCATGGCCATTTTCGCGGAACCAAGGTGGTCCCGTTCTCGTGAATGCGCAGCGTGAACTCGCAATGCCCTGACGCATGGAGGGCGTAGCCGGCTGCTGCTGCCGCCAGTTGCCCATCGCAGTGCTCGTCGTCGTGCTCAGGCGTCCAGCCCTCGACCTCGATCTGGCGGCGGCGCTCGGCGGCTATTTCTGCGATCACATCGCTATTCATTGGGGGCCTCCGTAGGAGCTGCTGGAGCTGCGGAGATCGCATCGCGGACGCGCTTGTATGCCCAGTATCCAGCCACGGCCTCGTGGTATCGATAGCCACCATGTACGGTCATGTCGCCGTTGTCGTTGAATACAGCGTTGAAGAATGGACGAAGGACCTTCTCGGCAGATTTCAGCGCGTCCATTAACCCTTCAGGTACAGCAGCAGGCGGGCTGGCTTCGTCTTCCAATGCGCGAATTTCGTCCATTCGCGCTTGTGCTACGACAACGGGGTCGTCATCTACGTCGGCGCGGATCACCTCGCACACTCGACGAAGCATATCGAAGCTATTCTGTCGGACCTGCTTCTCTAAATCTAAGCTCACTTGAAGGTCTTCAATACGCTGGTGCAGATCGCATTTCTTGTCGAGCACGCGCCCTAGATTGGTGTCTAACCATTCGCATTGCGGGCAGCCGCCTTCCAGTGGGTCGAACGCCACTGGAGCAGCAGGCGGGCTGCGGCGGTTCCAGGCTGCGATGGCTTCCTTATCGGTCTCGAAATCCTCGGTTCTTGCGCCGCATTCGTCGCACCTAACGCGGAGATCAAGGCTATATCCGTCGCGGTTGAGACGTGCCTCACCCCCGCAGACAAAACACGGAAGAAGTTTCTGAGTGCTCATCACTCGTCCTCATCAATGTTCGTGACTTCGACATCAACAATGTCGTCGCCCCAGCCGGAAACAAGATCGCAAGCCTTGCTCTCGGCCTCGCTCTCGTCCTTGGCGTAAATCGTCAGCTCTTTCTCGCGGCGAACGGTGTATTCGACGGTGACGGCGTATTTCATTGATCATTCTCCTTTGATCGTCACTTTCGTGCCGCTCTCGTCCTCGGTCATCTGAATGTCCAGGTCTGGTCGGAAGCGCATGGCAACGTCGCCATCCATCCACTGCACTTCCATGATGCCGGCCGGCATGGTCTTGAGCACGTCGACCATGGCCTGCTTCGTCTCTACGGCTCGGCACCATTCCAGGATGTTGGATATGTCATCCAGCAGGCTCTCCTTGTCGGGGGAGCGGATCGAGGAGATCAGCTTTCTTGTTTCCTCGCGCGTCCAACCAGTGATGCTCTGAGCGATGTCGAGCATTTCGGAGATTGCGTCTTTGCTGTTACGATCCTTGTCGCTCATCATTTCCCCCTATGCGCCATTCTCATTCTCCTAATCCAACACCCGCCCGGCGAGCATCCCAGAACCGAATATCGCGGCATACATGAGCACCGCGCCAAACGAGGCACTGAGTAGATTGCCTATGGTGCCTAGCGCGACGGCAATAAGGGAACCCACCAAAGCTATCGCTATCAGTTTACCGAAGCTGATCATTCCGTCTTGCTCCTATTTCGACAGCGCATACGCCATTCCGCCCCACATGAGGCCCATATGCGCGGCGATGGAAACCTTGTCGGCGGGGATATCGTAGCCAAGAAGCTGGGCTAAGATCATTACGGCGCCTGTCATGCTGGCCATCGCCGCAACCAGTCTGGCGAGCATGTCAATTGGGTTTCTCATTCCGCCTTCCCTCCATCCGCCAGCTTCCGGCCTCGGTATTTCGTTGATTGCTCCCGGTCTAGTATCGTGACGACAACTCCGTCCTCCACGATCAGAACGAGACCTGTTTCAGAGTGCCACCTTGCGTCGTCGCCTATGAAGGGTTTGGCTTCCGTCGCCATCTTCTGAAGGTTCGCGACAATGGCTTCACCAAGGCATGGATCTGCCCTCGTGAGGTATCTCAGGATTGAATGGGACGTGACGCGCATTATCTCCGTTCCCAAGAACCGTCCATGCGGTGTTTCCAGTCCGATTTACGAGAGCCAGGCAGCGGCCTTCCCTTCTTCTGCCGGTGTATTGTCGGCACCACATGCGCCGTCGCCACGTGGCGTGATTTGGCCGCCTTGGCGTGGTCCTCGGCGTTCTTCTGCGGAAAGCACCACGCACATGTCACGTCGCGATTGTCCCAGGCATTCGTTCCGCCGTTTTCGAGCGCGATCAGATGCTCGTCGTACCATATCTCTCCTGGGCGGATCTTCCGGTGGCAGCGGTGGCAACGGCCGCCCCTGTCAAGGAACAGCCGCGCCTTCTGCTGGTCCGTGAGCTGTTTCCTTGGCTCATGGACAAATGCGTTCATGCCGCAACCTGTGCTGGTTGAGCGAGTGCCGACGCAGCTTTCTTCTCGGCGGTTTCAAGAGCCTCGTCGATCTCATCGGCAACGTCGCCTGCGATCATTGCCTTGAATGCGCTGAGGCGGCCTCGTGCGCGGGCGATGTCTTCCGTCAACTGTTGCAGCTTCAGAGACGCCAGGTTGGCATTCGACGTAACGGACTCGATTGGGCGATAGCCCGGAACGCCGCGGGTATGAACCATCATCCGCGTTGTCTGCCCCTCGCCGGTTACGACTCGCACGGAAATCAGCAGCCTATGGGCGCGCGCAATGCGGGCTTCAGCGGCGAGTTCCGGTTCCGGTACTTCCCACAGATGCTTATGGAGGTTGGGATACTTCTTGCGGTTCTTCGCCGCGTCCACCACCTGCTCGGCGGTGATGTTTTCGGTTTTCGATGCCGCTATAATTTGCTCGACTTCTTCACGGATGCTCATTTTGAATTGCCCTCTGAGTTGAAATTGTCCTGCCAAACCTCTGCGCTACAGTCCTATCCCGTCCTTCTCAGTCCTGTCCTTTCCTCACCTGCCTATCCTCACCTATCCTTGGCGATCCATGCCAATCCCATCCGGGCCTGCCAATCAGAACCTGACCGATACGGGCCACGCCCTCGCGTTCCTCACCTGCCCATCCGCTCCTTGCCAAACCACGCCACTGGACCACTCTCCATTCCGGGCCTGCCAATCCAGGCCGATGCGCTCCATTTCAGTCCCGGCCCTTCCATGCCCATCCATACCTGCCATTCCAGGCCCGTCGTTTCCTTGCCCATGCGCTCCGTACCTGCCGCTCCTACTCGCTCCGCTCCCATCCCTTCCCTGCCGCGCCATTCCAAACCTGCCAGCGAACTTGAGGTCGCAGTTCGCAACTTCAAATCTCGTTACTTACTCCGCATGAACTGAATTTGCGGTGCCGGGACCTCGTACAATTCTATGGGCTTATCTGTGTCGATCGTGAATAACCCCCAGCCTTGTCCGAACGAATTGGAACTATCCGGGC
>CAZNIN010000034.1:0-5074 GCA_964573155.1 uncultured Candidatus Saccharibacteria bacterium | reverse complement strand
TGATGAGCATCGAGTCGCCGTAGGACAGAAACGCATATTTTTCCTTGATAGCTTCCTCATACACACGTTGCAGGTTGTTCCATCCAGCAAAGGCTGCGGCCATCATAAGCACTGTAGATTTTGGTGCATGGAAGTTTGTGAGCAGGGTGTTTACGACCTTGAACTCGTAGCCAGGATAGATAAAAATGTTTGCTTCGCCGGACAATGATTTGGCTGGCTCTTGCAGGATTTGTTCGGCTGCAAATTCCAAAGTGCGCGCTACTGTTGTACCAACAGCTACAATTTTATTACTGTTCTTTATAGAATTTTGTATAGTTTTGACAGTCTCGACGGGAATCTCGAAATACTCGCTATGCATTTCGTGTTCTTCGACACTGTCGGAGCGAATAGGCAGGAAAGTGCCAAGACCAACGTGTAGGGTGAGGTAGGCAATATGAACACCTTTTTTTACAAGCTTCTGCTCAAGCTCCTGGGTGAAGTTCAATGAAGCCGTTGGCGCGGCAACGGAGCCAGGTATCTTGGCAAAGACAGTTTGGTAGCGGTCGATGTCTTCTGCTGTAGCCTCGCGTTGCATATAGGGAGGCAAGGGTATCGTGCCTTCATGATCTGCGAGCTCCAAAAGGTTGGCGGTACTGCTAACTTCTGCTATACCGCCATCTAGGACTTGATCGATCCGCACATCAGTATTTTTAACGGTTAATATTTCTCCTACGTGAATCTTGCCCCGATAGAGTGCTTTCCGGCGCCTGAAGTCTGTATTATGGTGATCTTCGAGCAACAATAGCTCGCGCACCTGCCCAGTTTTATTAATTGTTTTCAGTCTGGCTTTTATGACTCTGGTATTGTTGAGGACAACGACATCACCAGGCCGAAGATAATCGACTATATTTTGGTAAGACTGGTGTGCTATCGAGCCGGTTTTCCTATCGAGTACGAGCAAGCGACTTGTCCCTCGCTTGGTTGGTGGGAACTGTGCAATACGATCCGTAGGGAGTTCATAAGTATAATCTGAAACACGCATGACTGACATTATCTGTTAGAATGGTGGAGATATGCAACAAAATTGGCAAGAAAAAGACGGAAGTCTTTATAGAGAATTTTCTTTGAAAGACTTTAAAGAGGCATTTCTCTTCATGGAGAGGGTTGCTCGAGAGGCTGAGCGGAGGCAGCATCATCCTAGGTGGGAAAATGAGTGGAATATTGTGCGTATTTGGTTAACGACACATGATGCTGGTGGCAAGGTGACGGAAAAAGACACTTCTTTTGCCAAGGAAATAGACGCTATTTTTAACACTGTTGGGGAAAGCGACGAAGTGATTTCTGTGCCTGTTGGAAAGCACGAACGAATCAAGCTGTTTTCTGATGGTGGTTCGAGGGGAAATCCCGGTCCGTCGGCGTCTGGCTATGTACTGCTGGACGAAAATGAGACGGTTATTCTGAAGAGCGGCGTATATCTTGGTATTACAACCAATAACCAGGCTGAATACCAATCTCTAAAATTTGGACTTGAACAAGCGCGAAAGCTCGGTGCTCGAGAGGTTGAAGTGTATATGGACAGCCTACTCGTCATCAATCAAATGAAAGGTGTATTTAAGGTCAAAAATCGTGACCTTTGGCCAATACACGAAGCAATAAAAGAATTGGCAAAGAGTTTCAAAAAAGTCACATATTCTCATGTCCCACGTGAGCTCAACAAGCTTGCGGATGCAGAGGTAAATCAAACTCTGGATGCCGAAATAAGTAAATAGCTTAAATTTGCTATAATATGGGGGTCAGATTGCTGGCTAATCACTTCGCGTAAGCGAGGAGGAAAGTCCGGGCAGCATAGGGAGAGACAGTCGCTAACGGCGACCGGGAGCAATCCTAGGGAAAGTGCCACAGAAACGATACCGCCCGATTCGTCGGAGCAAGGGTGAAACGAGTGGGGTAAGAGCCCACAGTTCTGGGCGGTGACGCCCAAGAAGAGGTAAACCCTGTCTGCTGCAAGGAGATGTATTCTCATGTAAGGTTTCCCGCCGAGGGTGCATCACAAGATCCGCTTGATCTGTTGAGCAATCAGCAGGCTAGATAGATGATTAGCGTCTCGGCTTGCCGAGATACAGAACCCGGCTTATAGGCAATCTGGCGGTATTAAGAAAACACCCTGGTAATTCCAGGGTGTTTTCTTTGCGCATAGAATGACTTACTTGCTGGCGGCTTTTACAACTGTTTCGAACGCTTTAGGTTCGTTTACTGCCAACTCAGCCAGAACCTTACGGTCCAACGAGATGTTGGCTTTCTTCAGGCCGGCAATGAGCCGACTATAGGTTGTGCCGTTCAAGCGCGCAGCAGCGTTGATGCGAACGTTCCAGAGCTGGCGGAATGTGCGCTTGCGGTTGCGGCGGTCATTATATGAGTTTACTAACGAACGGGTGACGGCCTGTTTGCCGCGCTTGATCGAAGATCGGTTGCCGCGCGTCATGCCTTTGGTGGCTTTGCGAATTTTCTGATGACGCTTGTGAGTAGTTACTCCTCGTTTAACACGCATCCGTTTATACTCCTAGCTTTCGTTTGATATTCTTTGCGCTTTTACCAGTCACTACGGTAGGGATGGCAAAACTACGTTTGCGGCTCGCGCTTTTTTTCTGCAGTAGGTGATTTGCGCCCGCGCGTCCCTGCAGAACTTTTCCGTTCTTGGTAACCTTCATGCGGTCTTTGGTGCCGCTATGAGTCTTAAGTTTTGGCATTCTATCCTCCTGCCTTGATTCTATTTATGCTGCCTGAAGCGCTTCATCTGTTTGTGGGCCTGAAGGCTTAGCCACAGGCTTGGTTGATGGATTGCTCCGTATGACAAAATTTAGTTGCTTGCCAGCCATTTGAGGTTTTTGTTCGACTACGATGGCGTCTCCAAACCCCTCGATGACTTTATCTGCCAGCTTGAAGCCCAAATCTTTGTGAGCAAGTTCGCGACCGCGATACCGTATCGTGATCTTGACCTTGTGCCCAGACTCGAGAAAGCCACTGACTTTCTTGAGTTTGACGCTCAGGTCGTGATCGCTGATTTTAAGGCCGAAGCGCATCTGTTTCAGCTCGGCCGCTTTCGCGTTCCGCTTGTTCTTCTGCGCCTGCTTAGTCTTCTGGTAGTTGTATTTACCCCAGTCAACGATTTTGGCTACCGGCGGATTAGCGTTAGGGGAGATTTCCACCAGATCAAGCCCGCGCTGTTCGGCGGCACTCAGGGCTTCACCTCTAGACATGACACCGAGCTGCTGCCCATCCTCATCGATAACACGTAAGCTCGTTGCCCGAATATTGTGATTCAGGCGGGTGTACTTGTCGATAGATTTGTCTCCTTTAATTACTAAACGCTGGTTGAAAGCATTTTAACAGATGGAGCAACAGGGGTCAATGACTTTTTGCTTTTTCATGTAATCTCAGAGGACTGATGGCGGTACTGAAGAGCTTCCGTAATATGCGGAACCTCTATATGACTAGCTTTCGCCAGGTCGGCGATAGTTCTAGCTACTTTGATGATCCGCATATAGCTACGGGCTGATATCGCAAGTCGCTCAGCCGCTTGGTTGAGGAGCTCTTCCGCTTCCTGCGACAGGGTAACGAACTTTTTAATCTCACGATTGGTCAAATCAGCGTTTTGGAGAAGTCTATCTTGGTATCGGTCAAGTTGCCGCTGGCGAGCCTGTACAACACGTTTCTGTATTTGCTCGCTGGTTTCTTCCTGGTGGGTACGTAGTAGTGACTCATGTTTGATCTCATCGACTGTTATGTAGAGATCTATACGGTCAATAATGGGACCAGAAAGTTTTCGTTGGTATTTATTAATCTCATGTGGCATACACGAGCAAGATTTGGTAGTGCCATAGTAGCCGCAGGGGCATGGATTTGAAGTTGCAACAAGCATAAAATTAGCGGGAAAAATTATATTCTCCCGTGCTCTGGCAACGGAGATAACGCGATCTTCCAAGGGCTGCCGTAATGCCTCAATAGTTGTGCGGCCAAACTCTGGGAATTCGTCGAACATCAGAATGCCGCGATGGGCGAGACTGATTTCACCAGGCCGTGGGTTTTGGCCACCGCCAATGATCGATATTTCGCTCGCGCTATGATGTGGTGATCGAAAGGGGCGAATGCTTACGATTTGATCGTAATCTTTACTAGCTAAGCTGTGTAAATGTGTGACTTCCAGAATTTCTTCTAGATCCATAGGGGGCAGTATCGAGGGCAAGGCCTTAGCTAGCATACTTTTGCCGGTCCCCGGTGCACCACTCATCAGGATATTGTGGCCACCGGCTGCTGCGATTTCTAGTGCGCGCTTCGCACGTGCCTGACCAGCGATTTCCTTGAAGTCATTGATGTGATACGAGGCTGTGCTGATGTCATTGCTAGCCCCAGTCCTGGAGCGATTTAGCGGCACGGTTTTAGTTAAATCGAGGTAGACACTTCGCAAATCATGCACTGGAATTATAACCAGCCCAGGAACGAGCATGGCTTGTTTAGCATTGGCAACTGGAATATAGAAAGTCGTAAAGCCCTTATTGCGGCCTGCTAATAGTTTGCCGATAATGCCGCGAACCCCGCGTATACTTCCGTCCAGGCCGAGTTCGCCAACGAAGCCAACTTCGGCAGAGAGCGGCGTAGGGATTTGGCCGCTTGCGCATAATATTGCTGCTGCAATTGGCAGATCGAAGCTTGTGCTATCTTTGGGTATGTCGGCAGGCGCGAGGTTGATGGTAATGCGTTTTTTTGGAAGATCAAGTTTACTGCTCGCGAAAGCACTACGAATTCGTTCTCTCGATTCATCTATGGCCTTGTTGGCAAAACCTACGATTACCATACTTGGAAGGCCATTGGAGATGTGGCATTCGACGTCAATGATTACGCCATGATTGCCCCCGTCCAAGACACTTCGAACACTAGCACTCATGACCTCATTATTTAAGCAGAACCGGTAAAATGCAACACTATTTCATAAAATTAAGTGTTAACTAGATCTTCATCACTAAAGCATGAATATACTCTATGACAAAAAAGAACAACGGCCTGCGAGAAGCCGTTGTTACAGAGTCGTTTTTGTTTT
>CAZNIN010000033.1:0-5314 GCA_964573155.1 uncultured Candidatus Saccharibacteria bacterium | reverse complement strand
CCATACGGCCACTACCCCCTCAAGGTAGCGCGTCTACCAATTCCGCCACTCGCGCGAGTGTTTCAGCTGAAATATGATACGACCTTTGGTCAAAAAACTCAAGTGAACCTACTGGAGAACTATTTATTAACTCTTACTTGACGGATCATCCAGTTCTCTACATTGGCATATCGATTCGTGGCGCTACTGAGTGAATTTGGTTCAAAGTTATGCACTTTGCCGCGCGTCACATACAGAAAAGTTGGTTGATACAACGCAAGCGCAGGAGCATCTTCACGCCATGCTTTTAGGAATGGTTCGTATTTAGCGCCACGGACCTTGGGGTCGAGCCGAGTCCTGCCCGCTTCAAGCGCGTCATCTGCGCTCTTGGACTTGTATTCAGAAAAATTGAGCCTGGAGGACGCACTAGCGCTTGCCTGTGAACTATGCCAATACGCAAATACGTCGGGGTCATTGCCAATCGAAATACCATGCAGTAGCGCATCGTAATCATGTCTGCTCACGATTCCTTGCATCTCTGCATCGTCCTGGAGGATCACCTCTACCTTTACTCCGATGTTTTTCCATGCCTTCTGTAAATAACCAGCTACTGCACTATAGTCGCTTGTATTTTGCGCATACAGCGTAAACGTCAAGTCTTTGCCCTTTTTTTGACGTAAGCCATTCGCTCCTTTACGCCATCCCGCTTCGTCAAGATACTTTTCAGCTCTGGCTATATCTGTTGGCAACTGCGTTAATTTCTTGCTGAAGCCAACGTGCGAATCAAGCAGCGGCCCACGCACGAGCCGAACATGATACCCAAGACCGGCAACTGCCTTAGACGTATTTGCCGACTGAACGAGCGCACGTCGAACCTTTACGTCATCAAATGGCGGCGTGGATGTTTTGAAAAATACCATAACTGAACCCATCAGCGGCACATTGTATTCAGTGAAGTCAGGAACCTCGCGAATGTCGTCCGGCACGTTTGCCAAACCAACCATACTGGTAAGCTCACCGTCTTTGTATGACTGCACCATACGGTCTTCACTGCGAAAAGTGCGAATTATGAAGCTGCTTAGCTTGGGCGGACTTCTGTAAAACTTCTTGTTTGGAATCAGACCAATTACTTCTTGTCGTGATTCTTGTGTCGTGCCAGCCACTTCCAACTGGTCCCACACGAACGGACCAGTGCCGATTGGGCTGGTGGTGTTGAACTTGCTTGTGCGTAGTTCGGCCGGCTCAACTGTTTTCAACAGGTGCTCAGGGAGGATTCCATTTGTCAGTGTTTCCTTGAAAGTGCTAAGGGCATTTGGTAGCTCAAATAGAACAGTATGCGAATCCTTGGCGCTCACTTTGATATCCTTCCAGGTATTGAAAAAGGGCGATCTAGCATCAGGATTTTTAATAGTTTGATAGGTAAACACCACGTCTCTGGACGTAAGTGGTCTGCCATCGTGCCACACAGCATCTTGCCGCAGGATAGCCGTATACACCTTGCCTGTAGTGTCTGCTTGGACCGATTTGGCCAAGTCTGGTACAAGGTTGTTTTCACGGTCATATTTAAGCAGCCCCGAAAACACCAGACGCGATACGGAGCTATCGGCCGCGCTGGTTGCATATAAAGGATTGGCTGTAGTAAAAGTACCTATCACGCCCTCAGTGTATGTACCTCCAGGTGCTGGCTTCAGTGTTTGATAGTGCTGGCTTTGAGCTCGGATCTGCATAACCGTGCCAATCGCCACTAAGACCAACAGTAGAACCCAGCCGGCCGTAAAACGCCAAACACCCGCCAAACGTCCAAGTCGTCGGAAAAAGTGCATCTCCAGGCCGTGTTCGGCATTGACACCAATTTCTTCCACTTGTTTGCGACGTCTTCGAAAACGTCGACGCCAACGGAGTTTTGTCGTTCGATCAACCATAATCGTTATGCACCTATCTTATCACGCCAAAGACAGAAATCTACCACGGTCCATGCGCAGAAATCGAGCAACGCTATACAACACCAAGAATTATCGATCCAGCGAAAATAGTCGCAACGATGATAGTCAACTGATGCAGCGTCTTGTCTGAACCGCGACGAACCGTATTTACTTCCGCACTTCCGCCAAGGCCTGCACCCAGGCTCGCGCCTCTTGATTGCACCAGTACCAGGAGCGTTAGAAGCAACATCGAACCAATAGTAATATAATTGTAGATACTCACCTTTTAAGAAGCCCTTTCTTCCAGAATGACTGACACTAGGTAGTTTACCAAGCCTATGACCAAACCAGCAAGCATTGCTGTACCGAAGGTAGCAATCTCCATCTGCGGATATAGCCACCCTACTAGATATACCATGAAGCCATTGATAACTATCATGAACAGGCCAAGACTGAACAAGATTGCGGGCAGCGACAAAATAACGACGATTGGTTTGATGATAGCATTAACGATAGCCAGGATTAGACCCGCTACGATAACCACACCAATTCGACTGTCATAATTAATCCGATCGCCTAACAAGCCGGCGGCTATCCATAAACCCAAGCCACATACGAACCATCTGATTGCAAATCGACTGATTGGACCACGTTGCATAATTAGCATTATTGTAACAGGATTTAGACGCCAACTGGTATATTTTTGCTTAGAACCTCATTACCATCATCTGTTATCAGTACATCGTCTTCGATACGCACGCCAATATTTTCCTCTGGAATATATATTCCTGGCTCACAAGTTATGACCATGCCGGAGGCTAAAGGCCGGTCGTAATCACCAACGTCATGCGTGTCCAACCCTAAGAAATGCGAAGTCGCATGGGGATAATACTTCCTGACATTTTCTTTGTTATTGGTCTTTATAAGTCTCAGTTCGAGCAATTTTTCACCCATGTAATGTTGTATATTTTTTTCGAAATCTTTGATGAGTGTACCTGGCTTCAATTGATCGAATCCATACCGCTGCACGTCACGAACAGCTTCGTAAATAGCCTGCTGGCGGTTAGAAAGCCCATTGACTGCATATGTTCTGGTAATATCTGCAGCATAATTTGATACTTCTGCACCTATATCCAACACGAGCAATCCTTTCTTGTCCACGGGATTGTTATTGGCAATATGGTGTATGGTACAAGCGCTTTTTCCGCTAGCGACAATCGGTGAAAATGCATGATCATAACCTGATTTTTTGAAAAATGCAGTAATCTCGGCCTCGATTTCATACTCATGTCGATATGTCTTCCGGTCAGCGTACACACGCTGTAATGCTTCTCCTGTCAGATCAATGGCTGCCTGCATCGCACGAAGTTCTTCGGGCTGTTTGACTGCCCTCATGCGAGCCAAAGTCTGGCGTAAGTCCTGTACGTCCAATTTTCCGTTGGCGACTTTTAATTTTTCGAGCAGCCGGCCGCGAGCGGGGTTTGTATAAATGCCATGACGTTCCACAAATGCGGGCGGCGGCAAAAGTGTCGCAACGTGCGTACTCTTCTTCAACCGGCTCTTAAGCTTTTGCCAGCCTTCTTTGTCATACAGAATCTCTTGGATGCCTGATGCCTGTACCAAAGCTCCCAGATCATCATCACCATCAAACTGCCGAATAACTTCGTCACGCTCGGGTAGAATGAGATATTCCGCGTTTTCATCCAGTACCAACGTAATATCAGGTTGCGTTATGCCAGTGAGGTACCAAAAACTACTATCCTGCCGGAAAGCATACGTAACATCGCTATTGCGCTGCATAATACCGTTTGCACTCACAACAATTGGCGCAGCTGTTTCCGCAAGCGCTCGCAGTTTCTTGCGATTTTGGCTAAAAAAGCTTGTCGAGAAATGTTTCATATGCATCGACTTACCAGTATAGTCTACCCGCTAAATCCTTTTATCTGCTTTTTTTCGGCCCGAACATACTGTCGCAGAATAGCCGCCTTCTTAACACCGACTACTTTCTCGAGCTCAAAATCGCGGGCTTGCGTGATTCCTTTAACACTGCCGAAAGTCTTGAGCAATTTTTTACGAGTCGCTGGTCCGATAGTGGGAATATCATCCAGCAAGCTGGCCGTCTGGCGCTTCGTTTTTAGAACCGAATGATAGCTAACCGCAAACCGGTGCGATTCATCGCGAATTCGTTGCAATAACTTCGTTAGATTAGAATTATGCGGCACATTCACCAATATAAAATCATCCGTTTCAGACGAAAAACCACCCATCTTATGAAGTACTTCATGATTCAGATGCACATTAGAGTATTCCTTTTTGATAACAATCTGCTCTTCCCGTTTCGCAAGACCGACAAACGGTATCTTTGTGCAGCCCGCCTCATTGCGCGCACGGATAGCTGCGTCCAACTGACCTTTTCCGCCATCGATCAGTACAAGGCTCGGTAAACCCCAGAGTTTTCGATTCCTGTCGCTTAACCGGCGTGATATCGTTTCGTGCATGTTATAGAAATCATTATTGTGATCTTTCTTGGTTTTAAACTTGCGATATTCTCCCTTATTACTGACTCCATTGGTAAATACCACCATGCTGGCCACCACATCAGTGCCCTGCATGTGGCTGATGTCGTAGCCTTCGATTCGTTTTGGAAAGCCTTGCAGCCCAAGTAAATCCACTAACTCATTGAGGGCATGGTCTTTCGATATATCTTGGAACTCCTTGTCGCTGAAAATCACCTGCTTGTTCAGTCGCTGCAGCGAGAATAATTGGTTACGAACTTTAGCCGCTTCTTCGAATTGCGACGATTTCGCAAGTCTTTTCATATCTTTTTCCAAGTCTTTTTCGATAGACTTCCGCTTGCCATCAATGATCATCATGAGTTTGCGCAGATTAGACCGATAATCATCCAGACTCGTCTTGCCCTCCTCTAGGCCAGGGTCGAGCCCCAGGTGATAGTGTAGGGTTGCTCGCTTCTGGTTTGGTGTGCGCTTAGTCGCGAATGGAAAAATTTTGCGTAGCAACTTCAGCGCTTGCCTCACTCCATAGGCACTAAGATAGGGACCAAAGTATCTGGCACCATCGTCCAAAGGACGGCGCGTAATAGTAACTGTCGGGTATTCACTGTCATAGTCGATCCGTATATATGACATCGCCTTGTCGTCACGAAGCAAAATATTATAGCGTGGCATATAGCGACGGATCATCTCCGCCTCTAGAAATAACGCCTCCATCTCGCTTTCGACGACCATCCAATCAGTATCGGCTATCTCGGCTACGAGAGCTTCTGTTTTCGGGTCACGGGTGCGGGACTTCTGGAAATATTGTCGTACGCGGTTACGCAGCACCGCGGCCTTACCGACATAGATAATCTGACCTTTGGCGTCCTTGTGAAAATAAACGCCCGGCTCTTTGGGCAG
>CAZNIN010000032.1:0-5426 GCA_964573155.1 uncultured Candidatus Saccharibacteria bacterium | reverse complement strand
TGCAAGCTTCTGACGCACGGTTCAATCAAGCGGCAGGTGGTATCGGCAGTAGTATTATTGCACCTTTCGATGTATCTGCAATGCGTGGAGCAATAGTGTTTGATTTTTACCAACCATTAGAAAACATCGGAGATGCTCACTACAGTTTCATAGAACGGTACATGAACATAGTCACAAAATTTCTTTCCAAATAATTTCGGTGGAGGTTCTTTATCTAACAATAAAATCGAAGGACGACCTGTCCTCATTTTGCAGATATGTCGGTATAGCAACGCTTGCCATATAACATAGTGATTCTTGCGGTGAAAACCGCACAGTTCGCTGACACACTTCAGACACAAGTGCCGTATCTCGCATGATTCGTCGCAACACCGACACATATAACGGCGTATCCATTAGAACATGGCATAGTTCGGTGTTATCACATTCGCCAAGTAACGATATTCTTGATGCGTACAGACCATCTACGACTACGTTACGTGTAGTAGATGGTTCTAGAGTAATCTCTTCACCAGTCGGCTCGGCCTGCTCATAGTCGTACCGCGGCATACGGACGCTTTGGCCTAATGCCAATGATGTCGCGATACGACCAGCATAAGCGTAATCATATGCGTGCGGAAGATCATGATTAATCCCTCCGCCCAGTTCCTGTAATCTGGTCGCACCAATATGCAAATGGTCGGTCTCAATAACCGGAGCATCGAGGTCTCTCGCCAGCTGCTCTGCAAGCGTACTTTTCCCAGAACCACTCATACCAGAAACCGTCACAACACTGCCGACGTCTATATCATGCCTGTTCTGCAATAGAGCTCTAACTTCGTTCGTTGTTAATATGCGACGATCCTGACTTCTGCTTTGCGACCCTTCAGACTGTAGTGGTACGGCCAGCTGTCGGTTCGAAGGGATGTCTGGGTCCGCCCTACACCAGTCTGGTGCTTGCCAGGCAGTCTGCTCCTCCGAAGTTTTAAATTCCTTTTCAGCAAGCACGAGGTTACCATGGTACTCTGGGTCGAACACGTCTAAAACAAATGAGTTGCCCAAGTCATAACGGCGCTTCCGCACAACACCACTTGCATAACGCTCGCGGCTTGCTGGATCAGTGCCGAAAGCACCTACCGGCAAGACAGATTCAATCTCAATTCGAGATCCGACGCTTTTGTTGCCGAATTTTATAGCTGTGCTCAGTTTGGTGTTACCATTCATACTCGTTAAGGTTCTGACACGCCATTCAGCTTCTGCTGTTTCAGGATACTGCGGATCGGGTTCAGCCGGCGTAAAGTAGACCTGCTCAATATCTTTGTATGGCAGATTGTCCAGATCTGGAAGGTATCGGGTGTCCACCCTGTAGGCCGTTTCTATTTCCTTAGACATTGTTTAGGTATCCTGTTTAACACCCTTACCGTACAGCGCAGCGATTATTTCTGTAAGTAAAGAATATTTTAGTAAAATACATGTATGCATTCGATACAGCTCTTCATTCTGCTACAACTTGCAGATAGTGATAGCCTTCGTTACAGCGACATGCGTCCGCCCAGCATGGAAGCCAGTCAATTTATGTATCATTTGAAAGCGCTGGCAAAAAACGGTCTCGTTGACAAACGAGATGCTCGATACCAGTTGACCGCCAAAGGGAAACTGTATGTGGATAGATTTGATCATCAAAGTATGCGTCCGCATGATTACCCGCGGGTTACAATTGCGCTACTCTATGAGCATGAAAATAACGGGTGGCTATTAGTTAAACGCACACAGCAACCCGCTATAGGTCGAGTCGGTTTTCTGTTGGTAGACGTTCCTATTGATTACCCCGTTCCGTTGGCTACATTTGCGGCGCAATCTTTCGAAGAGGCCACAGGCATTCATGCATCGTTTGTTCATCGTGCGGATGGATATATTCGTGTGAACAAGGGTGAGTACCTGGAAGGAAATATGCTTACTCATATTTTTTGTGCTCACGGAAAAGATATGCCCAAGAGGGAAAATAGCTCATTTACTTGGTCAAGCGTTGCGCCAGAAACTGATCTTTTCTCATCTACAACTTTTGTTATTAATAAACTCAGCACCCGAGACACATTCTTCTTTTTCGAATATACGGCAAGAATATGATACTGAAAAAGCCATTCAAAATGATGGCTTTTTGCAACGAATCGTCCTCTTGGCAGGGGTGACAGGACTTGAACCTGCAACCAACGGTTTTGGAGACCGCTACTCTACCAATTGAGCTACACCCCTTTAGTGACAGCTTGGTAATTATACCTCGACATCATACGTCAACAGAGATGATTTGTCACTACCGAAGTCGATCTCTACACATTACTTGAGTATGTGAAATATTTCATGGAACAAACAGTATTACCCGCCTAGTATATAAACCCAGAAAGGAGGGAATACATGAAAAAACTTCTCTTAGCTGGCATACTTGCAATCACTCTACTGATGACGACGCCTACTCGGGCAAACACAGCGGAGACAGCTACCGTTACGCCCCACAAACTTCCCTCTAGTATGATTGACGGCATTGACGTTCCGTACGAGGTACTGGAATACGCTCAGATGAAATATCAAGGTCATGCCGTTACAAAAGTAGAGCGAACGTACCGCGGCTCGGAACAGGTATATAGACTGAGGGTGGACAGAGATGATATCCCTGACGACTACAACAGTATCATCTTGCTTTATACACTAAAGTGGAAACTTATTGGAGAAGAAAAGATGGTTGCTCCGCCAAAGCCACAATTCGTGCCGCCAACTCGCGACGATAGTACAGAAAACACCACGAAGCCAGAGTCGCATCAGACCCAAGAGCAAACAGAAAACGGGCGTGGCGGAGGAAATCACGCCGAAGAGGAACCTCCAGAACCAGAGCCAGAAGAGCCAGCAGAACCGGACTGGTCAGATGAAGACACTGGCCCTCCGCTTGATAGTCCGCCGCGAGGTCGTCAGTTCAGATAAAGGGATACTACAGGTCATTGACATGATTCTATGTTGATGTTATTGTAATTGCTTATGTCAAAAGAAAACGGATTCAACTATGATGACTGGCTGAATGCACCGAGGGAGCAGCCACCAATCCCTCAGCATGCTCGGCTTGTCAGCGACGCTGGCTTCTCAGTATTTCGTAGCGTTATACCCGAACAGGTTCAACCGGTATTTGCAAGCGCTGCACAAACATTAGGCAAAGCAGGAGTAGAGGGGTTTTTGCGTGATGGCACACATGACAAACATCCATCTGCCGTAATGCAGATAAACATCGGTCTCACAAGGAAACTAAGCGGTAAAATTGGTCATGTACCACTTTATGAACTTTTTGATGAACTTCATGGAGAAGTACCTTCTCTGCAAGATCCTATCGAGACAAGAATAGAAAGTATCATTCCCCTTAGAACAAGCTTCAAGGGCACGGAGCTTGGAATTATTTTTGACAAATCGACCAATCGTAGGCTTCAGCAGGAGAGAAGAGACATTGTCCGCACTATAAACAAACTTGCTGGTGTCGATGATTCATCAATAAACTGGAAAAAACGTGGACGTCCACATTTGAGTATTGTCGATATACGTGCGAAGTTGGCAGAAGAAAAGATAGAACGGATTCGCAAATCAATCCGCGGCCCAGTGCGCCGGAAACATATTACTCTGTTGCCGGCAACATTGCATGACCCTTCTGCACACGACGATGCGAAATAAAGCTATTGCTTATTTTTTGTATTTGTGTTAATATATGTTTATATGGGCTTTCATTTGGAACGCGACAATAGACACGAGTCGGCTTTAGCGACTGAGGCGGCGGATTCATTCATCCACGATATTCTCGTAGACACAAAAGATGTACTAAAAGGCGCGCTTAACTATATGTGGGACGTGCTTCAAAAAGTCAGCGAAGCCGACATGCATCGCAAAAGAACAGAATAAGCACTTGCGTATATTGACTTATGTATTGTTTTGTGCTATACTATATACTGTAAAGTATTGAGGTAGTCATTGTGAAAGATTTTGAAAAGGGCCTGGAAAGCATGCGTTTGAGCTATGAACCAGGAGAGATTACTGACGGATGGGACACTGCACCACGTGATGTGCTCATTCCTGTACAGCCATACACGCCACCAGGACAGACCGAAGTTCCAGAAGGTCATGTTATCAACCTTGGTGACACTTATGACATCGACTCGGTCCAGTAACACAACTGGATAATACAAACAGCACGCTATTCGTTAAGTAAAGCGTGCTGTTTTTTATTGCGAAACTCGTAGTCTAAGGATTCTGAGGCTCATTCCCCATGAATTTCTGCTTGGCTTCCTCTATGCTAATACCTTGATCGTTAGCCATTTGCTGAATTTGGTCCCGTTTGTCGGGATCGTTCATAACATCATGAGCTTTATCCTTCATGTCATCCATCATTGCCATACACAGCTCCTTTCTTTTGTAATGACATTTCAACCATATCTTAAATTTTTCATGCGCTCTGCGATATAAACCACATAGACAGCGCAAGGGGGGATTGACATTTTTGTTATCGTATGCTATAATGTATTTATGAATAACGTGAATAATCCGTTTAAACAGCACCGTCAAGCAATATTAACTGCTGCCTTTAACACCTACATGGCCGAAAAGGGCAACGTACAAATTGCCGATGACGACAAGCGTGTTATGCTACCACTCAATCTTGGAGATGCCTCACCGAAAGCATATCGAGATGCACTACGCGAGCAAAAAAAGGTAGATGTAGCGGCAAGCGCTATATGCAGAGTCGCACTATTGCGAGACGCCGCCGAACAGCCAGTGGTAGAGGGCGGTGTGGTTGAACAAATCAAAAGTATTCCTACTAGATTAGGCGCCTTGGCAGCGTCAGTAGAACTTCGACTTACAGCCGTTGCAGACCGTATGTATATCGGAGATGAACTTGGTCCAGATGGCCTCGTCGAGATAGTCAGAGGCACAAACTTGCAGTTCCAATCAAACCCACAACCCGACGCCTAGCGTAAGAATCAATATAGGGATCGATACTCTTCCTTAAAGGTTCTGACGCCAATATCCTGATCATTGAATACTATCTGAACATCTTGCTTTTATTATGAACATTTGGCGAATAATTGATGCCATTATCTGCGACGCTACTCGCATCGGGCACCACTTCAGAACAGTGCCACTTTGCCCATGCCCTGGAGCCATGTCTCCCAATCCTGTAGTGTCGGATGCTTAGCGCTACTCTTTGCGCCGGAAGTTTCTGTTATCTTTCGCGATGCGTCAACAAAGTGCTCACCACCAGCAAAAATCATCACGTGTTTTCCCACTTTCCTTGAAATGACCGGGAAGCTCAGGCCGTATCGTCGACCAAAGATAAGCAACTCGTCCACTTCCGGCAGTCTTTCATGAAAGTAGTCTACGGCAGCAACCGACAACTCAGTGCCTTGTTCGATGACTTTGTC
>CAZNIN010000031.1:0-5702 GCA_964573155.1 uncultured Candidatus Saccharibacteria bacterium | reverse complement strand
TCTATATCACGATAAATCTTTATCCGCTCCTGTAGTCGATGCAGCAACAAGCTCGCTTGCGACGCATTAAGATGAAGTTTCCAGTTGCCAACGACGAGAGTTCTTTTTTGTGTGCTTGCCATAGTGTTTGTGCTTTATTATCTGTTGTGTAGTATACCACTATTTATCAAGTAATGCTTCCACCCCTGGCAGCTTTCTGCCACTCATCAAATCCATACTAGCACCACCGCCAGTAGAAACATGACCAAAGTTGCCAACCAGCATGCGCTCCTCCAGATATCCGACCGTGTCGCCACCCCCTACGACTGTGAAAGGTTTATGGCCATACTCGCCAAGCATAGCATCAACAATCATATCTGTACCGTGAGCAAATGGACCGACCGGCCCCTGCAGTCCGTCTGTTTCAGTGACACCCATTGTACCGTTCCACACGACCGTACTTGCAAGCTGCATGCCCCCTGCGATAAAGGCACCAGAGAATGGGCCAATGTCTAGTATCATTTCATCTTCATCTACCTGGCCAGAGTCTCTCGGCGGGCGCTTAGGATAATTCTGGATACTGGCGATAACGTGCGCATCCCAGTCAACAATCCGTGTCCTTACTCGACTGTCAATTTTCTTGGCAACGACCCCGTCTTGGGGAATATAGAATGTAAAAGGCTGTTTTTCAGCCTTGGCGCGCGCTTTTTCAATAATATCGTCGGCGAGATCTATCTCATCTTTTTCAACAAGGCTCTTCCCTACTTCGACACCTGCAGCCATTAGAAACGTATTGGACATTGCGCCACCCACTGCCACGAAATCGGCAATATCTACAAAACGCTCAAGAATATGAATCTTGTCTGAGATCTTCGAGCCGCCGATTATCGCCATAAGCGGCCGTTTAGGGTTTTTGATAACATCTGCAATCGTATTGACTTCTTTTTCGACGAGTAACCCGGCGACGCTTGGGAGATATTTTGTGACTGCGTCAGTGGAAGCGTGTGCACGGTGGACAACGCCAAAAGCATCCTGTACAAAAACCTCAGCAAGACTGGCTAGTTCTTTGGCGAATGTCCTGTCATTCGCCTCTTCTTCTTTGTGGTACCGTAAATTTTCAAGTAGCACGACCTCGCCCGTCCTAAGATTACCTACAGCCGCCTGGGCTTCGGACCCAATACAATCTTTTGCAAACGCAACTTTCTTATCGAGCAGCTCACCCAAGCGTTTGGCACACGATTCCAAAGAAGCGGTTTTGTCGCCAGCTGATTCTGGACGACCCAAGTGAGAACAGAGAATTATTTTGCAATTTTGTTGCAATAAGTATTGAATCGTCGGCAATGATTTTCTAATTCGATAATCGTCACTTATCTTGCCATGCTCGAACGGTACATTATAGTCCACACGCACCAAAACGGTCTTGTCCTTCAGGTCAATATCTCGAACTGTTTTTTTGTGTAAGCTCATGTTGTTTTTGTTTGCTCCTCCCTACGGTCCTTACTCCAGGACTCGGACCTTGATGGTGTCTGTCGTACCGACAACGCCCGGGTACTGACCAGATGCCGTTACCACCATATCGCCCGCATGCAGCACCTTGGCCTTGAGTAGCCAGTCGGTCAGCTTGGTTGCGGCGTATTTACTATCCGGACGTACATAACTTTTTGTTCCAAAACAGATTGCTAACTGTTGGGCTACCCTTGACTCCGAAGTTACGGCAATGACCGGACGGTCGGGTCGACGCGCAGAAATCTGCAACGCCGTTTCGCCAGATTTCGTCTCGGCAACGATGGCTCTTGCATTTACATCATCTGACAATCTGATAATAGCTGTACAGATTGCTTCCTGACGAGTGGGTATTTTGTCACTATCTTCTGGGAAAAGCGCTTTCACCGGCATGTTTTCCTGTGTATAGAGGATGATGCGCTTCATGACCTTTACTGCTTCGATCGGATACTGACCATTTGCAGTTTCGTCGCTCAGCATTACACAGTCTGCCCCCACAATAACTGCCGTCGCGACATCAGACACCTCCGCTCGTGTTGGCTCCGGCATTTCAGTCATACTCGCCAACATTTGTGTCGCCACTACAGTTGGCTTGGCGTACTTAAGCCCCAAGCCAATTACTTTTCTCTGGATAATTGGCACCGACTCCGGCAACGTTTCGACTGCCAAATCACCACGCGCGATCATAACTCCATCGGCTTCTTGTGTAATTTCTTCCAGATTCTCGACAGCTGCCTTGGTTTCGATTTTTGCCATAATCTTTGCGTCACTGCCGAGATTGCGCAGTATCTTTCGCAGACTCTTCACATCATTGGCCGTCTGCACAAAGCTCACCGCCACCCAATCGACGTCATGCTCGGAACCGAAAGCAATATCCTTTTTATCCTTTGGCGTAATTACATCGCCAGCGAAATCAGTATCTGGTAAATTCATACCCTTGCGCTTTATAAGAATGCCACTATTCTCTGCACGAGCATGCACGACTCCGTCACTCGAAACACTTACTATGGTCGCCTTGACCTTGCCATCGTACAGATACAAGCTCTCACCGCGTTTGACTTTTTTGCTCAAGTCATACTGCGTCGGAATAAAGCCGGTTTGCTCATAATTGACATCATATTTGAACATCAGACTCTGACCTGTCTGTACGTTGATTATTCCTTCGAAATCCCCCAGTCGAATCTTTGGACCCTGCAAATCCTGAATAATGGCCACTGGCTTGCTGTATTCTTGGCTAGCTTGACGTATCCACTTAATCTGCTCTGCTTTTTCGGCGTGGGTTCCATGACTGAAATTTAGTCGTATACCGTTCGCGCCAGCTTTTATCAGCTGCAGAACGGAATCATACTTCATCGTTGACGGACCAACTGTGGCAATAATCTTGGTTCGCTTGAACTTACTGACTGGCACATTTGGTGCCTTGTGTGTAGATTTACTCATATATTACTTCTAGTGTAACCGGTTATGGTTTTCAATTACAATAGTCAACGATGAATAAACAAGCTGTCGCTTGGCTATCGCAAAATTCTATACTGGACAGCTTTGCGTATCCGTGCGATAAGTACCGTCAGCCCCGCGAGAACAGTCGCAACAATAACTGCGCTTATTTGGCTAAAGCCCGTCTGAGCGAGTTCCTGACTATCATCTTCGCTGGAGTCACTTTCATCACTATCACTGCCTAGCACAAATGAAACTTGTGACACTGCCGAACTTGGTTCATCGTACGAAATCACACCTGGCGTACCAACACTTGAAGTGTCAATGGTATCCACTATTGTCCCGGTAGTCGTACTAACAACATCTATATTTGTCATATTAAAGGCACTACCTTGTGTTGCAACATAAAGATACTTACCATCTGGACTCAGAGTACCAGAAAAGGTATCACCGGATAACGTAATAACTTGCTCGACGTCTCCAGTGGCCGCATCCACGATTGCTGCGTTGTCAGCATACGGCGTACCGAATATACCGAAAATGTACAACTTTTTATTGTCTGGCGAGACAAACATAGAGCTAATTGATCCATGCTGCGAACTTATATCAAATGTACTTATTAGAGATCCATCGGTAATGTCTAGCTTAAATATCACTCCGTCCACTGCACACGCTGCATAGAAATAGTCTTCACCTTCGGGAAATAGCATGTTCCCAAGGCTTCCTGATGTAGGGCAACTTGTCACGTTCAGTGTGTCTATCACACTATCAGTATTTGTATCAATGACTGAAATAGTTCCATCAGCCGAATTAGAAACATAGAATTTGTCATCAGGACCCAGGCGTGAGGATTGGGGCTCATCACCAACAGGAATAGTTACTACGTGTGTATTCGTCGCAACATCAACTACAGACACACTGTCCGAACCGGCATTTACACCGTACCATTTTGTCCCGCTCTCATTAAATCCTCCTGTAGAAAGTCCAGGAGTGGCAGGATAGCCAGCAACATCGTCAAAATCAAGAGGATTATCCGGATCAAACTTACCAGGCAGTGCAGCGGGATCTCCCGGCACATAGAAATAGTTCGTTCCATTGCTCGAGTATATTGATGACGGTATGAGCCGAGCATCAGTTGTCGTAACGGGCCAAGCACCACCTCCTGGGTTTAGTGCGTTGTCACTCATTCGCAAACGGTTGATAGAATTCGTGCCACCAGCTGCAGCAAAATATGCATAACCGTCATCATCAATCACTTTAGCGCGGAGCGTATGACTACCTGCACCAAGCCCCGATACGGTCAGACTCCATGCTCCAGAACCATCAGACGCAACTGAGCCAACTGGTTTCGACCCCTTATAAACTATCACCGTCGCGTTCGGAGTTGCCGTACCAGACACAATGACATTGCCGGAAGCTAAGACTTGGCTAGTTATCGGACTGGTTATTGCGATCGTTGCAGCCTCGGCATGGTTAACCGTTGCTGAAAGAAATAGTGAAGCTACTAGCAACATCGCAAATGCGACAGCATGCAACCTGGATTTGGTTTTCATTTTTATCTTGCACCTCTTTGTTAAAAATGTGTTTACCATATATTAACATATGCGTTATAGTATGCATAGATCAACGCAACGGACTTAAACAAAAAGGTGAAAAAAATACTCATTGTCATTATGGTTGCCTTGGGAGGCGTAGGCCTTTCTGGTTTCGTCCTGTCTCTACGCCAACCATCATCAGATCCGCCTGCAGCCGATCCAGTTGCTACGACACCGGAAAGATACAATGAAATAGACGACAGCCCCAATAATGAAAATGACCCAAAAGCAGACAAACCTGGCGGCAATGACACTTCAGTACACTATACAGCTGCCTATGCGCCGAATAACAGTTCAACGACCAAGGTAATCACAACAATAAGGAAGATCATCTCGGGCAACGACAAGGGGGGCTCCGGTAACGGCTCAGAAAATGAACCTGAACCCCTTTACCCAGCAGGACGTTATAGAAATCTGGTTTTCGATGAAATTACAGCAACAAAGGATATTACGTACAAATCTACCTACCATACGAAATTCGAATCTGGAGAAGACGGCAATCTCAGTCTTGTCGACAACACCGAGGAGCCAAAAGATTTGAAAATAAATATATACCGCCCATCTGGTGACACCATGAGTAAACGACCTCTTATCATATTTGTTTATGGAGGGGGCTGGATTATTGGGGACAGGTATCAACAGGAGTCCGCTGCTATTGATTTCGCCAAACGTGGCTATGTAACCGCAACCATCGACTACACTATGCTACCGCCGGATAATAGTGAAAACCCGGTGCTTAATCCTGATGATTCACCGGCGCTAGATGTGTATGCGAACCTGTACAACCAAAGTGCTCGAGACATCTACATAGCATATCAATATCTCGCCAGCCATAAAGATACGTATAAAATTGATACAACGAAAGTGGGACTGGCAGGGTGGTCTGCTGGGGGCCAGATCAGCAGTGTGCTTACACACCTCGAACCACTTCCTATCATCCCCGGTCTGAAAGCCGTGCTTGGTTCTTCAAGCATTCTCTCGAAGGACTTATTATCTTTCGAACAGTTCACAGGCTACAAATCCTTTAGTTCTTCATACTCTCCTGTGTCGATGTTTGCGAGCTATGAAGACGATACTGGATACGCAGGCACACCAAACGATCACGTCGCAGATTGTGAGTACCTGGACAGCATAGGACATACTTGTCTACCAGTTTCCTATTCCGGTTCTGGTCATGACTTATACTTC
>CAZNIN010000030.1:1326-6032 GCA_964573155.1 uncultured Candidatus Saccharibacteria bacterium | reverse complement strand
CTCTCTCCGCCAAACGAAAAAATATCCTGTATGATTATAGGCAGGAAATATAACAAGGAAATCACCAATGAAATTTCAAGCCACCGCCAAAGCAGTAGCAATATTTTTTATCATTATTGCAGCAATATTCGGATCCCTGCTCGTACTAGATGCCATATCGATGGATATGTTTACGGATAGCTTAGCTAAGATTGGCGGCATCAGCCTTATCGCGGTGGCAACCTCGGCTTTAATCAGCTTCATAAGCTCAAAATAAGAAATACACGCAGCCTCATGCGGACCAGTCACTATTCTCGGCAGTTACCTGTAAAGGATGATGACGGCGACTCAGGCAAATGCAGGTGACTATGTATAAGAAAGCTCTGACCACAATTCGAGACTACCGCTATGAACTTATTGCGCTGCTCACCGGCGCAAGCGTCATGATTTTGGAGATTGTTGGCGCCCGGCTTATCGCACCGTACTTCGGTACTTCCACCTATGTCTGGACATCGATGATCGGCATTATACTGGGCTCGTTGTCGCTTGGTTTTTGGTATGGGGGGCGATTGGCAGACAAGTACGACACAGAGCAAGACCTAGGACTGATTATCGCAGGAGCGGCCGCCCTAGTCTTGGCCATGACTTTCTTGCAGGAACCTGCCCTGGAACTAATCATTAACCAGCAGTTTGATTTGCGTTTCAGTTCGGCAATTGCAGCGATAATATTATTCGGACCACCGAGCGCATTGATCGGCATGGTTTCGCCGCATCTCGCAAAACTACGCGTGACTTCACTCAAAACCACCGGTACATCCATTGGCCGCCTCGAGGCAGCCGGTGCTATTGGAAGCATTGGCGGAACATTCCTGAGCGGCTACTGGCTATTGGCGTATCTCGGCGCCCGCAACGTAACTTTGTGGCTTGTCGTGCTACTGATATGTACATCGTTCCTGGCAAACCCTAAACGGCTACGGTGGCTACGCGCGACAGTAGCGTTTATTGCAATCATTTTTTTGAACTTCTCTACGCTACCCATCGGTATTATTCATGATTCGGATAGCGCCTATAGTCGCTACCGAGTAGCGCGTGCGTCGTACAATGATCGTCCTGCGCATCTGCTACTAACCGACAAGCAGAGCATCCAATCAGGTATGTACCTGGACGATCCTGACGAACCTGTATTTTCCTATACCCAGCTAATGACAAGGGTCGTTACTAATACAGAAGATGCTAAGCGAATACTCATCGTCGGCGGAGGAGCACACACGATGCCGACCATACTCGCCAAACGATTACCCCAATCTACTTTTGATGTAGTAGAGATAGACCCGGCACTCGATGATATCTCCAGACAATATTTTAACTATAAAGATATGCAGAACATTCACGTTCACTACGAAGATGGTCGTACTTATATCAACAAATCCCATGATGCATACGACCTTATTATCATGGACGCATTCAATTCGTTGACGCCGCCGTTCCATCTCACGAGCAGAGAGGCGGTTTTGCGGCTCAAATACAACCTTAGCAGAGGCGGTTTAATTTTAATAAACGCACCTGCTGATTTTTATGGAGAATTTTTACCATCATTACTGAAGACATACACGAGTGTCTTTACTGAGGTATCAGCCTATCAGAGCGACAAAGAGAGCCTGAACAAACGGCAGAATTTCCTAATTGTCGCCACCGATGACAAGCCCAAACTCTCACAGCTAACCGAAGGGTTTCCAACACCTGTCGATCCTCCAAAAACTGGATTGGTGTTATCAGACGACTATGCGCCTGTCGAGCGTTTGAGTTATTAATATCCAATAGTGACAACAGAGGTAGTGGCTGGTATAATGGCGTGGTTATAAAACGACACTAGGGAAGGGTGTCCGAGTGGTTTAAGGAAACGGTCTTGAAAACCGTCGTGCCGGCAACGGTACCGTGGGTTCGAATCCCACCCCTTCCGCCAAGATTAAATATAGAATTTCTTATAGAATTGGGAATGGGATTTGAACCCAAACTTTTGCAGAGCAAAAAGGGTTCGATAGTAACTGAAGCCCGCAGAAGTGTACTTCGAGGACTGGAGGGAGCTATATGAAATAATCCCACCCCTTCCGCCAGACTTTTCGACAAGACTTAGAGTATGAAACGAGCCGCACGAGCCATTATTATCAACGAAGGAAATATCCTTGTTATGCACCGCAACAAATACGGCAGTGAGTATTTCACGCTTGTAGGCGGAAGAGAAAACGAAGGAGAAACCCCAGAGCAAGCCCTCGTACGCGAGGTCAAAGAAGAAACAGGGCTGGATGTAATAAAGTCACGACTGGTTTTCACGGAATCACATGCAGCACCTTACAATCAACAATATATTTATTTGTGCGAGGTGGCACCGTTCGAGACTGCTCAAATTCAAGAAACTTCAGAGGAAGGCTTTATGAATAAGCTTGCCGCAAACACACACAAGCTCGCGTGGATCAATATCTCCGCGTTCGAACGCCTGCAATTCCGCACCCCCCAACTGCAGCAGGCTATTGTGCACGCGCTCAAGCATGGCTTTCCGGAACAGGCACAGGCACTCGACAATCTAGAACCCCAGAAGTCACGACCAAAAAAGAAATCTATTTTTGGGCGAATACGACAGCGTTAATTATCTTGGCGCCTTGACTTTTTAGGCAGCGGGCAGCCGATTCGAGCGTGGCGCCCGTTGTCGTCAGATCATCGACGAGTAAAATATGCTTCTGTGCTACTTTTTGAGGAAACGCACAGGTGAATGCTTGCTCCATCTGCTTAATTCTCTCAGCTCTTCTCGATCCGACCTGTCTGGTTTGCGTAACGCGATATAACAATGACGCGTGTTGAAGATCTAGTTGCCGTGCCAAAGCACGGGCGATAAGCTCGGCATGATCGTAGCCACGCTGACGCACTCGATTAGTCGCCGTAGGGATATGTGCCACAATCGTGTTCGCGGGCAAATATGGCAGTGCTTCTTTCATCATCACCGCCACCGGTTCGGCCGCAGCTTGTTTGCGCTCAAACTTGAAATCATGCACGAGCTGCTTGACCTGCCCGTCATATGAAGCCCTTACCCAAACATGTCGGAGTGCACTTTTTCGGCTACACATATTACAAACTCGGCTCTCGCGAGTTGCTTTTTTGCATACATAACACCTTTCGGGAAGGGGAGTGGCAAAATCTGGCAGACACCACGCGCAGACGATAGAGCCTTCATCGCCGCAGGTCATGCAGTAGTGTGGCGCCACGATATTCAGAAGCTTTTCGATGAATGTCATTAGTTTTGATTATTACATATCTCAGAGCCTTGCTGTTGTGCTAATTACTGTTGTAAATAACCCTTAAGCCTGTTGCACCCCTATAGCAATGTAGCTATACTTATAGTCAACAAAAATTGCAAATATACTGAACTAAAGAAGTATTAGTGGAGGGTAACACTATTATGGCTAGACGCAGCCGTGACGAAGATTTGTTGATGGAAGACGAGTTGACCGCTGCTTTTCTCGGTGACGACGACATGCCAATGACAGCAACTGAAGATCAGAGTGCGCAGGCGCAAGCAAGCGCACCCGCAGATGAGTGGGACGAAGAAGAAGCTGTACCTGGCCAGCTCGCCGTTGATGTGTATGAAACAAAAGAGAAATTGGTCGTCAAGGCGCGAACAGCGGGCGTAAACAAACACGACCTTGACGTAAGCATTTCCGACAACACACTGAGCATCAGGGGTACGTTGTCAGCTGGTACCGAGGACGACGTAGAGAACTATTTCGTCCAGGAATGTTACTGGGGCGAATTTTCGCGCAGCCTGGCATTGCCCGTACCAGTGAAAGAGGACGAGATCGAAGCTGTACTAAAAGACGGCGTCTTGACTATCAGCTTTACAAAAGTAAAGCAGGACACAGTCAAAAAGATTCAAGTTCTTTAACCAATAAATTGCCAGATAAAAAAACTACCCGTTATCTAGGGTAGTTTTTTTATCACATGAGAACACAAAAAAAGTCTGATAAGTATTGTGCAATAAAAACACGCCTTCCCGGAAAGAAGGGAAGGCGTGTGTAGATATAGAATTTTCTATGTATTACGTTGTACTGTTTGTTGCACGGGCAAGAACAAACCGAACGATAATCTGAGCCATAGCAACGATAATCAGACCGACAATCGCGAACAGAATCGTGTTCTTTGCGCCGGAAATATTGCCCGAATCACCACCAGAAGTAATGTACTTGAAGCCGCCATAGATAATCATGATGACAGCGACAATACCGACAATAACCGAGAAAATGTTGATTATAGTCGTAACGAGGTTGTTCACCGTTTCTTGTGCCTCACCGGTTTCTGTACAGTCGCCACTTCCGCCAAACTGAAGATCGTTCGCTCCTGAACATAGGCTTCCGGTAGGATCAGGAGTGTCAGCGGCATGCACAGCAACAGGCACAAATGCGGGCGCGAACATCAGACTAAAAATGCCGAGATTCATTATTAGTGTTTTTAACTTTTTGATCATTTTACGTTATCCCTTTCTAAATGCTTATGACCTAACTTATACCATACCTACCTCGAGTTCCACAAGATCTTTACTAGGTGGTTCTGTCGAGAACAAAGCCGGTAATCGCTTGGGCCATTGCTACAATCACAAGACCGACAATCGCATACAAGATAGTGTTTTTGGCGGACTGGATATTAGAGGAGTCACCGCTCGAAGTAATGTACTTAAAGCC
>CAZNIN010000030.1:0-1226 GCA_964573155.1 uncultured Candidatus Saccharibacteria bacterium | reverse complement strand
TCACCGCTCGAAGTAATGTACTTAAAGCCACTGATAATAATCATGATGACTGAGGCAATACCCACCACAACAGCTATTAGGTTAGCTACTTTAGTAAGAACACCGTCGGGACCGTATATCGCGTTTGAGTCTGTGGACTGATTTGTATTGCTCTGACACACATCGGCACCAGGGTTGTCACGACAAACGGGTTCGAGCACATCGACCGCAAAAGCCGGAGAGGAGAATGCAAAAAGTCCAAACATACCCATACCCGAAAGAAGTAAATAGAGTTTCTTTTTCATGTCAATGCCGTTACCACAAAACCCACTATGCCGCCTGATGCAACAATGACCGCCAGACCGATCAATCCATCGATTACTGTGTTTTTCGCCTTGGTTATCTCTTGAGGGTTGCCCTGGGAGAGCACAAACTTGAGCCCACCATAGGCAATCACGATGAGCGCAATACCACCAGCTATACCGAAGGCGATGATTAAACCTTTTTCGATGTTTGATTCTCCGAAACTCGTCGGCAGACTGTTTAGGTCTTTTAGGTCACTTTTACTGATCTGAGCAAATCTGTTCATTGCCGGTTCCTATCCTATATTTCTTCCCACAAGATTTACAATAACCGTAGAGAGCATTGCTATCATCAGCCCGACCAGGGCATTTATAATAGTCGTTCGGCCAGCCTTGGCTTTATCCGGTTCTCCGGTGCTTGTCAGATACTGGAAGCCGCCGTAAATCACAAATATTACGGCCAGGATGCCCGCAATTCTCAGCAAAATCTCAGAGATCGCAAGCAAGATAGCTGGAATACTTTCCGGGAACTGCGCATCAACTACACAAGAATTAGTCGAGGCATCGAAATGATGGGGAATATATTTATACCACTTCGGCAAAATAGGAATCGATGCGTTTCCTGTGCATTCCGCCGCAGTCGCCGCAGTCGCGACACTAGGCACAAGAACAGTACTTACGCCAAGCATACCGCTGATAATGAGCAACATTGCAAACAACTTATGCATACTAAAATACTCCTCCTGGCACAATCCAGTTTAGGAAGGCAACCGTAAATATGTATATAACAAGTGCAAAAAGGGCATTCCTGATATGCTCTTTGGCAGCCGCAGCTTGCTGAGGATTATCTCTGGCAGAGGTGTATTGTATACCACCCCATATAATCATAATGACCACAACTATGCCGACAGCTCCTGAGAGCGCATTTATTGCAGGTACTATATA
>CAZNIN010000029.1:1648-6135 GCA_964573155.1 uncultured Candidatus Saccharibacteria bacterium | reverse complement strand
CGGTTAAGATCCTGCGTCAAGCGACGCTGGGTGCGTAGCAGTTTGTTGATAGTCTCGACCATATGGACCGGAATACGGATGGTTCTGGCCTGGTCGGCAATGGCACGAGTGATTGCCTGGCGGATCCACCAGGTCGCATAGGTGCTGAACTTGAAACCTTTATCAGGATCAAACTTCTCGACAGCACGTAGCAGTCCGGTGTTGCCCTCTTGGATAAGGTCGAGAAGGTCCAAGCCACGACCGACATATCGCTTGGCGATAGACACGACGAGACGCATGTTGGCTTCTGCCATCTGGTCTTTGGCGTCTTTGTCGCCTGCCACCACACGCTGCGCAAGCGCCAACTCCTCCTCGGCACTTAGTAGAGGGATTTTACCAATCTCACGCAGATACAACCGAACTGAGTCGTCGGCGATATCATCCATGATAACCTTTTCGCTGAGGTCGATCTCTTCATCTCCCTCCTCGTCAATCCAATCGCCGGTAAGCGCTGCTTTGGGCTCGTTTGGCGCTACAACCAAAATATTGGCATCTGCGAGTTCAGTGTAGAGTTCATCCAGTATGTCAGCGTTTTCGGGTGTCTCCGGAATTACCGCAAAAATATCCTGCTGACTGATTTTGCCGTCTTTTTTCGCCTTTTCGAGCAACTCTTTTTTTGATTCCGTTTTCTTCTGTTCGTCTTCCGCCATGTAATTCTCCTGTCGTCGAATTATTTTCCATCTTTCATTCTAAGTACCAGCAGTTATCAGAGCCTTGCAAAAAATGGCAAATGAAAAATATTAATTAGTAGATGTATTAAAGCCTCTTTAGTAACCTATCGAGTTCTTTGGCCTCTTCCAGCAAACGCTTAAGCTCATCGCCTTCGGCATGCGTCAGGGCTGCGGTTATCGGCTGTTTTTTTGCTTGGACGTATTGTTTTATCAGTTTTTCCTGCAATCGAGCGGCTTCATTGCGAAGCTCCAGTAGCTCGTGGCGTCGATATAATTCATCGAACTGTAATCCAAGAATTTTAACATAATCTGCAACGTCATTCAAGGCTTCGGCCTCTTTAGGATCACCAGCAAACTGTGGGTTATCCTGTAAGAATCGTAGCAGTTGATGTGCCTTTTCATTCGGCAACATATCATACGTGATGGGCTTGAGGTAATGGCGAAGCGCCGGCTGCATTAAAACGAGCGCCATGAACTGATCCTGCGTCTTAGTTCTGTCAATCTGCACCGGATCGAGCGGCTGTGGTGCGACCCGTCCTTTCTTCAGACGGGTCGGCTCACGGACACTGCCTGAACGCATTTTTTGTTCAAGCGCATCCCGGCTGACGCCGGCACGTTTAGCAATTTCACCAATATAATGATCTTGCTCAACCTGGTCCGGCAGTTGGCGAACAACTCTAAGCACCACATCGCTGAACTGACGCTTGCCAATTGCAGTTGTAAGATCAAGCTGGGCGGCATAGCGATCCATGAGCCAGTCCACCGCATATTGCTGGTCTTCAATAACTTTCCGCCACAAACCAGGGTCTTTCTTGACCAGCTCGTCTGGATCCTTGCCTTCCGGTACGGTAATCATGCTTAAGTTAACGCCCACTTTGCCGGCTATTGGAATCGCCCGTTCGGCAGCCGCCAGACCAGCTCGGTCCTGATCGAACGCCAGCCGTATGTCGCCCGTAAAGCGATTCAGTGCTTTCAGGTGCATTTCGGTCATCGCCGTGCCAGCCGTCGCGACCACCTGTGTAATGCCAGCTTGATGACTTGCAATGACGTCCAGATTTCCTTCGACAACCACCGCATAACCAGAGCGTCGTATACCTTCCTTGGCAAGATGCAAACCATATACATGTCGGCCCTTGTCATACAGAAGTGTCTGCGGGGTATTCAGATATTTTGGCGCATTTGGCATATCTTCTAGAAGCCGTGCAGTAAAACCAACGATTCTGCCCTGTGCGTCCATAAGTGGAATTTGAATCCGACCGCGAAACATATCACTCGCCCCACGGTAACGTTTTGTCGCCAGGCCAGCCTTAGTCAGCTCTGCTTCGGTAAAGCCTTTTTTCTTGAGGAAATCTAGCAGCGCTGTGCCGTTATTGGGTGAATAACCAATCCGAAAGGCCAGCGCGACTTCTTTGGTGAATTTGCGCTTTTGGAATATATAGTCGAGCGCAGATTTGTTCTGTTTGAACTGCGCTTGGTAAAATTTGGCTGCTAGCTCGTGAGCCTCGTATAACCTCTCTTTTGTCTTACCAACATCTGCATTTCGACCGGTCTGGTATTGAACCAAATCCACGCCCGCTTTGCGCGCCAGGTGATCCAATGCCCCTTTGAAATCGAGTCCTTCCAGCTCCATGACGAAGCTGAACACATCTCCGCCCTTGCCCGACGAAAAGTCATGCCATATCTGTTTCTCTGGACTAACCATGAAACTCGGTGTTTTTTCGGCGCTAAAAGGACTGAGGCCTTTGTAGTTACGGCCAGCACGCTTGAGCTGGACGTATTCGCTGATCACGTCCTCGATCGCCAACCGGCTTTTGACTTCCTCTACCGCATCCATATACGGTCCAGTTTACACCGGAGAGAAGATACGAGCTAGGAAACAGATTGTAAAATATGCAAATTTGACAGTTCATGTCTCGCGAACTGTCCGGATAATAGACGTCGCAGTATGTATACTTGTTTGTAACATGGAGACAAAAACCGCTGCCGCAAGAAACATCCGGCTCTACACTTTTGTACGGATTTTCGCCAAACGAGTATTTCTACCCCTCTCTGCCATCTATTTCGTAGATGTATCCGGCCTCACAATTAATGACCTCGGGCTGCTCGGTTCGTATTTCGCGGCAATAGGTCTCATCTTTGAAGTTCCATCGGGAGTATTTGCGGACAAATACGGACGAGCAACTAGCCTTCGAATTGCTGCCGTATGCAACATCATTTCAACACTCGTGTATGTACTTGTTCAAAACAAGTTTGGTGTGTTTTTCGGGATCACCCTGGAAGCAATCGGATACGCTTTTCTCGTGGGCGCCGGAGAGGCGCTGCTGCATGATTCGCTCGTCTTTCTAAAAAGAGATAGAGACTATGTCAAAGTGACAAGCCGGGCACAATCGATGTCGCTCCTTATTAATACAGCGCTCGTTGGTCTTGTGCCGCTCACCTACGCAATCGACGTGCGTTTGCCGTTCCTCATTGGCACCGCAGCCTACGCGATACTCTTGGTCGTAGGTCTGCTCATGAAAGATATGCCAAAACAAAAAGCCACGGCGGAGCTTGATAAGAAAAAGGTCCCGATTCTCGAGCGTATTGCGAAACTAAAACAGCACAAACAGCTAGCAGCCTTCGCCATAAGCTTCGGCCTAGTCGGGGCGTTGTGGGTCGCTACTTCCGACTTTCAGAATGTCGCCCTCAAAGAGTTTGGTCTCAATCCCGCATTGCTGGGTTGGGTATTTTCGGCTGGCAGTTTGTTAGGCGCCATACTTGGCCTCTACTACCACAAGCTCGAGAAGCTTGGACCAAAGTATTACGCCATACTTGACTGCCTGCTGCTTGTAGTTTCAACTGCACTCTTTGCAACCGGTTCGGTCTGGCTCGCAATACCTGGCGTTATCGTTGGCATAAGCTTTTGGCGATATCGAAAGATAATATACCAAGACCTGCTTTTGAAAAGATTTGCCGTTTCCTACAAAGCGACCCTTCTGTCATCAATGAATACATCCATATCTATACACCGCATCTGGCTGCCAGTAGTCGTCGCAACAGCCATAGATGTTTTTGGCATGCAGAGCGGTTTTGCAGTGATCGCACTTGGCGCAGGTGTCGCAAGCATTCCGTTCTACATAACAATGCGTAAAACGTTGTCCGTCAGCCCATAAGCGTATCCGTATGCGGATAACATGTTCCAACAATAAAAATACAAAAGAGCCGCAAAAATCTGCGACTCTCTGTATAACCTAAAGTCCTGTATTAGACACCGACAGGAGTCTTTGGTTCCTCATCCACTGGTGCTGGCACCGGCAACTCACCCGCGTCAGCTGGAATACCATTGGGCGTACCCACGACAACTTCGACAGCCTGAGGACCCGTATTCTCATCACTGACCGCTATGTCATGACTAGCCATTTGTTTGTTGAATTGCTCATCGGCCGCTGTGTGCGGAAACTCGGCCTTCACAACTGGTTCCGTGCTAGCTATCGGAGTTTCTGCGCTGTCATCGATACCATACTGTTCTTTCCAGGCATCTGCTGAAGCATTTTCTGCTTCTCTATCAGCTTCGAATCGAGGATATAATTCACTCATGATTAATTTCGTACCTTTTTATTTTTAGTTTTGATATTTGTCAGTCGATGTATACATATTAACACGCTTGTGCTTTTTTGTCAACTTTATACTCGACTAGTCTGATGTCACATATTCTTGGAGAGCGGGGTCGGATAATGCCTCGAGTAATTCTGCAGAGGCGCCATCATCTAGTAACCGCATTGTCGCTTGGCCATGTTT
>CAZNIN010000029.1:0-1548 GCA_964573155.1 uncultured Candidatus Saccharibacteria bacterium | reverse complement strand
GTAATTCTGCAGAGGCGCCATCATCTAGTAACCGCATTGTCGCTTGGCCATGTTTCGCCATTTCAAGAAAATGCTCGGCGCCTGCCATCTTTGATGCATGCGGAACCGTCCTGCCTTCTTCGGCCGAAAGGTAGCCATCGATATCGTCGTATTTTGCGAGAAACGGAGTTTGTCCCTCCAAAAGAACGGCGACATACAAATTGTCCGTTACATTTTCCGGTTCTGTATCAAACTCTATTGGTTCGTTTCCTTTCCACAACAATAAACCTATTTCTGAATACCCTGGCTCGGCAATCAAGCTATAGAGCGTAGCTCGATCTGCTTCATCTACGTGGAATCCGAAAGAAAACGCTTGCTCTCCTTCGGCAAAGCCTACGAAGCTTTCGTCAACTTCATCACTATTTGCGAGATGGTCAGTAATGTGACGATCTCGGGCTAAAGGGCCAAGCTTTTCGACAGTTCCCTGAATTGCATCATAGAGAATATCAGCTGTCGTGGGATCGGTGTCGCCACTATGGTTAGGCCCTCGCTCGTGCATAAAGAGTATCCCGCTTTTCCGTTAGCTGCCTTGCGAGTCGGCGACGGTGTCGTTCTATCCGCTTGAGCATCAATGAGACCACCAAGTCTGCGATAAGCACAAAAGCAATACCACGAGTAACTTCGGACATATATAACTGCCTTGCGTAGAGGGCGAGCTTTGCGTGCAGATAAAGTGCGTGCATTTTTTATTCTTTCTGTGGGGACCGTTTGTTCGGCTGACCGGTCCTTGAAGTACAATTTTTGTTTTTCAGCCAATGCATACATTGTAACACGCTTGTGCTTTTTTGTCAATTATCTCGCGTCGTATTTAGCACTACCTTCTCGTTTCTGTTGTGGTTATAATGTAGGAAAGTTATGCAGCCAGACAATCAATACGATTTCATCACCAACCCGCAACTTCCCCAGAGACCAAGCGGTGTTTCTCGATTTGCCAGTATGAGCAAAAAACAGCTTGCCCTTATTGGTGGCGGAGCACTGCTTATCCTGCTAATTCTGATAAGCATCATCGCCTCGATGATGAACAGTGGACCGACTAACAAAGATCATCTGCTGGCTGTCGCTTCTTTGCAAAGTGAGCTCATCCGAGTTTCTGACGTAGCGCTTAAGGAAGCGCAGAGCTCTGACGCCCGCAATTTGGCTATCACCACCAAGCTCAGCCTACGCAGCGACCAATCAGCCCTTGCTGCCGCACTCAAAGCACAGAAAGTGAAGATGCCTAAAGCCAGCAAAAACCCTAAAACCGATCAGCTGCTTACTCAGGCAACCCAAAACAACCGCTTTGACCAAGAATATATGGAATTCATCCAGGCACAGCTGGGGGACTACCAGAAAAAACTAAATACCGCATATAAAACGACCGTGAGCAAAAAACTCAAAGAAACACTTGAAACACAGTATCGAAACGCATCTATATTGATTGGCGTAGACCCGGAGCTTTAGTCTTTGCTCGATGTTTGCGACGAGGTCATATGAGTGGCGTATGAGACCCTGAACTTCTTCCCAGGTTAA
>CAZNIN010000028.1:2633-6639 GCA_964573155.1 uncultured Candidatus Saccharibacteria bacterium | reverse complement strand
GAGTTCAGTGTTTTTGTTCTGAAGGAAACTGAGCATGAAAAACAGCGGATTATTGGAAATGTGCAGAAAAAATTCGGCAACGATGACATAAAATTCGCCAGAATGGCGTTGCCGCAGCTAAATCAAAAAGTAATCGTCGCTGACTACTTGGAGGAATCCTACAAGGACCTGCAAACCAAGATGCGCAACAACGATGTAGCTGTACTTGTGCGGCTGACGACGGATATCAAAACCGAGGGTATAGGTGCAATTGCATTGGGTGCGAAAAAGAGCGGCAATGCATATAACTCGCAGGATATCAAAGTGCTGGAAATCGTGGCGAATTCTCTTGTTATTGCTATCGACAATGCGCTTCGTTTTGAAGAAATTCAAAAATTTAACATTACTTTGGCGCAAAAAGTAGAAGATGCCACCAGGAAGTTGCGTCGCGCAAACGACAAGCTGATTGCCTTAGATCAAACCAAGGATGACTTTATAAGTATGGCTTCGCACCAGCTCCGCACGCCACTAACAAGCGTCAAGGGATACCTTAGCATGGTGCTTGAGGGCGACGTCGGTAAAATTACGCCCAAGCAGGCAAAGCTTCTTGACCAGGCATTCATTA
Source organism: uncultured Candidatus Saccharibacteria bacterium (assembly GCA_964573155.1). Taxonomy (GTDB): domain Bacteria; phylum Patescibacteriota; class Saccharimonadia; order Saccharimonadales; family JAGQNK01; genus JAGQNK01. The sequence continues at coordinate 6,035 of CAZNIN010000028.1, read as the reverse complement.
GTAGCCAGCGTATGGTATATCTGATTGCCGACCTTTTGAATGTGTCACGTTTGCGTACCGGCAAATTCGTCATTGAGCCCAAGGCAACCAACCTGGCTGATGTGATTGAGGGCGAGGTGGAGCAATTGGTTGAAACGGCAGCTGCTCGCGGGTTGAAGCTAACATACGCAAAACCAAAGAACTTTCCTGATTTAATGCTAGACGAGACGAAAATCCGGCAGGTGATTATGAATTTTACTGACAACGCAATCCACTACACAAAGAGTGGCGGGCGTGTGCAGGTGGCGCTCAAAGAAACGCCACAATCCATCGAATTCACGGTGACGGATAACGGTATCGGTATTCCGCGACACGAACAGCATCATCTATTCACTAAGTTCTTTCGTGCCGGGAATGCTCGCAAAGCTCGTCCTGATGGCACGGGTCTCGGTCTATTTATGGCAAAGAAAGTCATCATCGCCCAGGGCGGCAGCGTAATCTTCAAAAGCCAGGAGAACAAAGGCAGTACCTTTGGCTTCACTTTCTCCAAGTCCCGCCTCAAAACTCCGCCTACTACACTACCCGAACAGGCTGATTCTACGTCCTCGCTCCAACTAGTCCGCTCTCGGTCAGCCGCTGCAGCAAAGACGCCAGCCGAGACCCGATAGTTCACAGTATGCTGTGCTAAAATTAGACCATGAGTCTAACCAAGCAAGATCTGAATGACATACGAGGCGTCGTGCTCGATGCATTAGACGTCGCAGTGAATCCGCGTCTTGATGCACTAGAGACCAGTATGGAAGGTATCGAAACTCGTATGGAAGGCGTCGAAACCCGTCTCAGCGGTATTGAGTCTGAGCAACGGATTATGCGCGAATGGATAGAGCGTATTGACAATCGTCTTGGTGGCATAGAGAGTGATATCAAAGAAATATATGATCGAATCGTAGTGCTGGAGAAGAAGGACAAGGACCAGTTGACCATACAAGACAAGCAAGAGCTTGAGCGCCAGATTGCTGCGTTGTTTGCGTGGGCAAAAAAAGTCAGTAAACAGACCGGCATACCTTTACCCAAGCTATGAAATGATAGCCAAAGTGGTGGAAAAAACTTCAGTTTGTTAGATAATTCACTGCACCTCGTTGTACAATTACTACAATACATGTAGTAAATCGGGAGGTTGCATGGCAGGGAAGCTTTTGCAGAGACTGGTGGGCGTACTATCAATATGGGTGTTGGCTTTCGGTAGCCTGATGGTTTTTGCTCCGGTCGCAAGAGTTTCTGCTGCTCAGGACTGCGATGCCAACGCGGTTATTTATTGTGGTGTGACCGGCTTGTCTGACCTCATCACAAAGTATCGGCAAAATCAGGGCGGTAATCTGCATGCTATATTTGCTCACTTCGGTATCCCAAATGAGGCATATTTCAATGAAATGATGGTGGGGCGCGTGACAAAAAATGGAGAAGTATACGCCGGGAGCGAACTCGTTGCTACAGGAGCAATGACGGCTGGCCGTCAGAATATGCGAGGCAGTACCAAGATACCTGGTATCGAAGCGTATAAGCGTCCACCATCAGTATCTTTTCGTTCGGAAAGCTTACCTGCTTTGGTCAAGATAGTGGACGGTCGGTTTCACTCGGCAGTAATTATGTCCTGCGGTAACCCTGTAAGTGCCAATCCGGTCCATAAACCAAAACCAGCACCAAAACCTCAGCCCAAGCCTCAACCAAAACCAGCACCAAAAAAGCTGAGTCTGAGCATCCAGAAAGATGTCCGAATAAGCGGAGAAACTACATGGCGTCAACATGTGACTGCTGATCCTGGAGACAGTGTGGAGTACCGTATCATCGTGACAAACACAGGCGATGCACCTCTTACGAACCTTGAGATACAGGACTCGTTGCCGAACGATGTGAGTTTCGAGGACGATAATCTCGAGGGCTCATCGTATATGCGGGAAAATACTATCGGTGATCTGGTTGGCGAAGGGGTGCAATTGACGACACTTGGGGTAGATGATTCGGTAGAACTCATTTTTGCCGCAACAATTGGCGAAGAGGCTGACGCCTGCAGACAGCCAATAATCAATACTGCGTATGCAAGTGCTAGGGATGTTCACGAGCAGAAAGATGATGCACTGACCACTGTTTGCCAGCCAGAGGTACCAAAACCCGTAGTTAAGGCTGTGCAGACACCACCGCCAGCCCAAAAACTTCCTGATACAGGGGCGGCAGGTGCGTTTGCGTTATTTTCGATTACAAGTGTCCTTGGTGCAGCTACTTACAAACTCAAAGAGCTGTATGAATACCTCTTACGCTAATATTTTGTATAAAAATCCATATAGTTATATAAGTATTGACATAAAACATCAGATATGGTAAAATGCAAGCATTATACGTCGAAGAAGTGGGCGTAGGGATAAAGAATAAGGAGCTATAGAGTACTATGGAATCTAAAACCCCGGTAGAAGTGCCACAGTATACATCTGTTGCAGAAGTGACAGCTGCCATAAAAGACTTGCATGCATTGCGTAAAGCGCGAGAGGCCGAACAAGCTGTCGAAGTTACGGAAGTAATTACAGCAGTAGAGCCAACCGCCGAGCTGGCCGAAGTCCGTGATATTTCTTCTGCGCCGAGCGTACGCGAATCTCAGAAGGCAAAAGATGAAGCGTTTCGTCCTAGCAGACGACGTGCATTAGGTGCTGCTGCGCTTGCGGCTGTAGTTGGTATTGGTGCAGCATTTGGTTTCGGTTCTCCTAAAGAAGCCAGTGCAAACTCACAGGAAGTTGCAATGGCGGAACGTGGCTGGTTGCCGAGTGATGGAAACATTTCAGAGAGCTATGACAACCCAAGCACCACTAAAGTAGAAACTATTGAGGACCGAGAAATCATATTCTTTGCTGAGCAGGCTCGTCCTGGCAGTCATCATTTCGGACCAGAGGGTGAAAGCTCTTCTCCAGCAGATGCATTAAATAATATGCTGGCTCGCGCTATGGCTGATCCGACATTGCTTGTTGGTAATATGGAAATGGCTAAGATAACTGAGTCTATGACGCCTGAACAGCGTGATAATTTGGTTCGTCAGTACATAGAGAATCGTGGTGAATACGACACAAACCATGAAGTATACAAGAATTACCTTACGCAAGACGGTGCCAAGATCAGTTTCTCAACCTTTGAGGGCAAGCATGTTGATTACTACACCCAGTATCAGGTAACTCGTGAGGCAGAAGGTCTGCCGCCAATGATTTATCAGTCCAAAGAATCGATGCAGGGCAAGCTTGTACTGCGTGTAGATCTTCCTGGTCAGCCTGACGCCAAAGGTGTAATGAGCAAGCCGCAGACTCTTTACTACAAGATTGACTGCGGTTACCAGCCAATGAGTCCAGTGCCATTTGAAAACGTTCCTGAGCTTCCGCCGGAATT
>CAZNIN010000028.1:0-2533 GCA_964573155.1 uncultured Candidatus Saccharibacteria bacterium | reverse complement strand
GAGACCACTACCACGACCTCTACTGTTCCTGAGACAACTACGACTACATCTACGTCTACAACTTCGACCACTACTCCTGAGACCACTACAACAACTTCTACCTCAGTTCCACCAAAGAACGATGACGAGCACGTACCTGGTCCTATAGATGAACCAGGTGAACCGGATGTACCAGGTGAAGGCCCAGCAGAACAAGAGCCAAATCCAGATGGATACCTACCGGGTGAAACGCCAGTAACGCCACCAGAAACTCCTCCGACAACCGTACCCACAACCACGACCACTACGTCAGTTCCTGCTACCACCAGCCCACGTCCTACAAGCACTGTACCAGTGACGGTAACGACGGTAGTACCAACTACGGCACCTGAAAATCAAATGCCGGAAATGCCATAAGTTTAGGAAGGATATAAGGAGATATAGCAATGAAAGTATTTAGTAAAATCCGCGAAGGTTTCCGAAAACTTTCCAAAACCACGATTGTAGCGATTGCTGCGCTTGGTATCCTTGCCGGCATCGGTATTGCGGCCAAGATGGCAGTTGCCGAGTTTTACCCGAACCGTACGCCTTATGATTACAGCAAGCCATGTAATCCTAACGACGATAACAAATATGACCGTTGTGGTTCGCTGGAAGGTCCCGTATTCAACTCGTTCATCAATACGCCAAGTTATGGCGATGAGCGCGCATTCGTTGATGCTCGTCGTAGCGATCAGACGACTGGCGATGTGTACAAGAACGTTTTGCCTAACGTGACTGAAGGCAGCAAAGAAATCGTAGTGCGTATGTACGTGCATAACAATGCAAACCAAAGCACCAACGAGAGCGGTAAGGGTATCGCTCGCAATAGCAAAGTTCGTGTATTTGTTCCGACTGCCACCAGCCAGGCGCTGCGTGCTCGCGGTTACATTAGCGCAGACAATGCTGCGACAGTAGAAGACACTGTTGACTTCACGGCCAACAAACCGTTCAACGTAGCTTATGTTCCCGGTTCTGCCAAGTTGTACGACAATGACAACTTCAAGAGCGGCGTAAAGCTTGCTGACACTATCGTCACAACCGGTGCACCTATCGGTAGCGACAAACTCGACGGCAACATGAAAGGTTGTTTCGAGTACGAAGCCGTTGTTGAGGTGAAACTCAAGGTTACTCCAAAAGAGAATCCGAACGTCAAGTTTGAGAAGCAGGTTCGCAAGAAAGGTGACAAGACCTGGGTTGACTCAGTAAACACCAAGCCTGGCGACGAAGTCGAATGGCTGTTGACTACTCAGAACACAGGTGATGCAGTACTTAACAATGTAACGGTTAGCGACGTGCTGCCGCCACATGTGAAGCTGGTAAACGGCAGTGTTAAGTGGATTGCTCCTTCCCAGACGGTTACCCAGAATGACAAGCCATTGTTTGACGGTGGTATCAACATCGGTAACTATGCCAAGAACGGTGGCGCCTACATCATGTTCAGCACTAAGGTGCTTGGTGATCTGCCGGCTGACAAGTGTGAAGTACGTGTTCGTAACATTGCGCATATGAAGTCGGACAAGACTAAGGAAACAGAAGATAGCGCAGATGTTGTAATCAAGAAAGACAACTGTGTACCTCCACAGCCCGAAAAGCCGACGTATGATTGTAAGGCCGTAACACTCAAAGAGCTTGGCGGTCGCAAGGTGCGCGTCAGCGTAACGCCTGTCATGGCTGGTGATGTCAAGGTCAAGCACTACGTCTACGACTTCGGTGATGGCAGCGCTCCTGTGATTACTGACAAAGACACAATTGAGCACACCTATGCCAAAGATGGCAACTACGCTACTCGCGTCAAAGTGGCATTCACGGTCGGTGATGAAGTAAAGGAAGTTGATAGCGATAATTGTGCTGCACCAGTAACCTTTACGACAAAGGTAAAAGGTGAGCAAACGCCAACTGTCTTGCCCGCTACCGGTCCGGCAGAAGTCGTTGGAATCTTTGTAGCAACTACTGTTGCAGGTGCTATCGCCTACAATGTGGTTTACAGACGCTTCTACTTGTAGTATAATGCGCTACATAGAGTAGTTTGACTGACCGCTCAAACTTAAAGACCTCGCCTAGTGCGAGGTCTTTCTTTTCGGTCGCTTATCTGTTACAATATCGCGGTTATAAGGCAAATACACATCGCTTATTTAAGTCTGTGATTATCCACGAAGCCTTATTGGCCCATACCTGATTGAGCAATTCGTTCGTATAGGAGCTCGGTCGTACCTTAAGTTCGTGCGCCTCATACTCTGTATGGGCCACATTTGTTCGGATCATGGAAAAATATGTAAACACATTTTTCCGCGATACCTCACAAATGGCCTCATCGTCTAACGGTTAGGACACCAGGTTTTCATCCTGGCAATCGGGGTTCGATTCCCCGTGAGGTCACCAAGTCAAGAGCCCGTCCGAAAAGACGGGTTTTTGAATTGATTGGCTTGCGGAGCAAGCGCGAACCCCGACGGGGTGCGTTCATGAGGAGCTGTCGCAGAAGCTTGCTTCGAGAAAGTGACGAAATGTTGTCTTC
>CAZNIN010000027.1:0-7316 GCA_964573155.1 uncultured Candidatus Saccharibacteria bacterium | reverse complement strand
GCAGTTGCGCCATGAGTCCTGTAATTGCTGCTGGTTGGTTAGTTTCTGTCGACATCAATACTTCCTTTCTCTGTTATTGGTTAATTCTATATATCGACTCTTAGTAGATCGAACGGCAGTCGATGCAGGCGCGGGCCTTTCATGGCTTCCGCGGGACCTACTCCGTCCTCCGCGTCGATTGCTGGCGGCAAGATATCCCTACCTGCTATATCAGGCACTGCTGCATCTATTTCTGTATTATTTCTTGGTAACTCCATCTCTGACTCCTTTGTAAAACAATATAAAAACCGCCATTTCTGGCGGTTTGATTGTTCTATACGTTAATGTAAGTTTACTTGTTACGAATGCGCACAGGAACAACCGCCAGCTTGTGGCCGGTAAACCAATACGCAAAAAATGCTTTTACTTTATTCATAACTATTTGACACTACGCCCAAGTCGGAACTTTGTCAAGTCAAATAAAAAAGGACATCCCTATGTATGTCCTTTTTATTAGCGGTATTATATTAACGCTTAGTAAACTGACGTTGCTTACGTGCGCCCTTGAGACCGAACTTCTTGCGTTCTTTCTCGCGCGGATCACGTCCAAGCAAGTCTGCACGACGAAGCGTACCTTTGAGGTCTTCGTTCATGATCGACAAAGCTTTGGCGATACCAAGTCTGATAGCGTCAGCCTGCCCGGCATGGCCGCCGCCGCTGACAACAGCACTGATGTCGTACTTGTTGGCTTCCAGTTCGAGCACCGCAAATGGTCGTACGAGCTCATTCAGAATTGACTTGCTGCCTGAAAAATACTCCGCAGCCGGCTTGCCGTTAACAGCGATATTGCCTTTGCCATTCTGAAGACGTACCCGTGCTGTCGAACTTTTGCGACGACCGAGTGCGTAATGGTAGTGTGCGTCTGCCATTATTTGTCGCCTCCTACGTTAAATTTCTCTGGTTTCTGTGCTTCATGGTTATGCTCTGCTCCGGCGTATACTTTAAGCCGTGCTAGACGATCGGCACGAAGTTTGTTAACAGGAAGCATGCCGCGAATAGCGTGTTCGATGACATGTCGTGAGTCCTTGTCCATCTGGTGACGAAGCTTGGTCTCGCTAAGTCCTCCTGGAAAGCCACTGTGACGATAGTATTTTTTGCCTTCCATCTTGTTACCGGTAACAACCAGGTTATCAGCATTTACAATGACTACATAGTCGCCAGTGTCAATGTGCTTAGTGAAGCTCGGCTTGCCCTTGCCAGTAAGCAGACTCGCAGCAACTGTTGCAATGCGCCCAACTGGTGCTTCTGCCGCGTCTATAACGTACCATTTACGGGTTACGTCAGATGGCTTTGCGCTAAAAGTCTTCATTATTTAGCCTCCTTTGCGGTTGTTTTCGCAGGAGTTTTCCTTGCCGCTGGCTTAGCCTTTGGTCCTGCTGGCTTCTTCTCTGCCGCCTTGGCAACTGGCGCTTCTTTCAAGTCGTCAACAAAACTCACGCGTGCCATTAAGGCATTGTCGCCACGACGATAACCGGTTCGCTGTATGCGTAGATGACCGCTGACTCGTCCTTTGAGTTTTGGTGCGATTTCATCAACAAGCTTGTGAGCACTGGCGACTGTTTGTAGTCCGCTAATGACCATGCGACGATTATGCAAATCACCCCTCTTGGCTTTGGTGATCAGGCGCTCCACGTAGGGTACGATTTCCTTTGCCTTTGGTAGAGTCGTTTCAATTGACTCATACTTGATCAGGCTTTCGGCAAGGCCCTTGATGAGGGCAGTGCGTTGATCGCGTTCACGATGGAACTTTCTTCCTTTATATCCATGACGATGCATACTAGATCTCCAACTCCGCCATCTTTTCTTTCACTTCGTCGAGAGCTTTGCTTCCGAAGCCTTTCAATTCTCGAAGTTCAATATCGCTTAAAGAAAACAAATCTTTTAACGTATGGATGTCATTGTTGATGAGCGCATTTGTTGTACGTGCACTTAAGTTGAGATCCTCGATCGGAGTCATCAATTCAGGTGTCTCGTCAGCGTCGTCCGAGCTAGCGCTCGAAGGGCTTGTCGGTGCAGCAGCTTCGACACGTGTTTTACCAGCAAGTGCGGTATATTGGTTTACTAAAATTGCTGCCGACTCTTCAAACGCGTCACGAGGCGTAATACTGCCATCTGTATCAATAGTGATAATAAGTTTGTCCAAGTCAGTCATTTGACCAACGCGTGTGTTCTCGACTTTGTATCGTACGCGAGCAACCGGACCGAAGATCGCATCAACGGCAATCATATCGCTCGCTTTGCGCGCTGCGCCTTCTTCGATTGTGCGATAACCACGACCAGTCTCTACGACAATGTCCATGACAAAGCTTGTTTTGTCATCGTCGATTGTCGCGATGATATGATCTGGGTTTACGACTTCAACATCTGCGTTTACGGCGATATCTTTGGCCGTAACGACGCCCTTGCCCTTCTTGGTAATCCGAAGATTTTGAATTTCGTCACCAAAAACACGGAAACGAACTCCTTTGAGGTTCATCATGATATCAACGACGTCTTCTTTGACGCCCTTGATGGTGGTGAACTCGTGGCTCGCACCTTCAACCTTAAAGGCTGTAATAGCTGCTCCAGCAATGCTTGATAACAGCACACGACGCAAACTGTTGCCCAAAGTCATGCCATAACCGCTGTGCAGTGGTTCGACGGTAAAGGTCGCACTGTTATCGCTATGGTCGTCTACTTTGACAACTCCTGGTGTGTGGATCATTTTTGACATATTTCTCCTAGCCTCCCTTAGCGTGAGTAGTATTCCACGATTAACTGTTCATTGATGTCTGGTTCAGCTTCCTCACGTGTAGGAACACCTGAAACCGTAATTGTAAGCTTCTTTCGGTCGACTTTCAGCCAGCTCGGTGATTCTGAAGGTGCTGGACTGACATCGTCGATTTTTTTGAAGTACTCGCTAGATTTACTGTGATCTCTAACCGTAAGTACATCACCAGCTTTTAGGCGAATCGATGGAATGTCGACACGACGACCATTGAGCACAAAGTGCCCGTGCGTCACTAATTGACGAGCTGCACGTCGTGAAGGTGCTAGACCCGCACGATATACGGCATTATCTGCACGTCGCTCGAGGAACTGCAATAGTAATTCACCTGATTTGCCTTCGCGCTTGTCAGCCTCTTTCATAAGATTGCTAAATTGTCGCTCTAGCAGGCCGTAAAGTCGTTTTACCTTCTGCTTCTCTCGTAGCTGAAGTGAATATTGGCTCGCCTTGTTGCGTTGGTATCGGCCACCCTGCTGTCCGGGAGGACCGCTTCGCTTGGCTAAGACTTTGTGCGCCTTTGGATGCAGTGCATAGCCTTCACGACGAGACATTTTAACGATAGATTGGGTATCTCTTGCCATAATCCGTCTCCTATACCCTTCTCTGCTTACGTGGTCGGACGCCACCATGCGGCACGCCTGTCACGTCTTTAATTGATTCAACTTGGATATCCAATCCGCTCAATGAACGGACTGCTGCTTCACGTCCAAGACCGATTCCTTTGATAAGTACATCAACCTTGCTTAGACCATGAAGTTGTTTTGCGGCTGTGCCGGCTTTTTCGGTTGCAACCTGGGCTGCGTAAGCGGTGCCTTTTTTGCTACCACGGAAGCCACATGCTCCTGCGCTGCTACCCGTAAGTTTTCCGCCGTTATTATCGGTAAACGTAATAATGGTGTTATTGAATGTAGCCTGGATGTGCATCTGACCATAAGGAACAGAGCGTTTGGCTTTTTTCTTTCGTGCTGCTGTAGATACTTCTGCCATATTATTCTTTCCCTATGATTTTACGTCTTTGATGCTGCCTTTGGCTGTGCGCCACCGACTGCTACTTTTCGCCCGCGACGAGTTCGACCATTGGTTCTCGTGCGTTGTCCGCGACTTGGCAAGCTTCGTGCATGACGTTCACCACGATAGGACTTGATGTCACGCAAGCGCTTGATGTTGGTGCTCACGATTCGCTGCAGTTCACCTTCTACTGTCAGCGTGTCATTGATGACATCCTGAATTCGTGAAATCTCTGCATCCGTAAGCTCTTTTACCCTTACGGTCGGCTCAACTTTGGCACTCGCGAGGATATCGAGGGCGGTTTTTGGACCAATACCGTAAACGTAAGTCAGAGAAATTTGTACCTGCTTATTATCGGGAATGGTTACTCCAGAAATTCGAGCCATAAATTACCCCTGCCTCTGCTTATGCTTTGGCTTTAGCTTGTTAATAACGTAAAGACGGCCCTTGCGACGCACAATTTTGTCGTCAGGGCTGATCTTTTTGACACTTGCACGCACTTTCATGCGGATCATTCCTCCTTCTAGTGGTAATGACACACTGCTTATATTGATAAATTACTTCTGGCGATAGGTGATTCGTCCCTTAGTAAGATCGTAAGGGGTCAGCTCAACCGTAACGCTGTCTCCTGGCACGAGACGGATGTAATGTTTCCGCATCTTACCGGCGACATGAGCTATAATCTGATGTCCATTTTCGAGTTCGACACGAAATTGAGTCCCCGGAAGGGCCTCAGTTACGACTCCATTTAACTCGATAACTTCCTTATTCTTGGCCATACAGATATAACAAGATTTAAGTATAGCAAAAACGACTACGTTTTGCAAAGAGTAAAATGAGTCTCATTATCTGTTAGTTTTTCTTACTTCGTCTTCGCATGAATCGTAATCGACTACGGGCACCAACAGCTTCCTCAAGCTTACTGTCAGCTTCATAGAAAAAATCAGGCTGTTCATACTGGTCATAGGTGACCATAAGTGCCCGAGACTCGATTGCGCGCAGTGTCTCGAGTGCTACAGAAACAAGAATCAAAATGCTCGTACCACCTAATGCTATGTTGGTCTCCAGGAACGCCTGACCGATAATCGGTGTCAAGGCCAAAAGCCCAAGCGCAAGTGCCCCAAAGAGCGTTAGACGGTTTACGACTTTGCCAAGGTACTTCTCGGTTTGCAAACCTGAGCGTACGCCTTCGATAAAACCACCTTGTTTTTGTAAATTCTCGGCAATTTCTTTGCTGTTAAAGGTGATGCTCGTGTAGAAGAAAGTGAAAACAAAAACAAGCAAGAAGTAGACCAAAGGATAGATATAAGGCGTGAAGCCTGGCATAGCGAAAGTTTGTGGACTTGGGTTCTGGAACCAAATTGTTAGATTCGTTCCGATTTCCTGTAATCGAGCGCTATCAGTACTCGTAAGTAATTGGCCGACGAATGCTGGAACGCTCAAAAAAGCTACTGCAAAAATGATTGGAATCACACCTGCCGTAATGAGTTTTATCGGTAATACGGTTGTCACGCCACCATATGCTCGACTGCCCTGGACGCGCTTGGCATACTGCACAGTAAGTTTGCGTGCCGCTTCGTTCAACTTAACGATAAAGACAGTAATGAGGATCGTGGCCAGGATAATCGCTCCTGCTAGCAGTGCTTGTTCTTTGTCGACGCTAACCGATAACCCAAAGAGCTTTGTAGTCGCACCTCCGCTGAATACTGACTGATAAAGCGTTACGATCGTTGTCGGCAGGGTGCTCACGATTCCAACTGTAATGAGAAGAGAGATACCGTTACCGACGCTTCGCTCTGTAATCAACTCGCCGAGCCACATAAGAAGCATTGCGCCACCTGTCAAAGATGCAACCATCAGCACCCATTGCATAATTGAGGTATTGGCGGTGATGTCACCGATGCCGCCAATCTGTAACGCAGACTGGCGAACAAGATAGATGGCACCAATTGACTGAATGATCGCGAGAGGCAGTGTCAGAATACGAGTGTACTGGTTAATTTTACGGCGCCCGAACTCTCCTTCTTTATTGAGATTCTCGAGCTGTGGGATTGCTTTGGTGAGCAGCTGCATGATAATGCTGGCATTAATGTAAGGACCTAAGCCGACGAGCATAATTGAAAAGTTGGCAAGCGCCCCACCAGACAGTACATCAATAAAACTAAGCAACTGCGGGGTGTCTGCAGAACTAAAGAGATTATCCAGTACTTGACGAAGTGTCTGGGGATCGGCCAACGGTATGGGGATGTGCGCTAAAATTCGAAAGACAACCAGCATTCCAAGTACAGCAAGGATCCTGTTGCGCATATCACTGTTTTTAAACGATTTCCAAATAATCTTCCAGTTCATACAGTACCGTCAGTCTCCCTAAAGGTCTAAAACATATAAAATCTCCCATAAGTATAGCGCACTCATGGGAGATTTATAAAACAAGTTGTCAAAGTTACGTACTTTTTATGCTGCTTTTTCTTTCGGCTGACGCTTTACCTGATCAACCTTATCAAAGCTTCCGCCTGCTTTTTGCACTGCAGCAATAGCAGCTTCGCTAGCGCCCTGCAACTTTACGGTCACCTTTTTTGTTACGTCTCCCTTGACTACCAATTTGACTTTTGTATATGGGCTGGTCACAAGACCAGCATTTGCTAACGCGAAGTTGTCAACGGTGCTACCACTAAATTGGTCAAGCTGACCAGTATAGACATTTTCTATCTTTGGCCTGTGAGAAGTAAAGCCAGGAAGTTTTGGTAGACGCTGATAAAGTGGATTTTGACCACCCTCAAAGCCGGGGCGCACGCGACCACCGCTGCGAGCGCTTTGACCCTTGGTTCCTCGGCCGGCCGTTTTGCCTCGACCAGCTGCGATACCACGACCAACGCGTTTTGCTGACTTGCTGCTACGGATATTCAAATCGTTAAACTTCATTATTTAGCCCCCTCAACTACAGCAGTTTTTTTGGCAGAAGTCTTCTTATCTGACTGCCTAGTCAACCACTTGCTTGCTGGCTCGACACTTTGCAGAGCTTGGAGTGTTGCATAAGCGATGTTTATCTTATTAGTCGATCCAAGTGATTTAGACAATGCATCACTAACGCCAGCGACTTCCAGAACTGTTCGCACTACACCACCAGCGATCAAACCAGTACCAGGCGAAGCGGGCTTGACGAGAATACGTGCGCCACTTACCTTAGCTTCTGCTTCATGCGGAATTGTACCGTTATGCAGATGTATCGACACCATGTTTTTCTTTGCAACGTCGACAGCCTTAGCTACTGCAGTTGTAACGTCAGCACCTTTACTGATACCAATTCCGACTTTGCCTTTATGGTCACCGAGTACAACGAGCGCTCGGAAACGGAAGCGACGGCCACCTTTTACGACGCGCGCTACGCGGTCAATATGTACAACTCGTTCGTCAAATTGCTTTTCTTCTGCTGGCTGGCGATTGTCTTGCCGGCCTCTTCGTTGTTCTGCCATATTAGAACTCCAATCCTCCGGCGCGGGCT
>CAZNIN010000026.1:0-8161 GCA_964573155.1 uncultured Candidatus Saccharibacteria bacterium | reverse complement strand
TGGACCTTATAGCGGCGGCGATGGATAGTGATTGTGCGCTCTCTGCAATGCGTTGATATCGCATGTGGTTATTCTCAGTGGCCGAGGCGAGAGACTGCGCAAGCACTGCCATCTCCTCCGCCACCTTCGCTCATTCTTCTGTCTCTGCTTCCAGTGCTTCGCGTAGGCGGGTGATCTCTGCGACATAGGTTGCGCGCAGGTGGTCGGTGACGTATCGAACGGCGTCGTCTCTTGTCGAGTAGGGACCGCCGATCAGCGTTCCTAGCGCGTCAACGATATCATTGGCGACCTGATCCAGCCGCTCCACGATGTCTGATGGTTCAGTCATATCGGTGTCTTTCATTTGAGAGCGCCAGATTGGCGCATTGCCCGCATGTAATCAGCACCAGTCGAACGGGCGCGCTCAAAAACCTCGTGGAACTGCCGTGCCAGCACCTCGTCGTCTTTCGGCAAGCGACCCTCGGCAGACCACTGCTTCAGTAGGCCGGCGATGAAATCAAGGGCCTCCTGCTGCTTTCCGATGATGCCGACGGCTTGCTTCCAGCCATTAGCGGCGCGTAGGCGGGTGATATCTGCGGCTGCTTCGTCGTTAAGCCGCGCTTCTTCTTCTCCTACGCGCCCTTCCATGGCGTCATCACGGCGCCAGCTCACAGCATTGCTGGTCAGCCTCTCCACTATGTCTGCTGGGTCAGTGGTCATGTCTCTCCCTCTCTGATAATGCCGTCTCTCTCCGGCTGTCACGCCTGTGCCTCGGCCAGTTTGGCCTTCCTGATCGCCCTCCGCAGCATCCAGACATTCGCCCTGTTGAGCGGCTGCGGGCGGAACTCATCGGGAAGCTCCTTGGCCATTATCAGCAGTTCAGGCCGCCTCATGTCGGTCAGCCCCATGCGGTCGAAGTCGATCATCTCGCGGGCGTCTTCCACCACGTCGAGAAGCCCGCACCACTCTGGCGTGGTGCGATCATCCGGCACCTTCCGCCCCATCTTGTCTTCCGTGCAGCGGCCGCCGCTAAGAAAACCGCAGTAAATCGTGCGGGTTGAGCATTTGACCACTGGCTCGCCTGTCTCGCGATCAAAATACACTGATGGTCCATGCGATCTATGCATTGGTTTCTTTTCCCTCCGAAATGACCTGTTTTCGCGACTTCTGGACGGTGATGTAGTATTCTACGCCTTGCACGGTCACCCAAAGGTCCGCGTATCCATCCCCGCCGCCGCTATCTATATGCGTCCCTTCATCACGCACGGTCTTGAGAAATCCTCTGATCTCGCCGGCGAGGCTCGCCGGCCGATTGTCCCATTCGACGGGGCGAAGACCAGCAGATATGTGATGGCGCTTGTCTTCTTCGTCCATGACAATCCTTGCATTCTGTCGCGGATTACAGTAGATATTTCCGAGAGTTCACTGCCTATAGGTTTTGAACTAATCGAGGCTTCGGGCGCTGAGCCAGCGTGGCAAATCAGCGTCCTTTTTCAATTCAGCACCGTGATGCGCCCGTTGGCACGGACAAAGCCATCGTAGCGGGCGCCACGCGCTCCTTCCAACGTCACGCGACCAATAACGTTCTTATTCGGAAAAAGCTTGCCGTGATTGATGCGGCGGCCACCGATGACCACAAGGCGCTGGCGGTAACGGCGGATAGCAACTTTGCCGTTGAACTCGTCAGTTAGCGTATAGATCTCATCCATCCCCGTCTCTCCTCTATCCTCAGCCTACATAGCAGTGCCGTTTATCAGAACGTGACCACTGCTGGCGCGAAAGTGCGCTCTTCTCCTGCACGGACGCGGCCGAATTTCTCCTCGTAGGCTTCGAGGAGACGACGCCCTTCATCTGTGAGGTGGATCGTATATTCGCGAACTCCGGTGCTCTCCATGGTGTAGCAGCCCCAGCGACGCAGGGTGTCGCGGACCCTCGCGCTCTGCCCCGGCGCCAAGCCAGCGGCAATGCGGGCGAGTGCATGGGCGTGGTCGCTGAGCATCTTGTTGACTGAACCCTTGGCCATGTCCGTCTCTCCCTAGCTGATGGTGCCGGTAGACTGCGGGCTACATCACAACCCGATGCGCATGCTGTGGCTCATGGCACCCATGCCGCAGCGGTTACACACTGTCTCGCCACCGCATACGCGCCCATCTTCGTCCTCGATATCCCGCCAGCCTTGGAAGTCGTGCTCGCAGGGTCCACCTTCTGCACAGGCGCAATAGCAGGCGTCTGGGTCGAATGATGTGCGAATTTCATCGATATCGCAGCCCATCTCTTTTGAGATACTCTGCAGCGCTTCTCTGACGGCCTCATTGCGCTTGGCACGCAGGGCCTCGAAGTCGGGTTGCTCGCTCATCCTCAGTCCTTCAAGTCGTCGGGGTGAATGTGGAACAGCTCTGCCATCGGCTCTCGTAGCGCCTCACGCAACCTGCGAAGCTGGTCCTCTGCGTCGTCAAGGCGGGCCTGTAACTCGCTCTTACCGGCATCGTACATCTGCTGTGCAGCGCTCCATGTCTCGTCAGAGAAATATTGAAGGTCGCCAGCGCCTGAGTGACTGTAGCCGATGAGCTGCGCGAACTGCTCGCGGTCTTCGCGCGGAAAATCGAGCATGGCAATTTGGTTCATGTCGATGCCGCCGTGATCGAGCAGGTATTGCACGACCTTGTTCGCCTTGAAGCGCAGCACGCCATCTTCGCCGACCTCAAGCGGCTGTATCGGATGTCGCGGCATTTCCCGTCTCTCCCTCTCTAATGGTGCCGGTGGTTTAGCTATCGGGCTGTTCCACTAGGTCCGTCACTTCTTCGCCCGCGCCATTTTTGCCGATGGCTTCCATGACGGTCTGCATGATGCTGGCGCGGCCAATGGCAGACAGTGACGATCCGCGCCATTCGTGTGTGATTCCGACACCGCCTGGTGCGCGAACGCGCAGGATAGTGCCCCCACCACGCTCGACGCAGGCTGCGGCACGCACGCCCCAGCGGATGCCGTCGAGCACGCTGTCGATGAATAGGTCATCGGCGCGCTCTCCGGTCGATAGATCATCAGACGCTCTGTCGATCGCATCCTCGAAATCGTTGATCCTAAGTCGTTGCGCCTCGTCAATGATGACGCGGATCGCATCGGTTAGCTTGTCGGACATTGTTCCCGCCTCCTTGCAGGTGTGGTGATGGTGCCGGTAGTCTACTCGCCTATCTGTCGTGGCCTACCACCGGGACCGCAGTCTCGGCGCCCATTTTCGGTCTGCAATCGCCCCTGCTTCGTCGATCAGCTCGACGCTGCCTTGGCGCATGTTCTCGACCTGCTTGGCGAACACGGCGCGGGCGTGATCTTCGTCGCTTGTCGCAACAATGAGCCGTGGCGGCCAACGCTCTGACCCGCTCCACCGCGTTACACTCCACATGCCGGGTATCGCATTCATCGGGCGGCCCTTATTGGGTTTCTACGTCGCTGACGATTTCGACGCTGTCAGGATGGCAGTTGCCCTCGTGCCCATCATCGAAAAGGACCCGCACGTACTGCGGATCACCACGGACGCCTCGCACAACGCCATTGCCTCTGTCGCCCTTGTACTCTGTGAACCGGACACGCTGTCCGGCCTCGAAGCGCTTGCCATAGGCGCGCTCAATGTAGGTGTACGCCATATCCGTCTCTCCCTATCTGATGCTGGTAATATAGCAATCGCGTCCCGGCGTGTCAAGATTTTTCTTGACGCTTCACGATCGGCAAGGTATGTGTCATGACCATGGACATGGCACGACTCAAGAAAATGCTCAGCTTGGCAATCGACCGGCCGCTTTTGGAGCGGCTTGATGCTTGGCTTGAACAGCAAGAATTCCCACCGACGAAGACGGCAGTAGTAGAAGCCGCCCTGCGAGAATTTCTCGACCGCCGCGAGCGCAAGGGGAAGAAGTGATGCCAAAACAGAGCGAAATAGACCGCATGCTGATCCTGTTCTACAGGTCGAACAATGCACACGACTTCACGAACTTCACGCGCCCATACGGCTGGCTGGACAAGCTGCCGATGAAGGGCCTGGAGGAGCTTGAAGGCCTCCTCGCGAGTGTGCGGCAAGACGTGCTCGACGAGATCGAAAGGCGCAAGAAAGCCGGTATGCCGACATACGCGCGAGACGATCACGTCAAGAAAGAGCCATGGACGCCGGGGCTGCCGAATTAGGTGCCCCCTCACCCCACCCGATCAGAGAGCCACCCATAGGGCACGGAAGGGAACGTGATGCCTCTATACAGGTGCAGCAAATGCGACGTGATAGAGAACACAGCGCCGGGCAATTTCTGGCAGCAGCAGCTTGAGGCTCACAGGAAGGGGAGCGCGAGATGAGCAACGTCGTGAACGTCCTCACCGATAAAGAGATGGTAGCCCGCGATCAGTGCCCGAAGTGCCGTGGCGAGTTGGACACCGGCTGGGAATGCAACGACTGTGGGTTTGATGCTCAGCCCATTGCCAAGCGGCCGATCACGGCGGAGGAGCTGGCGAAGATCGGTCGCCGGCACCGGGGCGCGGTGCGCCACAAGTCGCGTTAGGCGTAGTCCACGAAAGAAGCCAACGATGACCATCACGGATGCCGAACTCTTACTGCATGAGGGGATCGTGGCGGCCTGCAAGGCGCCGGCATTCTCAGTCGATCCGGAATATCTGCTCGCCCTGATCCGAGAAGTTCGGGAGTGGCGGGCGAAGGCTGCCAAGTCCAACTAGGAGGGCCGGGTAGCATGACGTACAAGCACGGCAACATGGCAGACTACATGCCCGATCCCAGCCCAACCGAAGAGATCAGCGCCCGCTTCGATCGCTTCGAGACATTTCCCGAAAGGTTCGGTGCGGCGACGGTCGTGATCGAAAACCTGGAGCGCAAGATCGCGTATCTCAGCGAAGGGCTTCGCGATATCCGCGACAACAAGTGGAGCGGAGAGCGATGCCGCGATAGCGCCGCCTACACGCTTGAGCGAGCAGACAAGATATGAACTCAAACATGGAGGCATCAGTGCTTCTGCATCACGCGCGCGGGCAAGAGAACGTCGAGATCGGCGACCGCTTTGAGTGGTGGGACGAGTCGTCTTGGGAGGTTGTCGATTTTGTCGGCCACGGGATGTACAGCCCGAGCGGGATTGGCGGGACAGCAATCGTGGCTCTCCGACCAATCGGGGATGTGCCAGAGCATTACCTGCGCCACGTGGAGGAAGACGGGACTGTGCGCTGGTGCGGAGACAGCGTAGCAGCCGGGTTGGCGCAAGGACGTATCAAATAAAGGAGGCAACGATGCGGGTGTCTTTGAGCGAACTAAACTTCCGGCTCGGCCACCTCTTGCCTGCCGGGAAGGAGATTAAGTCGGTGGTCTCGGATGGCTTGTCTATCGAATGCGAGTTGGGTGACAAGCCAGACACTCGCCACCGCTATACGCCTCACAAGAAGTACCCCTGGTTCTGCGAGTGCGGATACCCTGAGCACGAGACGTTGGTGCACCTACCGACCGAGAAATCCTGACACCAGTTTCAAACATGGAGGGACGGTACCGCAATCGATTTCGGTACCGTCAAGCAATGGAGCCATGGCCGTGTCGGATAATAACCGACGATCCAACATGGAGCGAGGGATGCAGGACGAATTTGCAGAGGAAGGCTACCACCCGCTCGATCTCGTAGTCGAGCAGAAGAAGCGCATCTCCTCCCTAGAGGAAGAGAACCGCCGTATGCGGGAGGCTCTTGACGGCATCCGCCAATACGGTGCCGACACGTTGTCCGGCCGCGCCGATGGGCCAGATGATCGCCAGTGGCAGCGTGATGGGGTTCTGGAGATGACGCGCAGAGCCCGCGCCACCCTGAGCCAGGAGGAGAAGCCTTGAGGTTGGTGAGGCAGGAGATCAAGGGAGAGAGGACGTGAGCGACACCGAGAACCGCTTGCTGCCGACCGTGTGGATCATGCGCACCCGAGACGGCTGGTATCCAATCCAGCCGAGCGAGAAGTGTAAGCCGGAGGATCACGGGCTGCTAAATGACCACGTGATGTCGATTGAGGGCGCCGACGGCAAAGTGCTCTGGCGCCGATCAATCCAGTAGGGGAGAGCACTGACTGACGAGAAGGGCAGCGGCGTGGACATTAAGCGAATTGCGGACAAGTACATCACGCGCTCGGGCGGCGTGCCGCCGAAGCCAAAACCTAAGCGCAATCCGAAGCGTGGCACCGTCACAATCAGCGAGGCAGAGTATAAGCGCCTTCTCGAAGCCGCTGAGTGCGATGACATGATCGGGTGGTGCGAAAGCTGCAACGCGTGGATCGACAAGGACGATGAGGCGTGGGTTGATGCGGACGATTACCGAGGCTGCTTGTACGCCGGAAGTCATGATGAAAGATACCGCCACCTGTGCAGGCGCTCTCGCGCTCTACCGAAGTGAAGCCGGGAGTAGCGCACCGGCCTGCCCTTCTGGTCAGTCAAGAAAGGAGCGCTGAATGGCAGTAGCAGCCACCACCACAAGCGAGCAAATGCCCACTGCCGAAGAACAGCTCGAGCGAGTCTTACAATTCGCGGAGGCTGAGAGGCGCGCTCACGATGCGATGATGAGGGCGAAGCTGGTAGATGGCTTCGAGGAAGTGCTCGACGCGTATGATGAGGCCAGGGAGCGACTACATAGCGAACTCTATCGGCTTCTCGACGAACGGGCCGCGAATGGCGACCCCGTGCCCAAGCTCAGAATGCCACCAGACCCGCGAAAGGAACTCAAGAAGCAGATCGTTGCCCGGCTGAAGCAGGAACTGCCTTCCATGGTGGCGTCGATCATTGACGAGTTCTAAATCCTAAGGACACCCCATGCGCCTGACCTGCGGCACCCGCAAAGGAGAGAGGATGTGAGCTACTCGGGACGGCAGCCGTGGGACGAGAACGACCCGTACCACCACGGTGACGAAGAAGATTTCTGCGACCACATGGATTACGAGGCCGACATTCTGACCGGCATCGCCACGTGTTCTTGCGGTCATCGCTGGATGCAGACGAACGAAGAGCGCGAGCGCGAGCGCCAACGGCAGGATGAGTACGACAGGATGTGCGAGCAGTGGGCGCGCGAGGATCGGTCGCTCGCGAACCGCCTACAGAGGCTGGTAGGGCGGATTCGCAATGTGTGGCGTCGGCCGCCAGAACCACAAGCTGATGACATCCCGTTCTAGAGCTCTCATGCACCTGACCTGCGGCATCCGCATTGCCTCCAACAAAAAGGGCCGGGTCTAACCCCGGCCTTCTTCTTATCCCCGCTGTCTGGGTTCTTACTGCCCAACTCCGAAGTTGTAGTTGACGCCGACCCTGAACACGTCGAACTCAAGCGAGGCTGGGAAGCTGTCGGTGACGTGGGGGACATCAGCGGTGGTGGTTCCCTTGAGGTGATAGTCCTCCTCGCCCAGGTCAATGTGCAGCCACTCGGCCTTGAGGCTCCAACCGTTGGCGATCATCCACTCGCCGCCGGCGCCGGCCGCCCAGCCGAAGTGGTTCTCGTCGGCGGAGCCGAAAGCGTTCGGTCCAGCAGCGCCTGGGTGCGTGACCGCCAGATTGCCATTCGCCTTGGCGAAGGCGAAGCCGCCTGTGCCGTACAGGAGCAGCCGCGGCGACACCAGATAACCCAGCCGGCCGCGCACGGTGCCGAAGTAGTCGAGCTCCATGCCGATATCCCATGCGGGCGAGCCGGGATTGTTCGGGAACGGCAACAGGCTCTTGCCCTCGTCGAGGTCGGCCCATGAGATGTCCGCCTCAATGCCCCAGACGATGGCCCCGTGCTGCCGGTTGAAGCCGGCCTGGAACCCTCCCAGCCAGCCGTCGCCGTCGAAGCTCTTGCCTGAGTTATCAAGGGTTAGGCCGGGATAGAGGTGTTCATCCGAGTAGGCCATATTCCCGTCCCAGCCGCCTGTCATCCACCCGGCATGCCCACCGAGATACAGCCCACTCCACACCGGAGCAGGAGCAGCAAGAGGGGCATCCTTCAGAGACCCGTTGTAGGTCGGCCCCCGAAGTCAGCAGCAGCAACACAAGTTGTACTTGCCAACAAAAATCCCAAAGGAACAAGGTATCGCATTGCTATGTCCTTCCTAGTCTCTCGATCGAGGGTTTCAAGTTTAGGACTCGGTTTGCATATCGTGAACCCGGATGGTCCGGTCTGTTCGTAGTTCGTGCGGAACCGTGTCC
>CAZNIN010000025.1:0-8222 GCA_964573155.1 uncultured Candidatus Saccharibacteria bacterium | reverse complement strand
AACCGTTTTGACGAAACAGTACTATTCCGACCACTAAACCAGGAGGAATTGGGCAAGGTTGCCCTACTTATGCTTGCGGAAGTAAACCGCAATTTATCAAACCAGAACATTAGCGTAGAGTTGACGCAATCCGCACTGGACAGTCTTGTGCAACAAGGTTATGACCCACAATTCGGTTCACGACCGATGCGCCGTGTTATTCAACGCACAGTAGAAGATGCAGTCGCACAGCGGATTTTAAGTGGACAGGCATCTCCTGGAACAAAAATCATTCTTGATCTACCCGATGTATCTCATGCAAACGCTGGCGCACAAAGCCCTTACCAGGCTTAACGTGAACAGAGCTTAGTGGTATCCTATTCATAAGCATCATGATAAAAAAGAACCATTCATATTATCTTGGCACCCTGCGTGCAGCACGAGCTCACTTCGCATTCGTCGCAGCTTTTGCTGCATCTATAATTGTTTATGATGCTTCGAATCTTATGACGCCAGACGCCGTCTTGAAACGCTGGAAATATTGTCTTGTGCTTTTGGTGATCTCAACTATCGTATGGTTTCTTGCTCGATTCAAAGGGAACAATCGCATACTTCAGAAATCACTTCTTGGAGTCCTCGTAGTTGCTGACATAGTCATTGTCTCATTACTCGTCTATGCCGACCGCGGCATGGCAAGTGTAGCTGTCACCCTGTATGCATTGCCTATTGTCACTGCAGCCCTGACTTTTAGTCGTAGTGCCGTTTTGGCCGCAGCATCATTGAGTACGGCTGCCTATGCCTTTGCAAGTATTAAATACTTTGTAGACTTTTTTAATGAAGGTTATCGCGTACAGCTATATAGTACTATTGGTTTCTATAGCGCAACATTCTTCGTGGTATCGCTGCTTTTGATTGCAGTTATACGAGAAAAAAATACGAAATAACGGCTCATTATGCCTGCTAAAAAAACAAAAAATCGTTCACGCATATCACATAAAAAATACTGGGCATTCGCATATAAAAAGAGGCGTTTTCGTGTTCTTCTGGACAGGGTTATGTTCTTGCGCTTCTTGCGTAATATTCACGGCAGATTTTGGGGCGTTACAGCCATTATCGGAATGATGGTAGGATTTGGAGTATGTTTTGCCATTCAGCCAGAAATGCTGAAGCCAGGAACAGCATTCAGTGAGTTTGGAAACGATATCCGGACAGCCCCATACTTTTCGGGAACTGTATTTTTCACCGCTTATGGTCTCTGGAAGTGGCGCAATTATTTATCAAGAACCTGGAAGCGAGCTATGCCGGTAACAGGGCTTATCTTTCTAACCGTACTCGGCCTTTATTTGGTAGCTCTAATGCCTATTGGCTGGAAACCGATCCCATATTACATACATTTGTTTGGAGTATCCCTCGCAGGTCTAAGTATGCTTGCTACAGTTATACTCGATGGTGTTTTGAGCAAAACACGAGCTGGTATCAATAATACATATTGGCGTCTTTGGCGCTTCACTTCAGTACTGTCAATTATACTTGGAGGCTGGCTAACGCTTGGTTCGATCGAAGTCCTCGGATGGTATGATGTCGATCTCATTGGAGAAAGTCTCATGATATTCGGCTATTTTGTATGGATATTGGTTAAAACTTATCATGGCGAAGGTGGAAGAACACTTTTGTCAAAATTCTTGAAAGATTTTGTGCTCGTAAACTAATAGATAATCTTTTTTTGTGAGATAAATCACAGCTCACGAGGCGACTTCCAGTTACTATTCCTTTGCCAGCATAAGCATAGTAGGAGGGAAGTAGCGGATATGAAAAAATCCAAGGTCCTATCAACACCAACACGAATAGATGAAATAAGTTTCGACGAATTCTATGATGATGACACAGGATCACTAAAAGCAGAGCGACTGAACATTCAAAAATGGCGCCAGTTCAAGCACGAAGGAACTGTCTAAACCCCCTCTTCATTCACACCTATTCTTCATGGCTGCCGTAACATTTTTTCGGCAGCCTTTTCAAATACAATTCCAAAACCATAATCTTCATCAAGTAGCTCATTAAGTAAGTCAGTTCGTACCAAGTAATTCTGCTTTTTATAATCGAGGACTCCACGTCTATGCAACTTTTTGAGCTCAATACCTGTCGTCTCCCTAGTCAAACCAATAAAATTAGCTAGGTCTTGCTGAGTTAAGGGCACCTGGATACGGATAACGTTGGATCTTTCTTCTTTGCCATAACGAAGGCATAAGAAATGTATTGTATTCAAAATCTTCTGTGAAGCCTTCGACTGTTCCAATGCATTTATACGCATTTGCATGTGCATTTGCCATGCTATCAAGCGGTCAACAAGCATGCTCTGCGATTCTGCATGAGAGGCAAAAAAATCCCGCAATATATCTGCTGGTACACAGTATAATTCTGTGTCTATGAATGCTTCGTAATAATATTGCACGTGATTTGCATGTCTGTACACCCAAGCGATCGGAAATATTTCCGGCTCAACCCCAAATCCAATTGGCTTCTCCTCGCCAGCAATTGTTAGATTGTATGTCTTGACAATACCCTCTTTGACTACATAAGCGCACTCTGGGACCTCACCCTGAATAAGAATAATTTCTCCTTTGTTAAAGCTTTTTATACGGAAGCTCTTAATAAAGTGGTAGTAATCATCCATAGACAAGGCTCATGCTTACATGGTGTCATTGTAATTCATTAGCACATGTGCCAGATGTCAAAATTCCAGCAATTTATGAATATTCTCACTCAAATTCTAGTAGGTGCGAGTAGGCCTTGCATCGTTATATTTTTGATTTATTAGGCTCATACTTATCTCGCACTTGATATAAAAGGTAGAACCCTACGATAGAGCCAACCAGCGTAAATACAAAAACCGTAGCGCCTCTACCGCGCATAAAGAGACTAACCATCGAATATCCTACATTTAAAAACAGTCCCAAGAAGAGTAACTCCCAACCTTTCCGCTGACGTCTTTTTAGCCATGCATGCGCGAAAATGAGAATAATGGCATTGATAATCAATACCACAAGCCCTAAGTATAAAATCGTTCGATCTGTGCCTGATATTACATGTACACCATCAACAGGTGATATATATTTTGTAAATCTATCGGCGGCAAGCAGCAAATTAATGATCGTCCAAGCTGCTAATAACTGCGACGCGCTGAAAATCAGAGCTATCCATGGCCACATGTCTACCAAAGCTTTACGACTCGAGCTTGGCAATGATGGTGCACACCTGAAAAATATAGCGAGTTGTTTTTCTAGCTTTCTGACTGCTCGCATGAGAAGAAATCCTTCGCTTTATGTATAACTTAAGCATAAACCTGTGACCCTGTCCGGGCAATAGGTTAGAATATAAACATCGTGAGCGCATTCGAGATTGCCTACAAAGAGTTGAATGATAATCAAAAAGAAGCTGTTGATACACTTGACGGTCCATTGCTTGTTATTGCCGGTCCAGGTACAGGCAAGACACAGCTCCTAAGTGCACGCGTGGCACAGATACTCAAGCATACCGACACATTGCCGCAAAACATCCTCTGCTTGACGTTCACAGAAAATGGCGCACTAAACATGCGTGAGCGTTTGACTCGGTTTATCGGCCAGGATGCACACAACGTCACTATTAGCACGTATCATGCATTTGGTGGTGATCTTATCAAGCGATTCCCTGAGTACTTTACAGAAACACGCTTGCAAGATCCCATTGATGAGCTCGGACGCTATCAGATTTTGACACATATCGTAGATAAGATGAGCTATCTGAACCCGCTCAAGCAAACACGCCATCATCTCGGAGATCTAATAGCAACTGTTAGCGAAGTTAAGCGCGCCTTACTGACTAGCGATGACCTGAGGAACATAGCCAAAGATAACGCTCAGTTTATAAAAGCAGGCAGTGAACAGGTTCGCGACATTTTTGCTGATCTGGGCAAAATGCCCGGTAAACTCGACCAGTCGCTGCCGTATTTTGAAAAAACACTTGATGCTATTCAGTCTCTGAAAATAAACCACCCTACGGCCAAACTCCAGCCACTAGCGACGGTTGCTTGCGAAAGCCTCATTAATGCCATCAATGATGCTCGTGAAGTAGGCAAATCATCGCCACTGACTGCTTGGAAAAATAAGTGGCTCGCCAAAGATGCGAACAACACTTTCGTCCTAGCTGGCGAACTAGAGAATAAGCGCATTCACGCATTAGCCGACGTCCTTGATCAGTATCAAGGTGCTCTTGAATCGCGTGGCTTATATGACTTTGACGACATGATTATCCGTGCCATTCAGAGCCTAGAAAAGAATGCCGACTTGCGTTATACGCTCCAAGAGCAATACCTGTATATTCTGCTCGATGAGTTCCAGGACACCAACGCCGCACAGCTGCGACTCGTCGAATTGCTTAGCGACAATCCGGTACACGAGGGTCGGCCAAATATTATGGCGGTCGGCGACGATGACCAGGCAATTTATGCATTTCAGGGCGCACAATATTCGAACATGTTGGACTTTTACCAAATGTTCGAGAATGTAAAAGTTGTAAATCTAAGCAAAAACTATCGATCACATGCCGACATTTTACTTTCAGCTCAAAACATTGCCGAGCAGATCGACGAACGCTTACACCACCAATTCGAAGGCATGACAAAAACGCTTGTCGCGTCAAACACAAAGCTACCCACGCGAGCCCAGATCACACGTCATGAATTCCTAAGCGATGTCTCTCAATACGATTGGATAGCGCAAAAAATTCATGCTCTCATCAAAAAAGGCACCGAACCTCGAGAAATTGCAGTTCTGGCACCCAGACACCGCAACCTTGAACCGCTCGTGCCGTATCTCAATGCACTCGACATTCCTGTCCGCTACGAAAAGCGTGAAAACATTCTGGAAGCACCAGTAATTAAGCAACTACTTGCTATGAGTAAGCTTGTCCTGGCTCTCAGAGAAAACGATCAAAGACAGGTAAATGCACTCTGGCCAGAAATACTAAGTTTTGAATTCTGGAATATCCCTGTCGCTAAAATATGGCAAACGTCTTGGCGGGTAAACGATTCAGCTGACGAAAAATATACCTGGAGCAAGGCTGTGCTCGACGAACAAATACTTCGACCTGTTGGGCTGCTATTTCTCAGTCTCGCTGGCAAGGTGGACCAGGACTCGCTCGAGTCTATCTTAGATTATCTTATAGGTACTGAAGCGCTCGTAACTAACGACGACGAAAACCCAACTGTACACTCACCGCTACGTCAGCACTACTTGTCCAAAGAAGCTGAGAAAACTAATCCGCAATTATTCTATGAAACATTGTCACATCTCAAAGTCTTGCGCGAAAAATTACGCGACTATCAGCGTACTCACGAGAAATCATTGATGTTACCCGATCTCGTTGCGTTTGTAAACATGTACGAAGAGGCCGGTCAGCAGATGGTCAACACAAGTCCATACAACCAAGATGCTAACGCCGTTCAGATTATGACGGTATTCAAGGCAAAGGGTTTGGAGTACGAACATGTTTTCTTGCCATGCTGTAGCGACGATGTCTGGGGAAACGGCTCGCGCGGCAACTCCAACAAGCTAACCCTGCCACCAAACTTAGCGCCGATTCGTCATGCAGGCGCGACGGACGACGAACGGCTCAGAATATTTTTCGTAGCGCTTACCCGTGCAAAGTTCGGACTTTACATCACTAGCTTTACCCAAACTTACACCGGCAAATCGACAAAGCGCCTTAAATATCTGGATGAACAGGAGCAGATTGATGGCACTTTTCGAAGTATGATATTGCCATCCGACGTACAGGTTGTATTAATTGAAAATCATACACCACCAGAACTCGAGCGTCTTGAACTGGGTTGGCGATCGCGGCACCACGAGAGTCTTTCTGTCACTAAACTTCGTGGTCTATTGGAAGATCGTCTACAAAAATATCGTCTTAGCCCAACGCATCTCAACTCTTTCACCGATGTCGAATACGGCGGACCAGAAGCATTTTTCTATAACACTATCCTACGATTTCCCCAGGCACCCACACTTGCGACCCAATACGGAAGCGCAATGCATGACACCATGGAATGGTTGCAGCACTTCGTTGACCGCGAACAAAAGCCACCAGCAATCGATCAAACTGTGTCCGAGTTTATACGCATCATGAAGTCCAAAAAGCTACCAGACCACCAAACCATACTGGAGATCGAACGTGGCGAAAAGGCCCTGTCGACCTATTTGTCGCAACGGAGACAGATATTCAAACCGGGAGATAAGGCAGAGTTCAACTTCTGGAACGAGGGCGTGTTCATAGGCGACGTACGTTTAAGCGGCAAAATCGACCGAATGGAAATAGATAAAGACAAAAAAGAAATTATTGTCGTCGACTATAAGACAGGCAAGAGTTATGATCGCTGGAAAAACGACATGAAGCTACACAAATACAAGCAACAACTCTACTGCTACAAGCTGCTCATCGAAAACTCACGCACATTTGCCGGCTATACGGTCACAGAGGGCAGGCTGGAGTTTCTAGAGCCGGACCAGGCCAACAAGATCCATCACTTATCGCTGCCGTTCAAAGAAGCCGAATTAGAACAAATACGGACGCTACTCCAAGCCGTCTGGCGGCATATCATGAGCCTGGACTTTCCAGATATCAGCAACTACAGTCACAACCTCAAGGGTGCGCTCGAATTCGAGCAGGACCTGCTGAACAAATGACTTCATATGGTGGATATCATTTGAAGGGGTGAACAGAATCCAGTCATGGATCTGATATGCTATTTTTATGAAATCCCTTGCAGACCATTTTGATTCCATCCTACGCTATATGTGGTATATATACGCTAAATATAGTAGGGAAGCGCTATATGTAGCGCACGTTCAACTATCGTAAATTTGAAGTGTATTTTCTCGACAGCAGGCTCCTCAGCCTGAGCTAATCCGCGGCAGGATAGACAATGTCAGTACCGCTTACTTTGGCAAAGCTGGTCAGTTTCTCTGCCTGGGATTTTTTCTCGTCGAAAATATCTATAACTTCTACGCCGCGGATGAGCAGAGCGTCACCAATCATCGAACGGTGGCAACGCCAGGGAACTGCTTCGGCGCACATGATAGTCACGGTTTTCTCTCGAGCCAGCGCCAGCAACTCGGCAATGCCGTTAGCAAATTCTTCGGTTTGCATATAGTCAGCATAGCCGCGGAAACTTTTGTTCCGCCAGCCTGTATTTACAGAGTCTTTGTTGGTATGGCGCAAACCGCCAAGTTTTTCCAGATGAGTATATTCGATATCGTAAAGCCTCAAATTATCACCAACTGTATCGCTATTAAACTGCGGCGTATGTCGAGAGCGTGGCACGCTACGCACATCCACTAACAGCTCAACGCTGTAGCTATGCAATATCCCAGCTAGGTCATCTAACGTCCGTGTTGAATGTCCAATAGTATATATCTTCACATACACTATTGTATCGTCATGAGCGTATATCTACACAGTAGCAAGTTGCTCGACAGGATTGATGACATAGACTGGTAGGTCGCCTTTGGTGAGCGTCGCGCCAACCGCCAGAGTATAAACCAACTTGGACATGAATGCCTGCTGTTGTGCTGCGGGATCTTCGGGATGCAGTTTTTCGGCAATTTCCTGGAGCCTCCAAACGTCAACAGCGAAAGCCTGCAACTTGCCGCCAGTCGCTGCACGTATAGCTTCTTGATCAACTGTTTTTCCCTGAACCGTATTAAGCAGAATAAAGAATTCTTTGTGACCTCCCTCGAGCTTTTTCGTAACTTTACCGTCGTCTTTCACTCTGCCCATGACTTCTGCGCCGTTATATTCTTCGTACTTCGGATCTGCAATGTTAAACGCTTTATAATTTCCGAAAATTTGGTCAAGGCCTTCGTCTTCCATACCCAGCGCGCTGATCGAGCCACGGATCTGGGATTCATATTTGATAGCGTTCGCGATAATCTGCGGTGCCTTGTCAATTGCGCCACAACCGCATTTTGAATCATGTTCATGTTCGTCAGTATGACCGCCAAAATTCAAGCCAGCACCTTTAAGTCGGTCGATTGCTGTAAAAAACGTTGCCTTGAGTGACTTGCCGGTTGCTCGACCAGAGCCGATTTCATCAGCTGCTCCCATGGCCACGCCAGCGCCAAATACTTTTGCACGGTTTAGTGATTTATTCCTGCGACTGAAACCTTCCCATATTTCGAGCACTCCGCGCCCATCACCGCAAC
>CAZNIN010000024.1:0-8261 GCA_964573155.1 uncultured Candidatus Saccharibacteria bacterium | reverse complement strand
CAGAGGCTGGTATTATTGTGACGTTTCGCGAATAGTTTTTCTAACTGTTCTTCTGTGAGTAGGCCGTCATGGACAGCGTTGTTAATCTCGTCGCAGATGACAAGGTCGTAGTTGCCATTGCTGACGCATTCCAGTGCCATGTCGTACGTTTCCTGTGCAGCTTTTTTGTGCTGTTCTTCGGAGACGTGCTGTTCACTTAAATCGCCAGCATTGTAGAAGCCTTTGCCGCCTTTGTAAAAAAACAGCACATCTTCGTAAATCGGCATGATGTCGCGGATAAAAACATGTTCACCTACTCCCCAGTACTTGATGAACTGTATATACGCAACACGCCACCGATTTCCGAGCGCGCGGGCCATAAGACCTATGCTGGCGCTGGTCTTACCTTTGCTGTCACCGGTATAGACGATGACGACGGCGTCTTTTTGCTTATAATCATCAAATGCCATATGTACCTACAGTTTACATGAGTGCTGATTGGCTATCTACCGCGCAGATCAATGAAGTCGGCAATGGCTTGCGCAAACAGCATCTTCAGGCTGGTTGCAGCTTCGGCAATTTCCTGGGGGTAAGGCATTACTTTATGGACTAAACTCATATTTCTGAAAATCTGGCTTTTTTGAACGGTCTCAGTATCTTTTTCCAGGTAATAGCGGTCAGATAGTTTACTTTCAGGGTTTTCTGCCGTCATGCGACGGACGGTGACAGCGTGTTGCTCGTACCACGCTAGCCGATCTACGGGGAGTAGATCCATGTAGGGTATAGCTGGGTCGGCTTCGGGTAGCGGATCTGTCATACAGAGGTCGATTATGCCTGTTACCCGTTTTGCGTGCGTAGAGCCAGACTCACGGGTATCCAGTAGCCCGCGCACCGTATGAAGAATCCGTTGGGGATTTTCAGGGTCAAAAAAAGGCTCCTGCGAGCCTTTGTCAGTTTCATGGTTTACTACCCCTCCCGTAGTTGCGGCAGGGTGAGTTTCTAATTCTCTTTCCGTTTCACCAAATACAGACATGAGATTTCTCCCTGATGATAGTATAGCTATGTGGTGTCAAAATTACAAGCTATTACACCACATGTAGCTAGATCAGCTTATTCGCTGATAGCGCATGGTCAATTGCGGGCTTGTCAAAACCGACGATGACGGTTCCGCCGATGTCAATAACTGGTACGCCCATCTGTCCAGACTTTTGGACCGCATCGTTGCCTGCTGCTGGGTCTTGTTCGACATCTTTTTCTTCGAACTCCACGCCAAGTTGTTTCATATAATTTTTGGCCATTTTGCAAAAGCCACACCACGTCGTCGAATAAATAATTACATTTGCTGCCATAATCTTAAGCTTTCTCTTACTTTCTATTCTTCCGCTGAGTATGCACGCGTTCGGACTGTGTTTTTGCGGCGTGTTTTGTTACCAGAAAGACAACGCCAGCAAGTAGCACGCCAAAAATAGTAATAATCAGTAGATAATTTGGTTCGCTCGCATGAGCGGCGCTCTCCTGTGCATGATGGATATGATCGATTCCGTTATGAGCAAAGATATTCATGTCTATTAGTATAGCATTATGGGCATAAATAGCTACCAGCGTCATGTCCTGATTCCGTATGTATATATTACTCTTGTAAAAAAGAGGCCACTCCTGTTATAGTGATGCAAAGTATGGGCAAAAAAGGTTTGTCGCGACGGTCAACCAGAGCTGACGAGGATCCTGTAGTGGATCAATTTTTGGCGGCGAGCGCAAAAACTGCCCTGCTTGGCAACGTGTTCAGTATGGGCTGGCGTTTGGCTTTGACCGTTCTGCTGCCGATTTTCGTAGCTGTTCAGCTAGATAAACGATTCGGCACAACCCCATCACTAACATTGGCGGCTTTTTTTATTGCAATATTTGCTGCCGGTTTGCTAATTTACAAGACGTATGTCGAGATGACTGCCGAACAATATACGTTGACTGAGCAGAAATCGAAACGAATGAAAAAGTTTAATAGGAGTAAGGATGTTTAACTTTTTGCAGCTGTTTGGAGCAAGTGAAGGAAGTGGCCCCGCAATTCATATTACGCCGGCTGAATTATTCACAATTGGGGATTTCAGTATCACGAACTCAATGTTTTATGGCGCTCTCAGCTCGATTCTTATTCTCCTTATTCTGATTGTTTCGGCACGCAAGATGACGATCAGGCCGAAGCGAGGATTTATACAGCTAGTAGAGATAGGCACAGAATTTATCATCGGTACCATTGAGAATTCTATGGGATCACGTAAAAAAGCCATCAAGTATGCACCGTTCTTTGCTAGTGCTTTTTTCTTTGTTATGCTCTCCAACTGGTTGGGCTTGTTGCCGGGTGTTGGCGAAGCTATAACCTACAATGAGCAACCGGTACTACGCCCGTTTACTGCTGATCTGAACGGTACGCTAGCGGCATCTGCGGTTATGATGATTTTGGTTCAGTATTTCGCGATTCGCGAGAATGGGTTTATCGGCTATCTGCGGCACTTTTTTGCTGGCAGCTTAAAGAACCCTGCCACGTATCTACTAGGTGTGTTCGAGCTGTTTTCGGAACTTACTCGCGTTGGTAGTTTGGCGTTGCGCTTATTCCTGAACGTTGCAATTGGTGAAATTATTATCGCTATATTTACCTATCTGGGAAGCTTTGCTGCTCCGATTACTGCGCTGCCGTTCATCATTCTGGAGTTGTTTGTGGGCGCACTGCAGGCTTATATCTTTACTATGCTGACTATTATGTATCTGTCTGCCGCTATCAAGCATAGCCATGACGCTGAAGAAAAGATTCAGGCAGCGAATGAAGTGACTGCACGGACAGCCAAGGCAGCGTAATAGTAATTGTTAATCAATAATTAAGTAATAATTTTAAGGAGTTAACACATAATGGACACAGAAGTACTCGCCAAAGGTATCATGATGGGTTTCGGTATGCTCGGCCCAGCTATTGGCATCGGTCTTATCGGTTCATCATTTATGAACGCAGTTGGTCGTAACCCGGAGGCTGCAAAATACTTCGGTCAGGTGTTTGTCATTATCGCTATTGTCGAATTGATGGCCCTGTTGGTATTTGCATCCCTGTTTATCATTTAAGAAGGACGGAGACGTAGTAACTAATGCTATCACTTTATTTTGCAGCAACAGACGCGGCCGAACATGCAGAAAGCGGTATTCTCGGTTTTAGTCCTCAGGCTTTCTTGATTCAGGTCGTGACGTTTGTTTTGGTGTTTGCGCTGCTCAAGAAGTTTGCTTTCGACAAAATCGTCGCCATGCTTGACAAGCGTCATAAGGTCATTGACGACGGCGTACGCCTCGGCCGTAAGCTGGAGCGTGAGCAAGAGAAGCTCGATCAGGAAGCTGCACGTATCACCCGCGAAGCCCGTCATGAAGCCGATCGAATCATCGCTAACGGCCACAAAGAAGCCCGCGAAATTCTGCGTGACGCTGAGAAAGCCTCCAAGCGCAAGGCCGACACTATGTTGGCTGACGCTGAAGCGCGCATTCACGAAGATACCCAGGCTGCCAAACGCAAGCTAGAAAAAGACATTGTAGGTCTCGTATCAGAGGCCACTGAAGCGATTGTTGGGGAAAAGGTCGATCCCAAAAAAGACGCTGAAATTATTGAAAACGTTATCCGAAAGCGCACAAAGAAGTAAGTATCTATGCTATCCCGACGTCATTTGGCAGAAGTAATTGGCGAAAAAACGCTGCACACCACCGACAGTAAAGAACTGGCTCGAGAAGTTGCGGCCTATCTGTTGGACACTGGACAGTCGGCGAGCCTAGAGTCGCTCATTCGCGACGTAATGGAATACCGGGCTGGACACGGCATTGTTGAGGCGATAGCCACCAGCGCCTACGAGATTGACGAACGTGTGATCGCAGATATCAAGGAGATTCTAAAAAAAGAGTATCCGAAGGCCAAGCACATCACCGTCATTAGCCGCATTGATCCGACGGTGGTTGGCGGCGTGAAGGTGTCGCTCGCTAACGAGCAGCTCGACATGACGGTTCGGGAAAAGTTAGATACATTCAAGCGCCTGACGGCGAACATTAAGGAATAATCAAGCATGAGTTCAATGGATAACATATCAATCAAAGAATTATCACAAGACATACGGGACGCGATTCAAGAGTTGAAGGCCCGTCCGGAGATCGAAGAAGTCGGTGTGGTCACTCGTGTTGGTGACGGTGTAGCTTGGATCTACGGACTGACCAACTGTGGCTTCAATGAAATGATCGAGATTGAATCTACTGAAGGCGTTGCTGTGACGGCTTTCGCATTCAATCTCGGTGAAGATGAAATTGGTGCCGTTCTGCTCGGAGATGACACGTTCATCAAGGCCGGTGCAACCGCCAAGCTAACTGGTAAAGTTTTGGAAGTGCCTGTTGGTCCGGAGCTGGTTGGCCGGGTCGTCAATCCGTTGGGCCAGCCGCTCGACGGCAAAGGCGCTATCAAGACAACTCAGACCAGCCGTGTCGAGAAGCCAGCACCCGGTGTCCTGGAACGCAAGAGCGTCCATGAACCATTAATGACCGGCATCACAGCCATCGATGCTATGGTGCCAATCGGCCGTGGCCAGCGTGAGTTACTCATCGGCGATCGGCAAACCGGAAAGACTGCCGTTGCGGTCGACACTATGATCAACCAACATCGTCAAGAAACCGGCGTTATTAACATTTACGTGGCTGTTGGTCAGAAGCTCAGCAAAATCGCTCGTCTCGTTGAACGCCTCAAGCGCGAAGGTGTAATGGAGCAGACCATTGTGGTTGCTACCTCTGCTGCCGATCCGGCTAGTATGCAGTTCCTCGCACCGTACGCTGGTGCGGCAATGGGTGAATATTTCCGAGACAACAAGCAGCACGCGCTCATTATCTATGACGACTTGTCTAAGCACGCAGCTGCTTACCGTCAAATGTCCCTGTTGCTCCGTCGTCCGCCGGGACGCGAAGCCTATCCAGGTGATGTATTCTACCTGCACTCTCGTCTACTAGAGCGCGCCGCTAAGCTCAGTGACGAGCTTGGAGCCGGTTCACTGACCGCACTACCGATCATTGAAACGCAGGCCGGTGATATCAGTGCCTACATCCCGACCAATGTGATTTCTATTACCGACGGTCAGATTTTCTTTGAAACAAACTTGTTCTACCAGGGTATCCGGCCGGCTATATCGGTTGGACTGTCGGTCTCTCGTGTGGGTGGTAGCGCCCAGACGAAAGCCATCAAGAGCGTGTCGAAGGGTCTGCGCGTTGACTTGGCGCAGTTCCGTGAACTCGCGGCTTTCAGTCAGTTTTCAACTGACCTCGACGCTGATACTCGCCACCGAATCGAGCGTGGCCAGCGCCTGACCGAGCTACTCAAACAACCGCAGTTCAGTCCGCTCGCTATCTGGGAGATGTATTCTGTGCTGTATGCAGCCACCGAAGGTGTCTTTGATAAAGTGCCGCTTGACAAGGTCAAAACGGCCGAAGCGAACTTGTTGCGTGAGCTGAAGAACGAGCAAAAGAAGCTGATCAAAGATTTGAACTCCGGTGCGGAGCCAAGCGACGATGCCAAGAAAGTCATTCTCGACACAGCCAGGAAGGTAGCCGAGAGTTACATGCACGTCGAAACAGAAACGAAGAAAGCTAAAGCTAAAAAGTAGGGCAAAAAGCGCATGGCTAATACGATTACTCTCAAACGACGCATCGGTTCGGTCAAGAACACTCGCCAGATTACCAAGGCGATGGAACTGGTTGCTGCCAGCAAGATGCGCCGCGCACAGGAGTTCGCGCTCAAGTCGCGCAACTATCGTATTGCCGCCTATTCCCTGCTGACCCGCCTGAGCAATGTGACTGATGTCGACGAGCACCCACTGTTCACTAAACGACCCGTCAAAAGTCGGCTGTATGTCGTTGTGACCAGTAATCAGGGTCTAGCGGGAGCATACGACGCCAATATTTTGAAACTCCTAACAAAGTCTATCCGTGATGATGACATGAATGGTATCAAGACGAGGGTTATTACCATCGGTAAAAAGGGTGCGAATTTTGTGCGAAATCTTCAGGGAGTTGAACTGTTAGCCGTTTACAACGAATTAAGCGATCAGCCGTCGGCCAACGAACTGAGGCCCCTGCTCAATACCATTACCGAGCAGTATGGTGATCGTCATGTAGACGAGGTAAAGCTGCTTTATACCGATTTCAAGTCCAACTTGGTGCAGGAAGCAACCGCACTACAGGTGCTACCAGCAACTTTTGAAGAAACGAGTGAAGATCTTGTCGAACTCAACAACGTAACCTTCGAGCCGTCGCCGCAGGCAGTACTTGATAACGCCGCAATCCGTCTTATCGAAGTGCAGATCTGGCAGGCGATCTTGGAAAGTTTCGCGTCTGAGCATTCGATGCGTATGATGGCAATGAAGAACGCTACTGACAATGCCTCTGATCTTATCGATGATCTGACATTGGCTTTCAACACGGCCCGTCAGGCAGCAATTACCCAAGAGCTGGCCGAAATCACCGGCGGCGCGGAGGCGATAAAATGATCCAGACTAGCGAGTCTCCTTACGTTGACCACAAGCTGGAGTGTTATGAAGTATGTGAAGATTTGGCACGGTCAACGGTGTCGAAATTTAGGAATAATAGCATATCCCCCGAAGCAGGCGATATTGAGGAGCGTTTATCCAAGTATCGAATAGGAGAAGCGGCCATGGCATCAACGGCTAGGATACAGAATATGAGAGTCGCCAGAGTGCAGGATGGATTTGCGGTAAGGCTCGACGAGAGGGTTGCGGAACGTACGGCTCGTGTGGCTAGCGTGTATATAATTGGTACTCTTTTCTCTGATATAAAATTAGGAAGAATGGCAGAACCAGAGTTTACCGGACCATACGAAGGAATGAGTTTGAAGCAATTTCAGGAGGCGACAGCCGTCGAATATGCGCGTGATATTGTCGCAGCTGCTGAACTTGGAGTGACGCCTGACGTTGTGCGGCAGCTGCATGAAAGGAGCGTAGCATAATGACGATGGAGAATTATGAAAACGTCGAAGCATATCGTGACGCAGTCGAGTATGATGCTGCTAGCATAGTCGGTTCGGATATTTTTCCAGATGACGGTGAGTTTGGCAGTCAGGATGTTATAACGCAATCAGAAATGGATACGAAGGAGCAATAATGGCAACAGCAACGAAAGAACAAGTAAAAGGAAAGATCGCTCAGATTGTTGGCGTGGTTGTGGACGTAGATTTTCCAAAGGATAATCTGCCGGCAATTTATAATGCACTTGAAACCGAGCTTGATGGTAAGAAACTGGTTTTTGAGGTTGCTCAACACTTGAGCGAATCAGCCGTCAGGGCTATTGCACTCGGCAGCACTGATGGTCTGGAGCGTGGTGCTGAGGTCATCGACACGGGTGCAGCGATTAGTGTCCCGATTGGCGAAGAAACATTAGGTCGAATGTTCAACGTTACCGGTGAGCCTATTGACGGTAAGGGTGGCACATTCAAAAACACAGCTCCGATTCACAAGGATCCACCACCACTTATTGATCAGTCTGGTGACGTTGAGATTCTGGAGACAGGCATTAAGGTTATCGACTTGATTGCTCCGATCACCAAAGGCGGTAAGGTTGGTCTATTTGGTGGTGCTGGTGTCGGCAAGACGGTTCTGATCCAGGAACTTATAAATAACATTGCCAAATTCCACAGTGGCTACTCGGTCTTTGCAGGTGTTGGTGAACGTACTCGTGAAGGTAATGACTTGTACCACGAAATGGCAGATTCTGGCACACTTGATAAGACATCGCTTGTCTTCGGTCAGATGAATGAACCACCAGGAGCTCGTCTGCGTGTTGGTCTTTCGGGTCTAACTATCGCCGAGGGCTTCCGCGATAAGGGCAACGACGTGCTATTGTTCGTTGACAATATCTTCCGATTTACGCAGGCTGGTGCTGAAGTATCCGCCCTGCTTGGTCGCCTGCCGTCAGCCGTGGGCTACCAGCCAAACCTGGCGCAGGAAATGGGTGCCTTGCAGGAACGTATTACTTCGACTCGCAAGGGTTCCATTACCTCTGTGCAGGCTGTGTACGTGCCCGCTGACGACCTAACCGACCCAGCCCCAGCTACGACCTTTGCTCACCTTGACTCGACGATTGTGCTGAACCGTGCGTTGACCGAGCTCGGTCTCTATCCGGCCGTTGACCCACTCGACTCCAGTTCGACTATCCTGGATGCCGAAATCGTTGGTGACGATCACTACAACGTGGCTCGCGAAGTACAGCGTGTA
>CAZNIN010000023.1:0-9659 GCA_964573155.1 uncultured Candidatus Saccharibacteria bacterium | reverse complement strand
AAGTGTATGTAGACGAATTTACCAGGGTTGACGTTGTAAGCCACGCTGTAGGTTCCGCTCCAGTCAGCATTGTACTGACTGATGTTTATGGTGCCGTTCGCATTAACACCTTCGACGTACACAACATGTCCGTAATAGCCGGCATTGCTGACACCGATAGCGCCGCGCCTTGGTGAGTTATTAACCGGAATACCTTCGGCCCGTGCATTGTCATCCCACTGGTTTGCGTTTCCGCGGCCGCCCCAGTACGGCATATGCTTTCCGTCATTAGCGACCCGCCATGCGGTATAACTGACACACTGGCGCAAATACATACCCCATGAATCAGCGATTTCGTTTGGAAAATGGACGTTGCCGTAATTACTGATCACCCATCCAAGATAACCGCTTGTGTCTGGACCAACCGTGTAACCACCGCCACCGCCAAATAGTGCTGCGTTAGCTGCGGCCTGCTCGGCACGCAACCGAGATATTTCAGAATTATTACTGTTTATCTCCGACGTAATCTTGTTGCGCTGAGCCGTGTTCATACTGAGCAAATGAGCAACTTCCGCACGCTGGTCATCTAGGCTTGCCTGTCGTTTCTGAAGGTCAGCGATGGTTTGATCCAGACGCTGGCGCTTGCTTTTGAGCTCTTTCTTTAGCGAGTCTATTTGTTGCATCGTTGAAGCGATCTTGTCTTTGACGCTGTTTCGATATTGCTCTTTGTCGACAAATTCATGCAAGTCTTTGCTGCTGGCCAGCATTTCGATAGTTGAAATTTCGCCCTCAAGATACATTGCCCTGAGGTTTTCAGAGAGTAGTGATCGTTGTTTCTTGAGCTCTTTCTCGGCTTCGACGATTCGAGCCTTCAGCTTTTCGCTCTTGGCCTTATCTTCATTAATTTGCTTCTCGAGACCACCAATTTGTGCTCTTAGCTCTCCGATTCTTTCTTCAAAACTCTTCGCTTTAACCTGAAGATTATTCTGCGTTTCTTGCTTTTGCTGATTTTCGGCACGCAACCGATTTATCTGTTCGTCGAATTCATCCGCCAGCGCAAGCGGCGAACCAAGTGAGCCTGCCACGAATACCGCAGCAAGGGCCACTAAAACAAACTTCTGAGCAAAAGTTACTTTATGTTTCATTTTTTGTAGTTTTTGTTTGACTTTCGTCCCCTCAAATATATCATGGCGTATCATAAATTGTCTATAGAGTTCTCACTTATGTTGACTAGAATGTGCACACGGCAACCTCTGGCTGACCCTCTCCGGCGCAAAATGATTTTCCAGTGTTTAATGTGATGCGATAACTAGAATGCCCTCCCTTGTTATAAGTAATGTTTGAAAATAGAGATGTTTATTTCGAGGTCTTGAATTTGAGATAACGCCGTGTAGCAATGACAGACGATGCGGCACCGATGAGTATACCAATCACCAGCTGTGCAGTCAAAATAATAAGGTAATGCTTTTTGAAATAATTGCCCGCAAAGTTTATATCAAGGACACCCAAGCTCGTAGCTTCGAACGCCGTAGCCGCACCTACGAACAAGAAATTACATATCACCACCGAAATCATAGCCGAGATTACACCATACAACACTGTTTCGACCACAAATGGACCACGGATATACCACGTACTGGCGCCAAGCAGACGCATAATTTGTAATTCTTCCCTGCGATTGAAAATCGCCATACGAATAGTGTTGAAAATAATCATCACCGACACAATCATGAAGATAACAATGCCGACTATTCCAGCTTGACGAATAAATTCCGTTGCCTGCGTTATTCGATCAATTGCAGCGCGGCGGTCTCCGGAATATGACGTCTCTTCGGACTGCAGAGCCTTTACTTCGGGTTTTTCCAAGAATTCTCTAATCGGATTCATATTGTTAGGGTTCTCAGGCCAAATCTTGAAGCTTGCTGGTAACGGATTGTCGGTCTGGGACAGGGCGCTGAGTAGATCAGGACTGTTTGAGCTGTCTTCCCGGAATTGCTCCAGAGCTTCGTCTTTGGACACATACTCAACTTCCTTGACGTTCTCTACGCGTTTGATGTCTTCCATAAATTTTACCCGCTGGTCATCATCAGCAGCCACTGAGTCCTTCAAATAAACAGAGACGTTTATACGGTCGGTCAGTTGCGAAACAGTATGGTTAAACGTTTCGTTTGCGACAACCGAAAACAGAATAATAGTAAGGGTGATCACCATCACCGCCATTGCCGCTATGGCAAGTGTTAAGTTCCGCACGAAGTTCTGTGCGCCAGTCTTGAGGATTCGCCACTGTGTAATAAACCAATGATTCATGCAGGTCCTACTTTGTCAGCCCTTTATTGTATTCTGCGTTAGCTCGGTCGCTAACGACTCGTCCGC
Organism: uncultured Candidatus Saccharibacteria bacterium; assembly: GCA_964573155.1. GTDB lineage: Bacteria > Patescibacteriota > Saccharimonadia > Saccharimonadales > JAGQNK01 > JAGQNK01. The sequence continues at coordinate 7,307 of CAZNIN010000023.1, read as the reverse complement.
CTTGGATAGTTACCACGCGGCGCTTGAGTTTGTTAACGATCTCTTGGTTGTGCGTGGTGAGGATTACGGTCGTACCGTAGCGATTAATCTTTTCGAGAACTTTTATAACATCCCATGCATGCTTTGGGTCAAGATTACCGGTCGGCTCGTCTGCTATCAGAATTTTTGGCTGGCGAACAATTGCACGGGCAATTGCTACGCGCTGACGTTCGCCACCCGATAGTTCAGCCGGCATGCGACTTTCCTTACCTTTTAGACCTACTATATCCAGTACCCGAGGCACTGTGCGATCAATCTCTTTGTTTCCAAAGCCCACGATTTCAAGTGCGAATGCCACGTTTTCAAACACCGTCTTGTTTGGCAGCAATTTGAAGTCCTGAAACACAACGCCAATTTTACGGCGAAGTAACGGAATATCGCGGTCTTTGAGCTTATCGTAATCCAGCCCGCCGATGACAATCTTGCCCGAAGTTGGTCGTTCTTCCCTAGTCAAAAGCTTAAGCAACGTCGACTTGCCGGCACCGCTTGTGCCGATGATAATTACAAATTCTTTTTGCTGCACATGCAAAGAAATTCGGTCAAGCGCCGTATTGCTGCGGTTATAGACTTTGGTTACCCTGTCCAGAAGAATCATGTACCATGCCAGTATACCAAAACCCCTTGTGCTTGGATAGCTTTCTGGTTAGTTGCCGCCTAGAGAAAATTCCAGATAGGCATCGATAAAATCATCAAGTTTGCCGTCCAGAACTGCGTCGGGATCTGATGTTTCGTGGCGTGTGCGAAGATCTTTCACTTGCTTATACGGATGCAGTACATAGCTGCGAATCTGGTTGCCCCAAGCAGCCTGTTCATTCGGCCCTTTTAGCTCGGAGAGTCTCTCTGCATGCTGCTCCAACTGCAGCTGTGCGAGCTTGGATCGCAGGATCGTTAATGCAGTTTCCCTGTTCTGAAGCTGACTTCTCTCGTTTTGAATCGCCACCACAATGCCCGTAGGCACATGCGTCACACGGACTGCGCTGTCAGTTGTATTGACACTTTGTCCACCATGCCCACCACTGCGATACACGTCTATTTTCAGATCCTTTTCGTCAATTTCAATTTCATCTGGCTTATCTATCTTTGGCACTACTTCAACTTTGGCAAAGCTGGTTTGGCGGAGATTATCAGAATTGAACGGACTAAGTCGGACGAGCCTATGTACGCCATGCTCACTCTTGAGCTTGCCGAAAACGAATTCACCACTCACTTCCAAGGTAACGCTTTTGATACCAGCTTCTTCACCGGCAGATTCATCGACTGTCTTGACATCATACCCGTGCCCTTCTGACCAACGAACATACATACGTAACAACATTTGCGCCCAGTCCTGCGCATCGGTACCCCCAGCTCCAGCGTGGATACTTAAGATAGCATCATGATCATCAAACGGACCAGAAAACTTCAACTGCTGCTTGAGCGTCTCGTATCTGCTTTCGAGTACATTTAGGTGAGCAGTCAAGTCATCGGCCAAAGATTCATCATCTAGTGCTGTTAACTCTATGACCTCACGCACCTCGCGTTGTAAGTCAACCCAAGGGGTGGTCACCGTCTCAAGCTTTGAACGTTCTTTCGTAATTCTTTGTGCTGTTGCCGTGTCTTGCCAAAAGGAAGGATTGGCAATCTGCTCTTCTAGCTTTTGGAGCTCTTTGTACTTCTCGTCAATACGGAGTTTTGCGGCTGCCGACGCGATTGCGTCCCGCAATTCCTCGGCCTGTTTAACTAGTTTCTGCATATCCTACAGGATACACGCTTTACTATTTAACTTCGAATGAATTTATGATGGTGTCCATCTTTTTTTGCAAGCCCGGATCAGTTTCGTGCGCTACTACTCCTACCATGTAGACCGCCTTGGTTTCGACAACAAATACCATCTTTAGCTTGCCGACAACCTTGTCGTCTTCATCAACAACGTCAGATGAAATCTCCAGAGCTTTTTCGCCCTTGTATTCAGTCTCCTCCAATGAAGGGTTTTTTGCTTTATGTTCAGAGCCTGTGAATGATTGGTCTATTTGACCCTGTAAAGCGCTCTTTGCTGTCGTGAATAGCATGTCTTTCTGGCTTTCAGTCAGTTCCTTTGGAAACTTTTCATACGCCACGATAACGCGTGAGCGAGTCTTTTTGTCGTCCTTTTCGTCAAATGCCGTGTATCCCTCATCCTCAGTATTTTTCTCATATTCAGCCGGCACCTGAAGCGAGTAATCATCGGTCGAGTAGGCCTCTAGTTTTATGCCGCCCAGCAACTTTGGTAAGAATATAATGGCAGCAATGATTATGCCCAGAACAGCGACACCTACGATACCAAATATGAGTAATTTCTTTTTGTTTCCACCATCTGCAGGAGCTGGCAATGTGTCGACGCCTCCGGCATGGACAACTGTAGTATGCTCCGGTGGTGGACTAACGGGCGCAACACCAGGATCAGGCGGAGCGGCCACAACAGGCTGAGGAGAAGATATATTTGGCGCGGGGGCTCCTACGGCCGGCACAGGGTTTGGCTGCGGAACGCTTTGCGGTGACGCTTGTGTAGTCGTCACTTCAGTGCTGGTCGATGTATCCATGCCCGACACCCCTGCTGACGCAGCTGCGCCTATCTCCGGAGCCACCGGTTGTGATGCGGCCACAACACTAGGCTGCACGTCTGTGCTTGGTGTCGCCACTGGTGCTGGCGGCGGGCTTACAACTTGGTCCGGCTGGCCTTGTCCGGTAGGACTTGCGCCAATAGTGATATTTTCACCATCACCGACAGTACCTGGGTTTGCAGCCGGGTCATTTTGAGGTGGCATTTTTGTTTTTCCTTTCTAACGTAAATGATTTGTCACTTATTTTATTGCATACGTACCGCTTATGCAAAATAACTTTGTTTATTTATTTTGCACTCTATTGTTTTGACCAGAGAGGCTTGATTTGTTCATGTAGATCGCGGACAAATTCCTCACCACAGTTACCGAGAGCACCCATGCCGCTAATATTTTCACTAAATAGCGCGCGCGTAATTTCAATAATGCGCTCTTTGGTTACCGCTTCGATACGTTCTGGTATTTTGTAGTAATCCTCAACTTCTTCATCAAAGAAGTACCGGCTGCTGTAGCCACCGACAGTACCACCAACCGTCTGACCACTTCGCTGATATCGGCCAAGTGCATATTGCTTAGCACTAACAACATCCTGATCGATAATGTTGCCTTCGAAAACCGCCTGAAGTTCATTTTCTATAATCCTAAATAGTGCCGGTGCGTTCTTGGGCATCACCTGCGCACCAAACCACCAGTTACTACTGTCTTTGGTCTGTCCATAGCCGGAACTCATACCATAAACCAGTCCACGTTCACGAGCCGTACCGAGAATCCGCGAGTATAGTGTCTCGGTTAACATAGTATTAATAAGACTTAGCGCATCCGTCTCCGACTCCTCCATCCGACGACGCATAAATGTATCGATATAGAAATAGACGTTATCGATAGTATCGTTTACGATATACAGCGGTTTCTTCAGTGTAATTGGTGACTCATGTGGCAGCTCTAGGCGCTCTTCACCATCCGGCAGCTCAATGTTTTCCATAAGATTTTTGATGATTTTGCGTCGTTCGGCCGGCAGATTTCCACCGATAACAAATCGTAAGTTCTTTGCGGTATGCGTACTGATATAGTGAGCACGAATATCATGGATATCGACGTTATCCATCAATAGCAATCGCTCCTGGTCGACCTTGACCTTGAATCCATAAGCTTGGCGAAGCGCCAGACTCAAATGACGAAAATGACTATTGCTCCGAGCGCTCAGCTCCTCACGCACATTCCCAAACTCCGCCTCGAACTCTTCCTCCAAAAATAGCGGCTTGGTGATTGCAATAAGTAACAAATCGACTATTCGATCCCATTCAAAATCGGCACATTCGGCTTCATAAGTGATGTCATAACTGCCGGTGCTCGCATTGCTATAAGCACCATTTTTTTCGAACTCGGCTTGAAAAAGTCGGGCTTTTGGCAGCAGCTCATTCGCACCTAGCAGCACATGCTCCATGAGATGAGGTGTTTCCCATTTTTCCGGCTCAACCAAATATTCACCCGCCCGAAAGTTTATCTCAAAAGTCATGACCGTCGCATCTGGTACGTGAATAAACAGACCTTTGGCGCCATTTTTAAGAGAAACTTCGTGAACCGTATGTTTCATCGAGATTACTTCCGCTTACGGCTTTTGGCTTTTGATTTTCGCTGGCGTTCTTGCTTGCGTGCTTTCTTGCGCTTGACGGCTGCTTTCTTCTGCACCTCAGCTTCGGCACTACGTGGCACGAAGTCGGTCTCGTGAAATTCTTCTCCCTCGGTAATCGTATCAGCGTTATCAACTGACTTACGCGCCGCCCTAGTCAGTTCTGTTTCAACTGTCCGATCAAGTTCTACAGGTTCGGCATGGAATAATGTGCGTACGACGTCATGCCTGAGCGTAACCTGCATCTCCTCAAACATACGCTGAGCCTGGCGACGGTATTCCACTAGTGGGTCACGTTGACCAACACTAATCCAGTGAATACCTTCCCGCAAGTGGTCCATGTTCTCGAGATGTTGCATCCAGAGATTATCAAGAATCTGCAGATACACATCACGCTCAACCTTGCGCATAATTTCTGGTGTGAAGGCAGCTTCGCGACCGCGATAGAGCTCTATGGCCTCCTGCACCAGAACTTCACCGAACCTGTCTGACTCTGTGTCAAACAATCTGTCCAGAGTACTTTCATCAAATGGAAATACTTCAGTGACAATAGTTTCGAAATCGTCGCTAAGCAGTTGCGGCGAACTAGCCAGAGCCTTGGCCTCTTCCTCGATAAATAACTTGATGCGCTTTTGAATCTCAGCCTGCATCAATATCTCCCGACGCATGGCATACGTTGCTTTGCGGTGGCGATTCATCACGTCATCGTACTGCACGACATTTTTGCGTGCATCAAAGTTATATCCCTCAACTTTTTTCTGAGCGCCTTCAAGCGATTTGCTAATAACCCGGTTCTCGATAGGCACATCATCATCCACGCCCAAGCGGTTCATGATTCCAGCAATTCGTTCACCACCAAAGATTCGCATCAAATCGTCTTCGGTACTCACAAAGAACTGGCTGGAACCTGGATCGCCCTGGCGACCGGAACGACCACGGAGCTGGTTATCAACACGGCGAGACTCGTTTCGATCTGTACCAATCACGTGTAGACCGCCCAGCTTTTTAACACCTTCGCCCAACACGATGTCCGTACCACGACCAGCAATGTTGGTCGCCAACGTCACTGCACCCTTTTCTCCAGCTTTAGCTACAATCGACGCCTCACGTTCATTGTTTTTGGCGTTGAGCATTTGATGCGGTATCTTTTCTTTGGTAAGTAATTTATCCAGCACTTCGTTTTTCTCGATAGTAGCCGTGCCGACCAGCACAGGCTGGCCCTTTTCGTGCAATTCCTTTATCTCGCGTGCGATAGCTTTAAACTTACCAGCCTCAGTTCGATAAATACGGTCTGGGCGGTCATCGCGAACCACTGGTCTGTTCGACGGTATTTCAATGACATCAAGCTTATAAATCTGGTGGAATTCCTCGGCTTCGGTAGCTGCCGTACCAGTCATACCGGCAAGTTTCTCGTACAAACGGAAGTAATTCTGGAACGAAATCGTCGCGAGCGTCATCGACTCCTCCTGGACATCAACGCCCTCTTTGGCTTCGATAGCTTGGTGAAGACCTTCGTTATAGCGACGGCCAGCCAACAGACGACCGGTAAATTCATCAACAATGACTACTTCGCCCTCTTTTGTCACGACATAGTCCTTGTCGCGCTTGAATAATGCCTGTGCCCTTAGTGCCTGTTCTAGATGGTAAATAGTGCGGATATTGTCGACACCATACAGGTTCTTTATACCAAGAATCTTCTCAACCTTATCGACTCCCTCATCAGTCAAGACGACTGCTTTGCGCTTCTCATCAACCTCATAATGTTCATCACGTTTTAGATTGCGCACCACTTTACTAAACTGCGCGTAAGCCGCGCCGCTTGTCACACTTGGTGCCGAGATAATGAGCGGCGTGCGAGCTTCGTCAATCAAAATAGAGTCAACTTCGTCGACAATAGCGTAGTGCAGTTCACGCTGGCGCAACTGATCTTGTTCTCGCACCATGTTGTCACGTAGATAGTCAAAGCCATATTCGTTGTTTGTGCCATATGTAATATCAGCCGCATAGGCTTCTTGGCGAGTGCAAGGTCGGAGGTGTTGCATGCGAGGATCGTCATGATTTTCATTTTTGAATTTGGGGTCAAAAATAAACGACTGGTCAGGTATTATTACACCGACACTTAATCCCAAAAAATCATACACTTGACCCATCCAACCTGCGTCACGCTGCGCCAGATAATCGTTCACTGTAACAACGTGCACACCTTTGCCGGTCAAAGCGTTCAAATAAACCGGCGCAGTTGCCACCAGGGTCTTTCCTTCACCAGTTTTCATTTCGGCTACATTGCCTTCATGAAGCGCCATACCGCCAATCAGCTGCACGTCGAAATGTCGCTGGCCGAGTGTGCGAGAAGCGGCTTCTCGCACTAGTGCAAAAGCATCAGGCAAAATCGCGTCCAATGACTCTTTTTCAAGCCGTTTTTTCAATTTAGCCGTTTGCTCTGCTAGTTTTTTGTCAGTAAGTTTCTTGTACTTAGGCTCGAGGGCATTTATATCGCGAACGCGTTTTTTGAGTCGTTTCAAAGTTCGGATTTGTGGATCGCCCAGAACACGTTTAAAGACTTTCTTCACTTAGAGGAACCTCCCTATCAGGTCATCAGATATAACTGCAATGAAACTATTGTACCTCATAGAGGTATTGAGGTCTAAACGTATTTTTGACAATTCGAGACTTTTTAGACGTCTTGAGGGGCTCGGCGGAGACGGCGTATCACCCGACGGTGCAAGCGCAATGTGCTGTGTGCATCTTTGTATTTTTTGATTTGATTCTTCAGTTTCGCCTCAACAATATCAACAGCCGCGTAGATGTTCATAGTCGACTCTTTGGCTGTCACGTTACCTTTCGGTAAACGAATTGTGACCTCGGCCATGCATGCTTTTTTCTTTTTAATCATCTGTTCTTTCAGAAATACTTCCGCATGGACACTCTTACGGGCATGGCGCGGCATGTAACGGTCGAGCTTGCCGATCTTTTTGACCACATAATCGTGTAGCTTCTTGTCTACATCCATATGCACCCCAGTAATGTCGAGTTTTTCTATCATGGTTTGCCCTCCTTTTACT
>CAZNIN010000022.1:7474-9670 GCA_964573155.1 uncultured Candidatus Saccharibacteria bacterium | reverse complement strand
CTTCGTATTGAGTGCCCTGGTGAAATCAAGGCGCTGCTGCATACCGTCTTCATCGGTGCCAATACCATAGACATCAGAAAATTGATGGATAGACTCAAAAGCAATATCTTCGGCTTTTTTCCACCGTTCTCCATCAGCTGGCAAGCTTTCTGTAGCAAACTCTAAGATCCTGTCGAGGCTGGCTGCCAGACCGTCGTGGGCTACCTGGTATCGATTTTGTGGTTCCACCCCAAAAACTTCATGCGCATGCGGCATCAAAAAACTCCCATATAATGTATGTATTATACTATATTTGATGAATTATCGCAATATTGTTACCTTGTATAGATCATGCGTGTTCAACTATCGCCAAAGTACCTGGCAATTCGTCAAGAGACGCAATAATATAGTCGGCACCAGCCTCTCGAAGCATCTGCTCACTACCGAATCCATGCGTCAGCCCAATGGTAGTTGCCACTCCTGCTGACTGCCCCGCAATAACGTCTGCAGCGAGATCACCGACCATGGCAGCTTCTTCTGGCAGACACGCGAGCGCACCAAGGGCGGCCAAAACCGCCTCCGGATGGGGTTTTAGTTCTCTTACGTCATTGCCGCCAATCACGACGTCAAAATAATCAATCAATGATTCTTGCTTGAGGTAATCTCTTGCTCGTCGACCAGAGCTGACCATCCCGATGAGGTAGCCATGGCCTTGTAGCCACTCAAGTGTCTCTGGGACATGTTCGTATAGCTTGACCAGGTGGAATCTCTCCTGGACGCTCTGATCGTACGCTTCTTCTAAGACAGTGTACGGCACATCTTCTGGGGCGAGCGCTCGGTGCACTGCACGCAGACTGTGTGCATACGGCGCAATAGCCTCAGGACCAGCGTGCACCCCGTGACTATTCAGGGCATGTTCTATAGCCGGATTAATCACTTCTCTGCTATCACGTAACGTACCGTCCAAATCGAACAATACGGCACGCAGCTTAGTCATGTTTTTTAAACCACTCCAGATAATGCTGCAACTCAGCAATCGAGGCCTGAATATCGTCAAAAGCGCGGTGTGTCGAGTCTTTTTCGAACACTTGCCCGTATTTGCCCTGCATAAGTATTTTGAAGCTACTGACGTCAAGCATACGATAGTGCAACTTGAGATCGAGCGTCGGCATCCACTGCTTTAAGAATAGTCGATCGTTATAAATAGAATTCCCTGCCAACACAGCCAGTTCGCCCTTGAAGTGCTCCTCTACGAGAGTAATCATATCCTTCTCAACCTCTGCGAGAGGCTTACCTTCATCAAGCTTATCCAAAAAATCATCACGGTTCTCAGGAAAATCGCGCCACCAGATATTCTTTTGCATGCGGTCAACCACAACGTCGCGCCTCTGCTTGATGCGTGCTTCGTAGCTAGCCAAAGTCTTGAAGTTGAAATCTGTTATCTCAACGGCGATTTCCAGCAAAACGTCTTTGGCCGGCTCCAGGCCGGTCATTTCCAAATCCACCCACAACAACCTGGTTGGAATGGTATTACGATCTGTCATTGTTTACCATTATAGCGCACCTTTTCGCAAACCGGCGTCTTGTCGATATACTAGTCTTCGTAATGCTTCAACCAAAAAAATACAAACCATTCTTGCTAGCGATCGCACTTCTGCTAATCGCTAGTGTTATCTTTGCGTTCGGCAAAAATGAGAACCCCACAGAGCAGCCAGACAGATCGCACCAGCCTACCTCCACTGCCACCAAAGCGCCACATGTAAAACCAGAGTTTGATAAGAAAAAGTACCCGACAAACGAAGCGGCTAGCATCTGGGTAGTGGCGAACAAATCTCGACCGCTCAGCCCCATCGATTACGCCCCAAACGATCTGGTCGATACCGGAAACGGACAATTAATGAGGCAAGAAGCTGCAGCTGCACTTCAGGATATGATAAAAGCCGCAGCAGCGGACGGGCTGAGTATCCAGCCGCTCAGCGGCTACCGTTCGTATCAAACCCAGCAAACGGTTTACTCACGCGAAGTTGCTACCTATGGGCAGGCCGTCGCCGACACACAGAGCGCAAAGCCTGGCCACAGCGAACACCAAACAGGACTGTCTATGGATGTTGGCGGTGGTGGATGCGGCATAGAGGATTGCTTTGGCAATACGACCGAGGGCAAGTGGGTCGCCGCAAATGCTTATACATATGGCTTTATCATTCGCTACCCTGAAGG
>CAZNIN010000022.1:3905-7374 GCA_964573155.1 uncultured Candidatus Saccharibacteria bacterium | reverse complement strand
TCCGACTCATACTTCGTATCGCTTTTGAACAATAGATTGCCGCAAGCAGCACAATAATATTCTCCAGGCGTATCATTATGTAGCAGCTCACCGGAAAACGGTGCTTCCGTCCCCTTCTGACGAAGCACAGCATACTGCTCGGGCGTAAGTCGTTGACGCCACTCTTCGTCAGTCAGCTGCATAGACTACTCCTTCTTCTTGTCTAGTTTATCGAGCTTCAGGCCCATGACAACGAAATATATAACAAGCGCGACCGCCATGAATTTGATAAGCGAATCTATCAGCAAACCGAAATTAAAAAGCGCATCCCTGTCTCCGACCTTCACGTACCAGGTAAGGCCCTCGAGTCCCCCTTTGCCAACCAGCAGGTCAACTATCGGTGTAATGACGCTCGAGACGATGTCTTTGACCAAAATTCCAGCTTGTGTACCGATGGCCAGACCAACCGCCAAGCCGACAACTCCTTGCTTGCGGACAAAATCCATGAAGCCACTCAAGGCACCGCCAGCTCTCGTTTCTTTCAGACGTGCTGCCCGGATCGCAGCTGTCTTTGCTCTGGTTGGTTTTCTATTTGACGATGTATTGGTCGTAGCCATGCGGCGTCTCCTTTAGGTTTTGCCATAGTATACACCCGCCAGCACGCTACATGCTGTCAGGAGCGTGGATACCAAGAAGCTGTAACCCTTTTTTTAGCGTATCAGCATAACTGGCGACAAGCTGCAATCTTACGTCCTGCCGTGGATCGTTGATGACACGGTTTTTTTCGTAAAATCTGTTGAATGCCTGCGCTAATTCGTAGAGGTATGTGCAGATGTGATGCGGCATGAGTTCGGTGGTCGCCTTTTCGACCACTTCGACAAATTCACTCATTTTACGTAACAGTGATCGTTCATCTGGCTGCAAATCTTTGATTGAAATATCTTTTTGCTCGCCCGCCTTTGCCATAATACTCCTCGCCCTTGCGTGAGCGTACTGCAAGTAAGGTCCACTGTTGCCTTCGAGCGCAATTGATTCTTTTGGATCATAAATAATATCGCCACCGACTCGGCTTTTGGCGAAGGCATACTTCACGGCTGCCAGTATTGTACTCTCGTTCGGACTGGTGCCAGTTTCGAGCCCAGCCTCCCGGGCCGCCTCAAGGATTTCCAGAGCCGTCACTACGTTGCCTTTACGACTACTCATCTTTACCCCGCCTTGGAGCTTAACCACACCATGCGTCAGGTGACGTGTTCGCTCGGCCGGTTCGGAAGCGAACTGTTTAATGGCGGCAATCACCACTTGCATATATTGTGCCTGTTCATTAGCGGTGATGATAATCGACTCATCGAACCGATAATCCTGCCATTTGGTCAGGCTTAAACCCACGTCTTTGGTTTCATAGGTCGGCAACCCTTCGGAATTGATAAACACACGCTTGTGCAGGCCAATTTTTTCACCATCGAAAATAACCGCGCCTTCGCTCTCTTCAAAAACGCCCTTTTTTAGCTGCTCCTGAACCGTCTGTATTCCAAGCTGCGTAACTTCACTTTCCGGTATGTAGCGATCAAACGACATGACCTGCAGTTGCTTGTAGAGCTCGGCGAAGTAATCGTAGCTCCATTGCCGGCAAGTCCAGTAAATTTGTGCAAATGGTGAATCTTTGTCACTCTCAGCATGCAGTTGATATACGCGTTTGTTCACGGCGACTATTTCTTGCTTTGCCGCTTCGTCATCCTCATAAGCGCTATTACCCTCAACATACCGGGCACCGAGCCAAGCTGGTCGCTCTGCTTCGGAGACCTCATGTAATTTTGCCGGTAACTCGCCACCTAGCTGTTTGATAATTGCCCACATGCACTTACCAGCATGCAGACCTACGTCACCGCCATAGTTTATTCTGATTGTTTCAGCTCCAGCATTTTCCACAAGCCGTGCGATCATATCACCAACTAGTGTCGTGTATAGATGTCCGGCGTGCAGCGGCTTGAACGGGTTGGGATCAGAATACTCAACAATGACTTTTTGTCCGGTCATAGTCTGGCGCTGCTTCTCGTCCGCAAGTGTCACAAGCGCCTGATCGGAAAGTTTAATATTTAAAAACCCAGGACCGGCAACCATGATGTCGACCACTTCGTCTGATAGCTTGTCACGAAGTATAAGTGCCAGCGATTCTGCTACTGTACGAGGATCTTTACCTACTTTTTTTGCAAGCTGCAGGGCTGCATTGGTCGCAAAATCACCAAATTGTTCATCCGGTCGCGTCAGCTCAATCTTCACTTCGACATTGAACAACTCTTGGCAAGCGGCCTGAACGGCCTGAGTAAGCGTATCTTTCATTAAACCTATTTTACCCCTGTTAGGCGGTTTTTGCTACTTACGCTTGCTTTCAAGCGCCTGCGATAACTCCCAAATCACCGCGTAGGTACTCATGAGGAGCAAAAAAAACGTCACTGTCGTCACAAACGATTGCGGATGTGCTGCCGGATTCACCACTCGGTCCGACAAGTCAAACAGTATCCCAGCTGGATTAATGAGCACATCCCAGCTATTCCAACGCAGGCTGCGCCCCAAATGAATAGCAAAACCACAAGCCAAGAGCACGCCAGCAATACCGAGATACGCCTTCCAATATGCAAACCGCCGAACCAATTCACGATGTACAAGATACAGGCTCATAAAACCAAGAATGTGAGCGTTGAAAATAAACGAACAAAACATCACGATGTCGTACAGTAAACTCACTTCACCAGTTTCGTGCAGATGAATAAGATCGGTAGTCAGATAAAAACTGTTTGGCAAAAAACCAAGCCACAACAGCGAAAGACCTACGTTTTGCCAACTCAACCAAGCAGAGGTCTGCAAACGTTTTACCAATCCCCAGGCAAACAGTAACGGCAACCAGGCAAGGAACAAATTCCAAACTAGGAACCAATAGCGATCGGTCTGTGACTCTGCTGAGCGTAGTATGAACAGCAGCAGTGTCACGCCATTCGCCGCTAGCAGTGCGATAAAAGCCGGTCGATATGCCGCTGATATTTTTCCGAATCTATTTTTGGTTGACATGGCCTTATTGTAGCAGCACGCGTAAATCACCTCTGTCCTTGCATAATTTTTCCGTCTGATAGCTTATAATAGTCTTCAATGAAAGCGTTAGATGCATTCCTCGACGCGGTTCGCGACGCAGTGCGGTCATTTATGAACAGGATCGCCAAAACGCTCAATGACGTGAGCGGCGGCCGGATTACACCTAACTTCATCACCTTGACCGGCTTGTTCATGCATGTACCAATCGCATGGTTTATAGCACAGGGGTACTTTGGATATGCAGCGTTATTACTCGTTGTCTTTGGGCTGTTCGATGCCCTAGACGGTGCCCTGGCCCGTTTACAGAAAAAAGCTGGCAGTGCCGGTATGCTTCTCGATGCCAGCACTGATCGGATGAAAGAAGTCCTACTCTACACCGGCGCCGCTTTTGCGCTCGTCAACATAG
>CAZNIN010000022.1:0-3805 GCA_964573155.1 uncultured Candidatus Saccharibacteria bacterium | reverse complement strand
TCAACCTACACCGCCTTCGAACGCCTCATCAAGATAACCCGAAAACTATCATGAGTGTAATCCATCGAACATATTTGGCTTGGGAGCCTGCCCGTGCATAAAATTGATTTGCATACTCACTCTGTGGCTTCGCCTGACGGTAGCATCACCGCTGAACAATACCATAAGGTAATTAGCTCCAAAGCCCTCGATGCTATCGCCATCACAGACCACAACCGTATTGATTTCGCACTCGAGATGCAGCAAAAGCTCCCTGGTGCAATCATCGTCGGGGAAGAAATTATGACCTCGGCCGGTGAAATTATTGGCTTGTACCTGACCGAGCCCATTAGACCCGGCCTCACGCCGCAGGAAACTATACGTGCCATCAAAGATCAGGGCGGCATCGTATACATCCCACACCCTTTCGAAACTGTTCGCAAAGGCCTGCATCCAGCGATACTCGATGAGTTGGTTGATCATATCGATATTATCGAAATTTGTAACGGGCGAGCATTTTTTCAAAACAAGAGCGAGCAAGCCGTCGTATGGACAAGGCTCAATGGCAAAATTGGCGCTGCCAGCAGCGATGCACATGGCTTTCAAGGCCTTGGGGCGACGTATACGACGGTCAGTGCGATGCCAGCCAAAGACACACTGCTCGGTCTGATGGACAACGGAGTTCCAATGACTGGTCGCCCGAGTGTTCGCGCCTTGCTCTATCCCAAGCTGAACCGCCTTAAGAAAAAGGTCAGAAAACGAGGAGCAGAAAAATGAGTGAGTGGTGGGCAGCGTTTTGGTTCTTTTTGCCGGCTGGCATAGCTAATGCGGCGCCCCTGTTCGCCTGTCGCCTGCCAGGTCTCAAGCGCTGGAACACACCAATCGATTTCGGTAAAACGTATCGCGGCAAACCGCTTTTTGGCGCCAACAAAACCTGGCGTGGTCTTGTCTTTGGCACACTCATTGCAGCTCTTGTTGGATTCATTCAATATCGGGTTATAACCTATAGTGTCGAATCAACGTCATTCATTCTACTTAGTACTGCAGCACTGGGCTTCGGCGCCCTAGCTGGTGACGCTATCGAAAGCTTTTTCAAACGCCAAGTCGGCGTCAAACCGGGGGAGAAGTGGTTCCCATTCGACCAGATTGATTACATAATCGGCGGATTGCTGGCTGTGGTACCATTTGTCAGTTTGAGTCTAAGCGACATATTACGTGTCGGTATCCTCTACTTTGGCCTGCATTTAGTTTTTAGCTACATCGGTTACTTGATTGGCTTCAAGAAAACTCCGATTTAGTTCGTGTGTTCATGATCCGCTAAAACGAAATACTCGTCTGCGAAAGCACGGCAAATGTATTCGACCGAAAATTTTTTCATCATATCTACCGTCTGAGATGGCATTGCTTGCAGTGCTTGGCACTTTTTCTGACAAATACTATCTGGTAGCTCCAATACCAAATCGCACTCGCCTTTTGTATACAGGTTTGGCTGATTAATATGAAAAAAGATATTCAGTTCTCTATCCATATCACGCAAATAGTGTTCATACGCATTGGCCGAGATTACTGAACACAAAACTCGTATCGGCCGTTTGGCTTGTTCAGCTGCTAGACGTGCCCAACGTGATACTGCCCTGTGATCATCATGACCAGTGAGACCATCAGACGCAAAGCTAACAATCGTATCTGGCTGGAATGATTCCACAACTGCCACAATCCGGCGCAGAGCTTCATCGTCCTTCACTTCCGCACATCCACCATCAACAAAATCTAACCAATAGTGTTCGTTAATACCGAGTATCTCTTGCGCTGCTTTTAGCTCTTCGGTGCGTGTTTGGACAATTGTCTCAGCTGGCCATTTCTCGGGATGATAGACGCCACCTTCACCTCTAGTTGCTGTAATGCAGCCGACGCGCTGGCCGTTTGCTCGTGCCAGCGTCACCAACCCGCCGCTGGAAAACGTCTCATCATCCGGATGCGCCCATATGCCCAGGATTGTTCCGAGGCTTCTGACATCATCCATCATAGCTTAGCTACTCCGCGAGTGCGTTCTTTAGCTTTTCAATTAAATCAACGGGTGTTGGGTTAAGCCCATTAAGTAGCGCCAGATACAGACTCACGAAATCCCCCAGCGTTATGATCCACAGTAACTGTCGTATAAGCGTGTCACCGTGTGCTTCTACGACATGAGCCGCTGGACGCTTACCAGAGAGCAGCCTGTCAGTAACTTCGAAGCGCTTTTGTACACGTGCATACTCTAAATTACTTCTAAGATCAATAACTGCATACGGCTTCTCGATCGGGTGACTTGTCCAACCGAGAAATTCATTGTGATTAAACTCCGGCAGCTGGTTGCACCAAGCAACGTTTTTGGCGTTTTCATTAAAGCTAATCTTCCATTTATACGCTGCGGGATACAGTTTTGGCCCAGAATACACCACCGGTGACTTGCCCATCATCTCCTGCGCAAGTTGCTTGGCCTGGTTTTTGGCAGCCGGAACGACAGCCGTCCAGCTCTCAGTCTGACCTCTGAGCCACTCCGCTGCTTCCTGCAACTCAGAAATCTTTTCGCCGTCGGTCAATCCGGCGGTTGCGAATACTTGCACAAGTGCGGCAAGGTTATAAAACACGGCCATCCGTGGCTGGAAATCAGTAGGCAATCGATAAAATGGGTAGCCTTTCTGCTCTGCTATCTCGGCCAACTTACCGCCAGATGAAAGTACAATGATGAAAGCGCCGCTCTTTTCTGCCTGAACGAGTGCCTCTAATGTTTCTTCTGTGTTACCAGAATAACTTGATGCAACAAAGAGCGTTTGAGGGCCGACGTACGATGGCACATCATAGCCCCTGACAATCTCGAATGGTACATCCAAGCCTGGCCAACTAACTGCTATCTGCGCTGCCAGTGCGGAACCACCCATACCAGCGATTACTACATTCTGGATTGGTGATGGTGGCGTAAAAGCAACGTCATACTTCTGTGTTAATTGTTGCCACTGTTTTTCTGCGATGCCAAGCGCATCCTGAGCATCCTTTTCGTGAATATACTTTAGATCATCAATCATGGTTATATTGTATATATCTCGTATAGTTACGCAATAAATTACACGGCTACTACTGGCAACTATGTAGATTTACTTCACGAAGATTATGCTTATGGTATATACTGTTTGGTAACTGATAGTTGTTAATCAAGAGGGTGGAGAATATGTTCGGTCATAGCGACGACAACCAACAGCAAAACCAAAACCAAGATGAGACTGCAGCGGTACAGCCAACAGCTGCTCCGGCAACTGCAACCGATATGCAGGGATTTACGCCACCGCCAGCAGAGCCCCCTGCTACAGCAACAGACGACGGCGCTGCCGCAGAACCAGTGCCGAACGCCACACTGGACGTTTCAGCGGATAGTGCGCTCGAGCTACCGGATTCACCTACTCTGCCCGGCAACTTGACCGTCTCCGAACCAGTCACCGATTCCTCCGCTGCGCCAGAGCCGGCTACGACCGCCCCAACAGCTGACACAGACTCTGATGACTCTCTATCATCAAGCGACACAGCCTCAGTTATGCCAAGCGAAGTTCCAGGCGATCTCCTTAACATTAAACAAGAGGCTCTACAGGAGTTATCACCACTCGTCGAGCACTTGGAACAAACACCAGAAGAACGCTTCCGCACTACCATGATGATGATTCAAGCGACCGACGACTCGTCAAAGATCAAAGACGCCTATGACGCCGCGCAAAAGATAGAAGACAAAAAAGTCCGAGCACAGGCCCTGTTAGACGTCGTCAACGAGATCAATTATTTCACTCAGCAACAAAAG
>CAZNIN010000021.1:1952-9697 GCA_964573155.1 uncultured Candidatus Saccharibacteria bacterium | reverse complement strand
GAGGATAAACCAATAGCTAATCCAACTGCGTGGGATAGCGGTCAGGATTGTCCATAAAATAGTCGTACCACTCGGAATCAGTCTCGGGGTCTACCTCTACCGTACGAATGAATGCACCTCCCAGAAAACCGCCAACCTTTGCATGCTTCTCAGTCTGTACCTGACGCAAAGCATCAGGGGCTTGGCCTAACAACGCAAGCGAATCGTCAATAAGCTGTTGTAGATCGGCCAATTCACCCAAGGCCTTTTTCACTCCTTTGGTCAACGACAACTCTGCCGCCTCCTCTCGAAACTTATCCTCCACAGCCTCTAGGTGTCGCTCGCCAGTTACATGCTCAAAATTCACACGCTGCCCTTTACCAAGCATGCTATCGAGTACTCCGTCTCTGACAAGTTTTCTGAACTGAAATGTCCTCTTTTTGCTATCATCCATCTTTATACTCTCCGCAGCGCAATCTCAAACCATTCAGTGTTTCCAACCGTAATAAAACCACCGTCAATTTTGGCTACTTGATACATGTCGCCAGCAAGTTCTCTGATAATGGTTGGATTATAGAAATAGAACTGGCGCGTGCCGAAAAGATCTTCTTTGATTTTCTTGGTATATTCATCCGCTAACTTTGGGGAGATAAAGAATATGCCACCGGGCTTCAGAGATTCATGTACCTTTTCCAGTACTGTGCGCACCTCTTCTTTGCTCAAGTGCAGCAACGATGCAAAAGCAAACACCACATCCAATCCCCCTGGATAGTCATAATCCACAGCATCCGCAACTTCAAACTCTCCTTCCGGCACATATTGTCGGGCGAGCTTGATGAGTTCTTCAGAAATATCAAAACCCGTATAACGCTTGGATCGCTTCACAATTTCTTTGGCGTCGCGCCCATCACCGCAGCCAATTTCTAAGATTCGAGGCTCTTCCGGGCTATCTGCAAGCTTAATCGCCAAGTCGATATCTTTCGTACGCGAGCCAATTCCACGGAAATACTTTGCCAGCTCCTGAGCCGACTTGTTATAGGTGTCGATAGTCTGTTGCTTTATATTTTTCATACCTTAAAGCTTCTCGAATACTGTTTCGATGATATCTTTTTTATCAATCATCCTCTGGAGCGCCTCGTGTTTGTCGGCCCACATGAAGTCTTCGTGCTCTTCACTCAGTTCGGGATCGCCACTAATCGTAGCATGAACCAAGAAATAAACCAGCACGAGACTTATGTCTGAATCAACATTTTTTTGTAGTCGATGCGCACCGACTATTTCACCAATATTTGCATCTCCGATGTTAGATACTTCCTCTTTTAATTCACGCCTCAAAGCCTGTTCAATTGATTCATCGTCATCAATCCGTCCGCCTGGCACTTCCCAAAACCCCTCACCCCTCTTTTTAAGCAGGAGCATCTTGCCGTCTTTGACTACAAAGCCTTTTACACCAACGTAGAACTTCTTCATGTATGATTTCCAATTAGATTTTGTAGAGTCAGTATGGCACCTTCGTGCTGGTCTATATCAAAAACCCAGTACGTGAAGGCCTCGGCAAAGGCTTCGTGTGGTGCTTTGCGGCCGTATTTGGTCGGACTTAGGGCAGTATCCATATTAACGCCGGACTGTTCGCCAATTATGTGCCCCATTTCATGCGTTAGTTCGTAGACGATCGTGCTCCACGGCTCATCTTTGATATTTGGCAACACATTAGTTCGCTGCCCTGGTTCAAAAATACCTGCCTGCACCAGAGAATCCTCGGCTTCCTGCAAAGTCAGCTTCATTTTTTCGTAATCAAGCAGTGCGAGACTTTCTTCTGCAATTGCTTGCCCGCCACCGTCAACCAAGCCAGGTCCTATCTTAACCGTGACATTACCTATCAGCTGATTGGCTCTGTTTCCTAAGCGATGCGTAAGCTTTTCTAAAGTAAAGTCGAGCATCCGCGTTAACGCTGGCTCGGCCGCCCCTTGGATTTCAAACACAACACTTTCCATGACTGGTGATCTGTATTCGTTCTTGTCGTGCCGTTCTATTTGCTCATTCACTTTAGGCAACCTCTTGCTCTCTACTAAAGCTCGCCCCAGTTCTTGCCTATAGATGTGTCGACTGTTTGCTTGATAGGCAGTTTAAAGGCACTTTCCATGGTGTCTTTCACTATTTTCGCTGTTTCATCAGCTTTTGTTTCCGGACACTCAATGATGAGCGAGTCGTGTATCTGTAGTAGCATCCTGCAATCACTGTTTTTTAGTTTTTCGGCAACCTTCACCATCGCCAGCTTCATGATATCTGCTGCGCTACCCTGAAAAGGCATATTGACTGCCGCACGCATGGCGGCTTCGCGCACCGCAAAGTTACTTGAATGCACGTCCGGCGTCGGACGACGGCGGCCCATGATAGTTTCCGTGTATCCGTCTTTTTTTGCCTGTTCCTTGACCTGATCGATGTAGGCAACCAGCTTTGGCCGGACTTCGAAGTATTTTTTGATAAAGTTCTTTGCCTGCTCGTACGTCATACCGGTTGCCGCAACCAGTCCATGAGTACTGAGACCATACATGATGCCAAAGTTCACAACCTTTGCGTCCCGACGCATGTTTTTGGTCACATCCTCAACGTCACGGCCATACACTTCGGCCGCAGTTGCGGTGTGCACATCGATATCCTGGTTGAACATCTCGATCAACTTCTTGTCGTCGGACAAATAGGCGGCCAGACGTAGTTCCTGCTGTGAATAATCCGCGCTTACGAGTACGTTTCCCGGGCCAGCCACGAATGCTGCTCGTATCTGTTTGCCGAGCTCAGTCCGTACCGGAATATTCTGCAGGTTCGGGTCGTTACTGCTCAGACGTCCAGTTGCCGCCACGGTAAGCGCGTAGGTCGTATGCAGCCGCGACTTGTCATCTACCATCTTTGGAAGCGTATCAATGTAGGTATTTTTTAGCTTGGTGACTTCGCGCCACTGGCTGATGAGGTCTACGATCGGATGCGTGCCACGTAGCTTGTCCAGCTCCGATGCGGCCGTTGAATAGCCGGTTTTACCACGTTTGATACCCGCAGTTGGCAACTCCAGCGTTTTGAACAAAATATCAGCCAGTTGAGCCGGAGAGCCTATGTTGAATTCTGTATCAGCGTGGCCGTAGATCTGCTGCTCAAGGTCAGAAATCATATCACTGATCTGATCGTCGATTCGCGCCAAATAGTCTGTATCTAGTTTGATTCCTTCGCGCTCCATCGCAGCCAACACTGGTATGAGCGGCATTTCGATTTCTTCAAAAAGTTTGTGCAGCTTTTCGTTGCCCTTTTTGCCAAGCTCACGCTTGAACAAACTATACAGTTTGGCGAGCACTGCCGCGTCCAGGCGCAGCCTGTCCAATGTATCCAGATCCTCGGCTTCCGTCTCTAGATCCAGCCACTCTCGTGCCAGTCCCGCGATCGATTGATCACGCGTAAGCGAATTGAGCAAAAACGCCGCAATTTGCACGTCAAAAATCTTTGGTGGCTGCTCTGCCCAAGCCTTGAACTGTTTGAGCAACGCTTTAGCGTCATAGGTCACAACTTCGCCTCGCAAGTCCGCGAGCACTTGCTGCACGTCCGGTAATGCCAAGCGATCGGCTGATATTATCGAGCCCTTGCCTTTGTCGTTAGCAATCGCCAAGTGGGTGATTACCTTTTTGTGTTTGTCTTCAAATAGCGGCAGAACAAAATACGTATGCTGCTTTTCGAGATGCCCAAAGTCATCGCCATCACTGAACTCTTTTAGTTCATATGATTTCAGACCGCTTCTCTTGACTTCCGACTTTTCCTCGCTAGCCGCAATTTGCATAACGTCCGGCAAACGCCGCACCAAGCTGGTAAATTCCAGTTTTGTAAGTACCTGCTTCACCTTCTCTGGCTCACAATGTGCCATATCAAGTTCTTTCAGCTCAAGGTCAATCGGCGCATCCAACCAAAGTGCCGCCAGCTTTTTACTTAAAATAGCCGATTCCTTGCCAGCCTCCAGCTTCTTGCGCAGTGAATCCTTGACCAGCGCAAGGTTATCGTAAATATTATCCAGATTGTCGAACTGCTTTAGTAATTCGATCGCACCTTTTTCACCAATACCCGGTACGCCTGGGATATTATCCGACGAATCGCCCTTTAATGCCTTTAGATCAAGAAATTGATCAGCGCGAATGCCATACTTGGCTTCAAAACTCTTCGGGCTATACAACTCAATGTTGGTCAGACCTTTCTTGAGCGCAAAAACATGAATGTGCGGATCAACAATTTGTAGCATATCCAAGTCCGAGGTAATCAACATCGTTTCGATGTCCTGCTCAGCAGCCTTGGTAGCTAGCGTCCCCATAATGTCATCGGCCTCGTAATCGTCCAGCTCATACAGCGGCCAACCAAAGGCCTCTAGCAGCTCATGAAGCAAAGGGATTTGTTCGTAAAAATCCGGTGGCGCCGGTTTGCGGCCAGCCTTGTATGCCGGATACAGTTCCAAGCGGCGGCGAATATTTGTCTTGGGCTTGTCCCAAGCAACACATACATAATCCGGATCGAGTCGTTTGATGACTTCGAGCGCCATAGAGGCAAAGCCAAACACGCCACCTGTCGGTGTACCATCACCAGTACTCAAATTTGGCATGGCATAGTACCCACGATAAAAAACCGATTTGCCGTCGATGATCGCCAGCACCTTTTTCCCCGTGAGCTTGTTCATAACTATTAGTATACGCTACGGAGCAGATGAGAAATATTGCTACTGGCTAATCCTGGTGGCGGACGAGTTCCTGTGCACCTCTGGCAATCTGACCAAGCGCGGTAAACGGATTTTGATGCGTAGCCGTCGGCTCTTGACCTGTTCCGAGCGGGAATGAATCACTCACAACAAAAAGCCGATTCCCAGTTTCATCAAACCTAGGGCACTCTTTTCTGATGGCTCGTCGCAGCTGTCCAGCATTTTGCACCCATGCTCCAGCATTGGATGCCACCAAAACACTTTCATCTGAACCAATGTGCTCTGCCGCCGTTTCCATAACTTCATTTCCTGATCCAGAGTCTACCCGAACCATCTCAACCTCCACACCAGCCTCCGTGAGTAGGCTACGAACAACGCCGTCCATATAGTCGGCTTCTGTCATGCCCTCCTCGACATCAGGGCCTTCCGTCGTTTTCATGGTGCGGTTTCCGGCGACTAGTAAAACCCGACCTACTTTATCTAACTCTGGCACCAGCCGTTCAGCCCGACGCAGCATCCAGTTTCTAACACCGCCAGAAATAACAGCCAAATCAAAGTTTTGGGTAGCAATACCCTGCTCAGGTGCCATATAGCTACGCGCGACCGGCGCCAATAAACCACTGCGCTCAACCCAATCACGGGCGATGTCGACAGCTCCGTTGTCTGTTCCTAGTTCTTCCTGCACACGGCCGATATTTTCTTGCAGCTCTTTGGCCGGACCAACAGCCCCGATAAGACCGCCAAGATTGTCGACATCAGGAGTAGCCGTCAGTTCATACTCAAAAGCCTCAGCCATTTCACGCATGACGCCATTACCGATTTCGTAGACCGATTCAGTCCGTGGGTTGAATGTTTCAAATGTCACCTGTCTCTTCATCACACCATCTCCTTCCGTCAAAGTGCGTACATTATAGTAAATTAATTATTTATTGTCAATAATATTTCACATTTTTTTACAATCTATGATCTGTTGTGTTACAGTTTGTGAATTGAGTATTCACATTCTACATATTTTCTGCTATACTGCTGTTATGAACCCGAATGATCTCGTTGCCACCGGCCTTAACCCCGCTCAAGCACATGCCTATGCAGTATTACTTCATCATGGCAAGATCTCCCCGCCCCGTCTGGCACGTGAGCTCGAGTTGACTCGGTCAAACGCCTACAAAGTACTCGACCAGCTGGTAGACATGGGTCTTGCTATGCGCAAAGAGGTTAAAAAGAAATACTTGTACTTCCCTGATAATCCGATGGCGCTGAGTAACTTGGTTGCTGAACAGCGCAACATCGCGACTGCCCGCGAAGACGCCGTCAAGGCCGTCCTAAAAGATCTACTGGCCGCTTACCACAGCCATACCGACCAACCATCAGTGCAAGTCGTGACCGGGGGTGACAAAGTAGCAGATGCCTACCGCCAGCAGATCACCCAACTCGAGCCAATATACTTTATCCGCTCACGCGCCGATATTCCGGTCATGGGCTTTGATACGCTACATGAACTGCGAGTTATGCCAGCCAGACATGGCGTGAAGCGTCACGGAATCACGCCAGATCTCAGTACCGGCACGACTTCCAGCAAAGGAGATGAGCGCAGCAATTTGCAGCGGACGTGGGTCAGACAGGAAGACTACAACGCACCCGTTGAGTGGAGTGTCAGCGGCTCTAGTCTACTTATCGTATTGTTCGGCAGCGAACCCCATGCGATAACCATCACTAATCCTTTAATTGCCGATGCTTTCCGCCAATTATGGATGCTGCTCAATTCCTGTCTTCGCTCGATGCCCTACTATTCTCATCTACCTCGCCGGAATCATCACGATCAGAAGTAGTGCGGCATTCGCGGTCACCGCGGGTCTGAGGCTCCCAGGTCGTTTTAGATATTTGTTCATCATCCTGGTTGTACAACGTCAGCGTACCGCTTGCATACGAAATGTTTTCAGGAATCGGCAGACGGGTATCAAAAGTGCTATTTGCCCGAACGACTGAGTCCGGCGGCAACGTCAACACTGCCTTATCGCTGGACTTTAGCGCCCAGCCGCTAACATCAGCATCCAGTCGGCTGGAATTGTACATAATAATGTGTACGCTTGCTGCCGCATCCTGTTCTTCGCCGCAGACGATGAACACGCGGCGCAAGCTTACTGCTCCTTCTACTTTCGGTGCAGGCTCTGGTTCTGGTTCCGGGAGTGGCACAGACGCTCCAGTGCTTGTGATGGTATTGCCTGTCAGGTGAGCGGTTTGCTGCAACGCGGCTTTCACGGGCAGCGCAAACGATAGCAACGCCAAACCAACCGCACCCGCAAAGGCGACGCTACGACCAGCGTGAAACGACCGCTTCGTGTGGCGTCCAAGCCATTCCGGTAAGGCATACCGCAAACTCCGGTAATAAGCCGCGAGACGGCGCGTCTCGGACACAATGATCGCCAGCGCCGGAATATATATGAGCAAAATAAGTCCCGGCCAACTATACATAAAATCCAAAACATGTCCGGCATACGGCACGTGGCGTTGGACCTTCCCTACTACGCTGGATGCTTCTATGGGCGCGTCGGCGGCCGCATTGGCATCACCCTTTGTTATGACATTATTGCCGGCCGGATCTTCTGGCAGCAATGTGACGATTCTATGCGTAATCGTCCGCTGACCATCCGGGCTCACGAATGTGATGACGTCCCCTTCAGATAGCTCGTCCAAGGGGACGCGGTTCACACTCACAAGATCGCCTTGTTTGATGGCTGGGGCCATGCTGCCAGTCTGTACACTGAGCAACTTATGCCCGCTAAAGTTCACGAAGCCAAGCCCTATGACGACCATTGCCACAACAAGTAGCAATCCAATCTTCAGGGTTTTCATGATATGACGCTTCGTAAACACCATCTCTAATCACTCCTCAATGATGCGACTAGTCGTTATTGGGTGTACCAAAAGTAAAGTTGAACGGTGTGATGCTGATATTGTTAGCGACGGAAGAGTCAAGATGCACCTTTACCTTCAAATCCGTCGAAACGCCGGCACCGAGGTTATTGAAGAGATTCACACCATCAGT
>CAZNIN010000021.1:0-1852 GCA_964573155.1 uncultured Candidatus Saccharibacteria bacterium | reverse complement strand
TCAAATCCGTCGAAACGCCGGCACCGAGGTTATTGAAGAGATTCACACCATCAGTCTGGATGATTTCACCCCAAGTTGCCTCGACATCGTTGTCGTCACCCCCGGGCAGGTCAAAGATGAAACTGATGTCTTCTGGATCAACCCCTGCTGGCAGTGGCTCTTCACTGGTAACTTGTACGTTTACCTCAAGCGGGCCATTAGTGGCGTTTTTTAGCGCAAATGCCTTGGCGCTCGATGTGCCACCAGGGGTGATGTTATTGAAGGCGAACCCCTGATCGGTGCTACCAAATGTATCGTCGCCGTCACTGTCGACAAGCAGCCCATCAACATTGCTATTGATAGTGTTGTCCGTCAACGTCGCTGTATTTTGCAGCGCCGCGAATGTCACGCCGCTCACCATCACGGCAACAGCACTGATTATCCCGATGGCGCGAAGCACGGGATTAACATTAAAAATTTTCCTCATAGGCAAACCCTCCACTTATGTAACGTTACCAAGCATAAGCCGCACGATAAGCAGCTGCAGCTAGATATCTCATAAGAAGCTGTGGACGTATCGGGCGTACAAACCAAATGACATTGCACTTGTTAGATCTTAGGATGTGTTCGCCGACGCTTTGGGTTCGGCGGTAGTGGCGGAGACAAGCCAAGCTTTGCCCGTGCTATAGCCAACGCCTCTTGTCCTGCTACAAAGATCCTGGGATTATTCTCGGCACGTTCGCGCAGTTTGCGAATGCCAGAAGCAAACATTTGCATGCACATGTGCTGAATATGTTCGGAATCGTAATAATGAGCCGCGAACTCTGAAGCGGCACGTCTGACGGATAACGGGTCTTCCCTGATAGTCTGACCGGTTACAAAGCCTAGCATTGCCTGTTCCTGATGTGAGTACTCTTCGCTGCCGCTCTTTTGAAGGCTGGCAAAATACAACCTGCCAAGCGCGAGCGAAGCTTCCTTTATTTCAGGAGTGGCGATCCTGGCGTTACTGCTTTCGAGAAAATCCAGATAGGTGGCTCTGCTTTCTTCGGACACACCCATACCCGAAAGCAGTACGGATATATCATCTGCATATTCAGGTGATGCTTCTGGTGTTCGCGCTCCCTGGATCATGGTACTGATAGCATGCCACCCCCGCAGACCCGATGCAACTAAAAACTTATTGCAACAAGGCTTTCAGTAAACCAAAGGTATGAGGTATTTCGTCAACAAATTACTCACCGGAGTTGAAGGTGATTGGCGCGCCGTGGCCACCTAGCTGTATGACAAGCGAGGCTTCCTGAAACTTACGCATTGCTTCGTCCGACGAAGGCTCATCAACCTCAGGTACTGTAAATTCCATGTCAGCGTGTCTTTCGACTGTCCATTGTTTGTCGTCTGCTTCCTGCGCAACAAAGTCATAGAGTACTCGACTGCCTCCTGCTGGCTGATTCGGATCATACTTGCTCATCGAAGCTCTGACGTACTGCACTTGGTTCGGATCCATAGACCCCATCGGCAAGACTACATCGAATTGGTATCGTCCATTTCCGTCAATATCCGTGTTTTCCACGCGGAGAGTCTGAGTTCCAGCCTCTTGGTTCTCGGTGATCGCATTGCCGACACCAATACCTTGCTGATAGAGATCTATAATGGAAGCCGAAAGTTCAACGGCCTTTGCTCGAAACTGTTCATTTTGTTCTGGAGTAAGAGCCATTTCTAGGTTTGCAGCAGACCCGCCAACCTCTGGACCAGCGCCCGGTACGTCAGGCTCACCTGGTTCATTGTGGGGGCCAGGCAATACGCCGTCATCGACCCTTCCTGGGTGCGCTTCTGGCAATGATGGCATTTCTCTCTCAGGAGCAGTAGTCGTTAC
>CAZNIN010000020.1:0-10934 GCA_964573155.1 uncultured Candidatus Saccharibacteria bacterium | reverse complement strand
CGCGCAGCGTTCGGGACGCTGAGGTCGGAGGTTCAAGTCCTCTCACCCCGACCAAACAAATTACACCCTTGTGTCTTAAGGGTGTTTTACTTCACACAAGGTAGTTCATCCGACACAGGGAGTCGTCCTTTTTATTTTTATGACAACCATTAGCTTTTTGCTATGATTAACAGTAAGGAGAATATATGAAAGCTAATGAAAAAGGTTTTAGTGTTGTTGAAATATTAATTGTAGTTGTAGTGGTTGGACTGCTTGGGGCTGTGGGCTGGCTTGTGTATGACCGTCAAAAAAATAAGGTGGATACCGCCCAAACTACTCAACAGACCCCTGTTACAACAGAGTCAGAAGCTAAAGAGGAAACTGACCCCTACGCTAACTGGAAAAACCAGTGTGATGATAAAGCTGGACTTTGTTTTAAGTTCCCGTCTGACTGGAAAGTTGAGGAAGTTAGCGATACCTATATAAGTGTTGTAAGCCCTAACACAACGTCAAGAGTAGCCTACCAACCAAATTATGTAAGAGATGGTGGCATTAGAGAAGTAACGCCTGTTAAATTGGTTAATTCTACCAACTTTACAGGGTATAGCGTAGCGGGTACTTATAGCGTTTATTTAGATAAGCCGAATGTAGTCTACGACTTAGTCGAAGGCACTGTAGAGCAAAATGGCTTTAAGGTAGGGCAAGCGACAAAATCATTGGATAATCCACGCTTCGACTACAACGGTGTTACTTATAAAGTTTTCGGCACGCCTACTGCTGATTTTGCGAATGAAGCAGAAGCTAAGGCCTGGTTTGATAGTACTGACGGCAAAACAGTCCTGCTAATAATGCAGAGCTTTGGCAAGAAATAGCTAACTAGCGAATAAGGTTCAAAACCCTATTAGTTAATATTTACTAATAGGCATATATCCTGCCCTTGACTTGATTAGAGTCGTTGTACCCATCTATTGCAGCAATAATCAGTGAGGTTTCTTTTTCGTAAGTTGCCATGTTACACATTTTGTTTAAGGAGTGTAGTAGCCTGGTGAAGTAAGCTCCAAAGTTATGCGCTTTTGGGCGACCAAGTACCAGCCTTATTAAGCAGTATAGCTGATGCCATTTGACTATTTTCTGTTTAATAAACTGTTACAATGACTTTATGATTGGCGCAATCTTTGGCCTTGGCGGCGTAGCCGTAATATTGTTTGCATCCGAGTTTCTGTGGCGAACTCGGTTATTTAAGGGTGCTGAGACTCCCCGTAAGCTCGTGCATATTTTGGTAGGTGTGTTCATCGCTTTTTGGCCGCTGTTCATGAGCTTTGCATGGATTCAAGTAGTGAGTGCACTTTTGTTCTTGGCAGTGTATGCGTCAAAGAAGCATCATGTGTTTCGTTCCATTCATAGCGTACGCCGTCCGACGTACGGCGAGCTTTTCTTTCCGCTCGGTGTTCTGATTGCCGCTGCGTTCGCAAAGTCTGGCTGGGTGTATATGGCGGCGGTACTCCATTTGAGCTTGGCTGATGGTCTAGCGGCTCTTGTTGGAGTCAATTATGTAAAACAAGGTGGCTACAAAATACTTGGTCAAACCAAGACGGTTATGGGTACGGCCACGTTTTATGTAACTTCGCTTTTTATTATTTCTGCGACGATGTTGATCGATCCAGCATCATATGGTGCAAATGTACCGTATGTCATTTTATTTTTGCCAATCGGCACAACGTTTATTGAAAACTTTGGTGTATATGGCACCGACAACCTACTTGTCCCGGTAGCAGTCATCACGATACTTGATACGCTAAGGATCGTCGCCTAAAACGACCGTTCGGGGTATAATAGACGTATGAAAATTACCAAAAAAATCAAGCAACATCTGGAAGATTATTTAAGCGAGTTCGTATATGGCGGTATCGACGGTGCAGTGACTACCTTCGCTGTGGTGGCTGGTGCGACAGGAGCGCGGTTTGATGTCAAAGTACTGCTGGTACTGGGCTTTGCCAACTTGATTGCTGACGGTTTCTCTATGGGAGTCGGATCGTATTTGTCGACCAAATCCGAGCAAGAGCTGATGGTAAAAAGAGGTGAGTCCATTAAAGACGAGCCTTCGCCGGTTATCAATGGTGCAACCACTTATGTATCGTTTATCCTAGTCGGTTTAGTGCCGTTGCTATCATATACTATCGATGCGATTTTCGGTCTTGAGCTAGATAACCTATTTGGTCTGGCGATTGGGCTGACAGCTCTTGCCTTTATCGGTATTGGTCTCCTTAAGAGTCGTGTAGCGCAGTCGAACGTGTATCGTGCGGTTGCAGAAACACTGATACTCGGTGCCATCGCCGCGTCTGCAGCGTATGTTCTTGGCGATGTACTTGAGCGGCTAATTACGTAGAAAGAATTTCAGGCCATGCGCGTCACGCTATACATTCGAAACCTTATAGTTGCAGTGCCTTTGGTCGTGGCAACACTGTTGCCGTTTGTTTTTTTGGCAGGTAAACTAAACATTTCACTCGAGTGGCGGCTCGTTGGTTTCGGTGCGCTGGGCTGGTGGCTGGCATTGCTAGCTCGTGGTCCGGTGATATTGCTAGCTCGCAAACTTACAGCTGATAAGGCTCGCACGCTAGTCGTAAGTGTTTCGGGTCCGAGTGAGGAGCTAGTGCGCCTGGCGCTGCTCTTTATCCTCGGCCTTAACATTGACAATGCTTACGCGCTTGGGCTGGGATGGGCAGCTGTTGAAATTGTGTATAGCCTTTTGCAGAGTTTTGCTTTGGGTGCGCTTGCGCAAAGAACAGACAAAAAGGCCAAGCAAGCCAAGGCGCTGCTCGAACAGCAGGGCATGCTCAAGTCAATGGAGCCTACGGCGCCGTTCTGGGGAATCGTCGAGCGACTATCGGCCAATGCAATTCATGTTGGCCTTAGTTTACTGCTGGTATTTAGCCCTTGGCTGGTCGTAGTCACAGCACCGTTGCATAGCACACTCAACCTTCTTGTTACACGTTTGTTTAAGCACTCTATGGCTATTGCTGAAGCAGTTTTTCTCGGTGTAGGCACGGCTCTTTTTGGTGTGAGCGTGTTGCTTCTTAGTTAGTTGCTTTACTAACCACAGCGGCCTACTATAAAAGAACCACTATAAGTTTTAAAGGAATGGGATATTATTAACATGAAAGCAGCTCAAATTGAAGCATATGGAGATGCATCAGTTGTTCGAATTAACGAAGTAGCAACTCCGTCAGTGGGGCCGGGAAAAGTATTAGTAGAAGTGCATGCTTCGAGTATCAATCCATTTGATACCACAATTCGCGAAGGCTATATGAAGGAAAATATTCCTCTGAATTTGCCAGCTACGCTTGGTGGCGATCTCGCTGGCGTAGTGAAGGAAGTCGGGGAAGGTGTTACAAATGTGGCGGTTGATGACAAGGTGTACGGACAGGCCAATGTTGTTGCTGGCAACAGCGGCGCATTTGCCGAATTCGCACTGACTTCCGCTGAACAGCTGGCTAAGATGCCGGATAATCTAGATTTCCAACAAGCAGCTTCTCTTCCGCTCGTTGGCGTTAGTGCTTGGCAGGCGCTTACGCAGCATATTCAACTACAGGCGGGTCAAAAATTGTTTATCCATGGAGGCGCTGGTGGCATAGGCTCAGTTGCGATTCAAATCGCAAAGCATGTCGGTGCTTTTGTAGCTGTAACAGCGACAGGTGAGGGCGTAGATTTCGTCAAGCAACTGGGCGCTGATCAGGTCGTCGATCATAAAATTGAAGATTTTACGCAAGTACTTAGTGATTTTGATGCAGTCTTCGATACGACTCCAGGGCAAGACTTCACCAGATCATTGGCGATTTTAAAGCCAGGTAGTGTTGCTGTTTCGATGTTGTCCGAAGCTGATCCTATTGTGGTCCAGGAAAGTGATGTTACTGCTGTGACCCAAAGCACCAAAGTCACACACGAGGCTTTGGACGCTCTGCGTAACTTAATCGAGGGTGCCATTGTGACACCGCAGATTGATAGAGTTTTGCCATTGGAGCAGATCCAAGAAGCTTTTCGTGTACGAGAATCCGGCAACGTTCGCGGCAAAGTGGTATTGGCCATCCGAAGCTAATTCAAGTTATGGACTAGAAAATCTTTAAGTTTGGCAAATGGTTTGATCTGCAGATAGGTTTTTTGGTCGTCAGCTTCAGATAGTGATGCGCGAGTGACTTGATAGCCATCCGGTATAAAAATACGATCCCATCCATATCCGCCTTCACCTGAAGGCTGCTCGGCAATGCGCCCGTGCATATGGCCTTCAAAAAATTTAAGTTCCTGTCCATCGAAGTAGCCAAAAACACACCGTGCAGTGGCACCTCGTTCCATTCCGTCAACCATTCGACAAATTGTTTCTAATGGAATGTTCTCGACGAAAAATTTAATGAATGTTCCAGGCAGACGACCTAGCGCTTTAAACTCCAACGAGACGTCTTCAACAATAACCGGTTTTTGCAAGACGGCATAAGCTTGCTTGACTTTGTGGGCTACGATCATGCGCAAATCAAGGGACTGAATTTCGTCAAGTTCTAATTGGTGATGAGTGACAGAGAATCCAAGATACTTTGCCATATATTCAGCCTTTGATTGGTTACCTGTCACAAAAGTAATATCCGTCATACGATGATACTAGCAGAAGAAAGCGACAAGTGAGAAATACTTTGTACATAACGAGCAAAAGAAGCAGCAAGTACTTTTACCTGGTTGAATTATTTGCCCAATCTATTTTGTTCAGGCGGCATGAAGGTGGGGCCGCGTTTCCGTCTGAGAGCCTATTAATACAGACGCTACAACCGGCACAAAGTCGGCGCACTGTTGGTAGTCGTCAAAGAGGAAATGAAGGTCGGCAGTAACTTCTTCTTGACGGCGGGTTATGTCAAAACCCCGGTTCCGTGAATTGGTCCGGTTGAGCATAGCATCAGCAAAATCAGCTGCCGCAACGGAGTCTCTGGTTATGCGTTCTGAATCACTCAGTCTTGCATCACGTCCGTAGTTTGGACTGCCGTATTGCTTGTGGTGGTGTTCTTCTACGGCTCTCGCCACCGTTTCTGGAAAGCCATCCTTACGTAACATCTCGGCACCTGCAAACGGATGGATGCTCATGACCGCTCGGTCATAGTCGTTCCATGATATTCCCGCGTTGCTCCTATCTATCAGTGCTTTTGGTACGGCAAGCTTGCCGATATCGTGCAGTAGAGCAGCTGCCCATAAGCTGTCGTATTCGACCTCCGCTCCATAGAAGTTCTCGATGGCTTTGCCTACCGCCAGTGCTAGGGGCAGGGTCTGTAATGATTCTTTGGCAGTTTTCTCATCGTGTTCTCGCAATTTTTCAAGCAGATCAAAAGTTATGTCTGCAGTTTCGGTATTTAGCCCGATCTGACAAGCGAGACTACTCGCATGGCGTAGCAGTCTATCATGACTCGATGCACCGATCCGGTCAATTTGAAGTGGACCCATAGGCCCTGGCTCATATTCAAAGCTTTTCATGTTCAAATGTTAATTATTGTTGTTTCTATTACTATTATAGTCCTGGGTGTCAATAGTGTTCGAGAGCATCAGTCGATACTTAATCGAGTGACAGTACAGGATAGATATCAACAATGACTTCTTCGTATGGATGAGCTTCTTTAATAACTTGAAGAATATCTTTTGCTTGGTGCTTGTCGCACGTAACCTCGATTCGCTCTTCATCGACTTCTTGCCACGTGCCAGGCTTACCAATGTGAGGATTGGCGTTATCGCCGGCTTTGTATCGCCCAACGCCTTTTAGAGAGAAGCTGCAAAATGTATAGTTGCCAATTTTTCCGGCACCGGCTTGTCCTAGTGCATTACGTACCATCTGAGCGTCTTTTTCCGGAACGAACACGACTAGTTTGACAAGCTCTTTCATGTCTTTATGATAGCAAAGCCTGCTTAGGAAAAAATACTACAAAGCTGTTTTTCGCAATAATTGAGCGTTCAGGGCAACAATGATAGTCGACAGTGACATAAGAATTGCACCGACAGCAGGAGCTAAAACAATACCGTAACTGTATAGTCCACCGGCGGCCACAGGGATTGCCAGCGCGTTGTAACCAGTTGCCCAGGCGAGATTCTGTAGCATTTTTCTATACGTCGCCTGCGACAGTTTCATGATCTTTACCACGCTTCGCGGATCGCTACTGGCTAAAACGATATCTGCGGATTCAATAGCTACGTCAGTGCCAGCACCAATGGCTATGCCAATATCAGCTTGTGTCAGTGCTGGTGCATCGTTGACGCCATCGCCAATCATCGCCACTCGCTTGTCGTTTGATTGCAGATCTTTCACGACATTAGCCTTGTTCTCGGGCAGCACCTCGGCAAAGTAGTTTGTTATGCCCAGTGCTTCGCTAACCCAACCGGCGACATCATTTGAGTCACCGGTCAGCATGACGACCTGCTTGCCGGCGTTCTGAAGGGTGGCAACAGCCTCACGGGATTCCTCTCGTATGACGTCAGCCAACATGATAGCACCGCGAACCTCGTTCTCTACTATCACATAAACAACAGACTTACCTTCGCGGCCAGCTGTTGAAGCGGCTTTCTGTAGCTCAGCGGGCAGTTTTAGATTCAGCGCCTCGAGTAACTGCGGCCCACCGACATGAATGGTTTTGGCGCCAACAATAGCTTTGGCGCCACGGCCAGCGAGGGCAGTGAAGTTTTTGGCAGCCTTAACCTTTAGTTTTTTTGTGTTGCTCGAACGCACAATGGCGCGAGCGATCGGATGCTCGGACTCGGCTTCGACGCTCGCGGCCAAGCTTAGGAGCGTGTCATCCTTGTGGTCTGTCGATATGACTTGCACGACACCTTGCTCACCCGTGGTTAACGTTCCTGTCTTGTCGAACAATACAATATCAATATTGCGGGCAGCTTCCAGGGCAATGCGGTTGCGCACCAGCAGTCCATTCTTCGCCGCTTTGGTAGTAGATATGGCCGTAACAAGGGGTATTGCCAGACCGAGAGCGTGCGGACAGGCGATTACGAGTACAGTTACGACTCGCTCAATCACAAAGGCACTAGAACGATCGCTTAGCAACGTCCAACCAATGATCGTGAAAAGCGCAGCGCCGACTGCTACAAAAGTCAGATAGAACGCTGCTCTGTCGGCAAGGATTTGGGTTTGTGATTTGCTGTTCTGTGCATCTTGTACCAATTTCATGATGCCTGCCAGCGTGGTATTGTTACCGGTTTTTGTAACTTTGACTGTTAATGAACCGCTGCCATTGATGGTACCGGCGATTACTTGGTGTCCGGGATTTTTCATAACAGGTCGTGATTCGCCTGTCAGCATCGATTCATTGATATCAGATGTGCCTTTGATGACTTCGCCGTCTGTCGGGATGCTGCTGCCTGGTCGGACGAGCACTTTGTCGCCAACCTTGAGTTCGGAGATAGCAATTTTACGATTGCCGGCTTTGGTAACGATTTCTGCTTCATCCGGTAAAAGCCTAGCCAGCTCTTTGAGTGCTCCCTGAGCGCTATCCACTGAGGCCATCTCTAGCCAGTGTCCGAGAAGCATAATAGTGACCAGAGTAGCTAGCTCCCACCAGAAATCCATTCCATCCAGGAGGCCTAGGCTTACGAATAGGCTGTACATGAATGCAACTGTGATGGCCATAGAAATCAAGGTCATCATGCCGGGCTGCTTTGTGGCTAACTCCGTCTTCGCACTTTTTATAAATACCAGTCCACCATAAAAAAAGATGATCGTTCCAAGGACGGCTGGTATCCAGTTACTGCCCGAGAAAGTGGGCATCTGGAAATTGAGCCAATCTTGCGTAGCGGGCGAATACAGCACTGTCGGAATGGTCAATAAAAGACTCAGGGTAAACTTGCTCTTGAACATCTCTACCGAATGACCGTCATGCATATCGTGGTTGTGTTGCTGTGAGCTAACCCCGTGTCCGGTATGAGAATGGCTATGATGTTCGCTGTTGTCATGATCTGCATGTTGCATGTGTTCCATGGTAGTTTCCCCGAGCTACTTGCTACGCCGATTGTTTAATTCGTATAGGCCGAGAAGTTCAACGAGCGCCTCTTGTTTCGCCTCGTCTGACGTACTGGCAAGTTTTTCAGCGACGTGAGTCGTCAGATGGTTTTCGAGCACGAGTTTATTTAGCGAGCTGAGTGACTTTTGGATGGCTAGACTTTGCGTCAAAATATCCATACAGTAGTCTTCTTGTTCTATCATTTTTTCCAGACCTTTAAGTTGTCCCTGGATAATTTTTGCGCGGTGTAGAGCGCGTTGTTTAATGTCAGTCTTCATACTTACATAATACCCCCTGGGGGTATACAGTCAAGAATGAAAATAAAAAAAAGAAGTCATTGCAGACTTCTTTTCTGGCATACATATGGGGCGAGTGATGGGATTTGAACCCACGGCCTTCTGAGCCACAATCAGACGCTCTAACCAACTGAGCTACACCCGCCATAAATTGATACTGATCAAATTTGCGAATCCTCTCGCGAATTTGATTACGATAGCTAAAACAGGGGAGATTATAGCTGTTTTTGTGCTGTTTTTCAATCAAAAGAGAACTGCTGCGCCTACAGCCACCGCGCCTACGAAAGCTGCGCCTTTCCAAAAACTGCGCTTTCGCTCCCGTTCTTCTGGTGTTCTTTCCGATGACATATTTATATTATAACACAAAAAGTCAAATAATTCTATAATAACGGATACATAATTTCTCACAAGAAGATCTGCCACTCTAGCATTGCTTGAGACGATATACTGTCCTTTAATATATCCTGTATCCTACTTGCAAAGGCGGTTTTATGGCACTTGTTGCATATTCTTCAATCGACATAATCTACAATCCCCAGAGTACTGGTCGTAGCGAGTCCGCGGCCAAAACCCTCGCTAGGAGGCTCAAAAAGATATACAAGGACACGCCCATCTTATTGCATGCAACCGAGTTTCCTGGTCATGCAGAGCAATTGGCGTATGAACGTAGCACGGCAACGAAAAAGCCACTTGTCATATCGGCGAGTGGCGATGGTGGCTATAACGAAGTCGTCAATGGCGTCATGCATGCTCATGCTGCTGGTGCCAAGTCGGTCTGTGCTGTTCTGCCCGCCGGCAACGCCAACGACCATAGCCGTACTCTGCATAGCAAGCCGCTTTTTCGGCTCATCAAAAACGGAGAGCTGCGGCGGATAGACTTGCTTAAAGTCTCGTTCACAAGTAATGGGCAAAAAAAGACATGTTACGCGCATTCATATATTGGGCTGGGACTGACCCCTGCGGTCGCTGCTGAATTGAACAAAACAGAATTAAACCCGGTAAAGGAACTCTGGTTGGCAGCAAAAACATTCCTATCGTTTCAGTCACTAAATATCAGAATTGGCAGCAAAACCATGGCTGTTGATAGTGTGTTATTCACGAATATTGGTGAGATGGCCAAGCGTCTGACTATGGCAAAGAATGCGGCGCCCGATGACGGTAAGTTCGAGATTGTCATCTTTCCTCACACAAACAGGCGGATGCTACTGTGGCGAATCTTTAGGGCATCGGTATCACGATTGGAAGAAGCATCGCAGGCAAAGTCATTCACACTCGTGGTACGAAACAAGACCAGACTGCAACTGGACGGTGAGCTAAAGACTGTAGACGCAGACACAAAGATACGGGTCCGTAATGAGCAAAAGGTGCTGCAGACTCTCTTGTAGGTACGATTTATATATCTGGAGTGTGATGAATTTCACAGCATAAATAGTTCAGGCGCGTAATAATGATTTCCTGTAATAGGAGAGCGTATGAATAGCGGCAGCGACTTCAGCTTTGCGAAATCATTACAGAACAGCTTGGACAAACTGATCGGGTTTATTCCGGAAATAATCGGCGTGTTAGTGCTGTTGCTAGTTGGATGGATTCTGGCGCGTATTGCAAAGCGGCTGGTCATCATGGCACTTAGACGTATACGATTTGAACGCTCAATTACGCTATCACCGGCAGGAAACTACATAACGCGGATCATCGAGCACCCGACAGCCTTTGTTGGCAAGGTTGTGTACTGGATCGTCCTCTTGGCATTTATGTCGTTTGCGATATCCGCGCTTGGTGTACCTGCGCTGACAAATATCGTACACGGCATTTATTCCTACATTCCAAATATCATTGCGGCCATTATTATATTTTTGGTAGCGAGTGCAATTACAGCTGGGGCTGAGGCATTCGTGGTTCGTGTACTTTCACCCGGAGCGCTCGCCAAAATGCTGGCTGCTGTGGTGCCGGCTATCATAATGCCGATCGCGATATTCATGATCCTCAACCAACTACGTATTGCGGAAGATATAGTTAACATCACCTATACGGCCTTGGTGGGTTCAATGGCGCTCGGTCTGGCGCTGGCCTTTGGGCTTGGCGGACGTGACGTGGCGGCTCAAATTTTAGGTAATGCATACACAAAAGCTCAGGAAAATAAGGATCAGATAAAGAGCGAGATGGAAGATGCCCGTCGCAAAACACGCGGTGCAGCCCAGCGCACCCGTCGCAGCATGGAGGCCTAGGCTCTACCGATAGAAGAATATCGCCACTCCACATAAACCATTTGTTACGTGTGACCTGGAAAAAATATATGTGCGGAGAACTATAACTGCTTTTTAATAGTATCGATAAACTCAGAACTTAGCAGTTGATTCCAGGGCAGAAAAAGGGGGGATGGCAGGTTGTTGAATGTGTACCAGCCCTGTGCCACACATTTATCAGGTTCGGTAATAGACTCTTTTCCGCTAGACCAATCACTTAGCATCCAGATAGTCACATAGTGCTTGCTCTCATCATTGAAATAATCATTCGTAACAGCACCAAAACGAACATTTTGGATTTTTACGCCTGTTTCTTCTAGCACTTCGCGATGTGCGGTTTCTTCGAATGATTCGCCATACTCTAAATGGCCTCCCGGTACGGACCACGA
>CAZNIN010000019.1:0-11304 GCA_964573155.1 uncultured Candidatus Saccharibacteria bacterium | reverse complement strand
CCCTCCATACATAGCATTCAAGGCACCTTCGGGTGTCTTTTTGTTTTTACCGTATCTGTAAATAGGGCTGATTTCGGGAGTGCTAACTTTACGTTTTGCATTGATTTGCAATTATTTTGGAAAAATAGCCGGATCTTTTGTGGTAGCAAAGTGGGAACATACCACAGCGAACGATCGAAGTGATCAGAGAATCCCATTCGTGAAGCATATGTAATGCTTATGAATGCATGTATTGCAACTTTAGTATATAATAATCCAGTTCACGGCTTACGTGCTGACTCTGGGAGCAATACATGCTTAAACAATTTACGTTCTATTCTGCAAGACTACACATTCTCGCCGCTTTTTTAGCGGTAGTAGTGTGTTTGCCTGTCCTTTCATTGTTGCCGCCAGTTTCGATGAAAGCACCAGCGGCTATCTCGGTGACTAAAGAGCAATCACACAGTACCGTCTATGTCGACGATGGTCCAAATGTGGTCAGTGCGGGCTTGACTAATGGTACGGCCAAGCTAAAACGATCCATTGATGTGGCTAGTACCAAGAGCGCGCATGCGCTTTATGTTGCCGCTCTGTCTTCTTATAATGCTCTGCGGTCAATCGGCAAGACGTCGGCGCACTATGGCAGCGTTGCGGTCAGAGTTACGGGTACCGTTATCGCGCATGTTGCGCACGGATTGATTGATGTGACGGTCTTTGTGGTTCGTCTGCCGGTAAAAATCGTTTATACAGTTACAAAGGTGCCTGTAGTAGATGCATATGTGAGACCGGTTGAAGAAATGAATGTGCCGGAAATAAATTACGCTATAGCGATAGCGGCCGCAGAAGAATCTAGGGCTACAAAACAGCCAGGGGGCAAAAAAACGACCGAACATGGACATGGTGCAACACGCAAGGAATCGGCGTCGTTGTGGCCGATTCGCGGACAGGTCACGACTTTGTTCGGGGTGCCTCACTGGCCGTTCCAGCCGACGCATACTGGCATGGACATAAGCTCCGGTAACGCTTCTGGAGTGACGCCTATCAAACCCTTCAGGTCTGGGATGGTTATAGAAGTCGTACATTCGGATTACGGACTCGGCAACTACGTGATAGTTGACCATGGCAAAGAGTTAACATCAGTCTACGCCCACCTTGCATCGATATCGGTCAGTGCGGGTCAGGAAGTAGATACCAGTTCGGTACTGGGGTATGAAGGATCAACTGGTGCGTCTACTGGTACGCATCTTCATTTCGAAATTCGGCAGAATGGTCAGCCAGTTAACCCACAGCAATACATCAATGTTCATCCCTAGGTGAAGCGACACGTCACCACGGTGTAGGTGTATACTAGCGGATATAAATAATAAGGAGGCGGTATGGAACACGTATTTAGCGCCGAAGCCTGGACTTCTCCGATTGGCATCGGATTCTTTCTGGTGAGCCTGGGTCTGTTTCTGTATTTGCTATCACGAGCGGACAAGCCAATCAAGAAATAGCTTTTTGCCACCATTGCCGGAGATTAAATGCTGTCTTTTTGCTATGATTGATGAATGGTAAAAACAGGTAATAAAAAAACAGCAGCCGATGGTATGCCATCGACGCGGTCTTTTGCTTCGAGACTACTCATTGTCTTACTGTGCACAATTTTGTTTTTGGCGGGCGTGCATTTGCTCTTGCAGCATCTGAACCTCAACGTCTTTTATCAGCAGAACGGTCAGTTGTATGAACTTTCGAATCGTTTTGATCTAGACGATGAAGCGAGCGTGCCGACGTGGTTTTCGCATTTGCTGCTGTTGTTGATTGGCGTGAGTGCGTTATGTGCTGCGTGGTTGCAGAAAGCTGGGACGGTACGGCAATTGTGGACACTGATAGGTGTAGCCGGGGTGCTGGCGGCAATTGATGAAATAGCGGCACTACATGAGTTCATTTTGCAAAGCCTGCACGTGATGTATTTTCAGGACGCTTCGCCAACTAGTTCGCAAAATGCCTGGCTGATGGTGGCGCCGTTGGTTTTCGGCGTTTTTGGCTGGTTGGGATGGCAGATGTGGCGTCTAATGCCGCGAAGGACATTTTTCATTCTTGCGTTCGCCGGCCTGATGTTTTTGTTCGGAGCGATGGGAGTGGATTTGCTCACAAGCATTTCGGAGCGTGAGACATTCTGGCATCAGGGACTGTATGTAGCCACCGAGGAATCAATGGAATTATTTGGTTGTGCGGTAGCACTCTTTGGCATTGTTGACTATATTGAGCTGAAGCATCGAACAGCAATTCTGGGGGCTATTGATCGTCTCCGCGCTGCTCGCAGCTAGAACGCCCAACGCAGCCTTTTGCTGTATACTTACGTATAGGTATTGGCAAAAAACCATGAGAAAAAACAAAAAACCGTCAATCCTGGCATCCCCTACAGCGCAAACGATTTTTGCAATTGCTCTATTTGCGCTAACAGTTTTTGCTTCTCGTGGTGATCAGATTTCGGCCTGGGAACGGCAACTATCCTTACAGATTTATATGTTGCCAGACTTTTTGTTTACATTTTTTTATGCGGTAACACAGCTTGGGAGTGTCTATATGTTGGCTGTGCTCCCAGCGTTCTATCTTGTGACAAAACGGTATCATGTCGTTATTCGTCTGCTGCTAACCGGTACGCTTGCCTATATGATTGCGGGGGTAGCGAAAGATGTCTTTGGTCGAGGCAGACCGCATGAATTTATTACA
The DNA here is from genome assembly GCA_964573155.1 of uncultured Candidatus Saccharibacteria bacterium. GTDB lineage: Bacteria > Patescibacteriota > Saccharimonadia > Saccharimonadales > JAGQNK01 > JAGQNK01. The sequence goes on along the minus strand of CAZNIN010000019.1, from coordinate 8,610 downwards.
GATATCATTAGTCTGGACCTCATACGAGGGCCTGGTTTTCCTTCTGGCCATATGACACTAGCTGCGGCCTTGGCCCTGACTTTCGGTCACTATGTTCAGACTAAGCACTACTGGATTCCGGCGGCTTGGATTATTTCGGTTGGGCTTTCACGCATATACCTTGGTGCACATTTGCTGCTTGATATCATTGGCGGTTTTGCACTCGGTTGGTTTGCTTATGCACTTTTCAGGCACGTTCGTTTGTATCCGATTAGCAGCAATCAAAAAAACAATCGAACCAGGGCCAAATCAAAAGCAATAATCAGTAAAAAGTGAGAGTCTGGTACTGCTTAGTCTGGAGAAAAGTTTTACTTTTTCTTTGGACGAGTACTGAGCTTTGATAAAACAGCCGAGTTTAGTAGGTTCCAAATTACGGCATTTGCCAAAAAAGCACCGATAGCGACAAGTGCTATGGAAGCTAAGCGCTGACCTTGATCGGCATGTAATAAACTGACGAGACCTGCCAGTAGTATGGTCATTACTGCGACGACAAGATATGTGTGCTGTAGTTTCTGGCGTTCGGTCGTTGAACTATTCCAACGGCCCAAGCTCTGCATAAAATCCTGAAACATGAACAATCCTCTTTATTATATGCTATTATAGCATGATAATAACTAAAAATCAACTATTTATGTTCTTGTTGATTTGCTGCGGTTGAGTCTGTCGGGGAATGGATACGGCTCGGCTGATTATTAGCCAATGGCGCAGTGAGGCTAGAAATCAAACAGATCGCCCAAGAAGCTTTCTTTCTTCTTCTTTTTGTAGTGGTGATCTCGCTCGTCGTAATACTGGCCTTGCTTTGGCCGCTCTTCGTAACGTGGCTGAGGGGTCGCGTTCGAGGTGTTATCACGTTCAATAATTTTATCTAGTTCACCGCGGTCAAGCCATACGCCGCGGCAAGTAGGGCAGTAGTCAATCTCGACTCCTTGGCGCTCGGTCATAGCAAGTTCTGTGTTATCTATAGGACAGTTCATGGACACCTCACTTTGCTTACTTTGCTGGTTGCATCTTCTATTGTAGGACATGGCTTCGCAAATAATAAGGATATATTTTGCTATGATTACATCATGGCAATAAAACCACTCTGCGATGACTGCGGACAAGAGCTTATAGATTTTGGGGCGATTTTACTCAGTCCACCCGATGAAAAGGGTAGTGTTCAAAAATACCATATATGTAAAACCTGTTACGCCACTTACGAAAAAAAATTTATAAAAGCGAAATAGGCGCCTACTGTCGAATGTGTAAATTTCGGTTGTTAGTATGTGGAGTGTGTTTATAATAAGCGTTATGAACCATTATGGCCAAGGCAATGAACTTGATATGCTCGAAGATGCACTTGAAGCCGGCGGAATGGCATGGTGGGTAATGGAGCTACCAAGTGGAGTCGTGTTCTTTAGCCCGAACAAAATCAGGATGCTTGGTTATACAGAAAAAGATGTGTCCAAGTTCGTGCATTATTCAAATTTTACAGATATTGTGCACCCTGAAGACTTTGAAAAGTGTATGAAAGCGATGCGCGATCACATCGAAGGAAAGGCAAGTATGTACGAGACTCAGTATCGCATCAAGCATGTCGATGGATCGTATATAAAACTATACGATCGCGGAAGAATTGTAGGAAGAAAAGGTAGTGAAATAACTGTGGCAGGCATAGTTTTAAATATCACGAATACAAAAGGCCTGGAGCGGGCTGCGTAATATCCGTTCCTATAGCGTAAACACACCCGGTCAGCTGGGTGTGTTTACTATCAGGGCTGATGTCTATTCTTTGACTTCGCCAACATTATCGGTGTTAAAATCAACACCTGCTGTGTATTCGTTCCAAGCTGCTTCGTCGGCTTCTGAAAGCTTCTGCGCCTTCTCAATCCAGTTCTTGACAGTGGTTTGTTGAATATTCACCGACTGGCCTTCGATAAGTTCTGGTGAACCGGCCTCTTGAGTGAGCATTGTTTCTGCGTATATGATCTGCGCTTGACTGAGGTTGACGTTATTGTTGATTCCATATGTTTGTATGGCTTTGCGTGCCATCAGCGAGTAAGAGTCGTCGGTCTGGGCAGTATATTTGTAGTTATCGCTTTGCTCGTTTTCTTCTTTGGATTCTTCCTGCTGCTCCTGAGACTGATTGTTTTGTTGCTGGGCGGAGGCTTGCTCAGTGTATACGCCAGCTGCAAATGGTATTGCGGCCAATAGGGCGAAAGCTGCTACAAGTTTTAGGTTTGCAATAAGTTTCATTGTATAAAACCCTCTCTTATCCCCACCTTATTTTGTTTATGGATAAAATCATAACACTACTTATGCTATAAGACCAATTTATTTGTTTAGGTATGTAACTATTTTGGTCTTGCACAGGTCTACGATAAGAGTATGCGTTGGCTACTCGTTTTCTTTTCGAGGTAACGTAATAAGAAATGTGGAGCCTTTGTTTGGGGACGACTCTAGATCGATCGTGCCGTTGTGTAGTGTCACGATTTTTTTAACCCAGTACAGGCCAAGACCGGTGCCGCCGACCAAGGTAGAGAGTGCATTGTCAATACGCGAAAACTTATGGAAAAGACGCGGTATATCACTTTTGGCGATACCGACACCCTCGTCTTTTACGGCTATGGTTACTTTGCGGGGGGTTCTCGCTAAAGTGATAACTATATTCTTGCCCTCGGGTGTATATTTGCTTGCGTTGTCGATTAGATTCTCGAGAACCATGCGGATTCGTTCGGTGTCAATTTGGGCGGTAATTTGTCGATGTTTCGTTTCCAAGCTAACGCGCTGGCCCCTGTTTTTAAACGTGTCTGCTTGCTCCTCTAGCACGTCCCGTGTAAGCTTCACGAGGTCAGTCTTTTCACGTACGAGCGTTACTTTACCGGCGTCGATGTGAGCGACCTTCAGGAGGTCGTCTATGATGCGTAGTTGTCGCTCATTGCTTTCGTAGGCGGTTTGAAGCATTTTTGTTTGCTCCGAAGTGAGCTCACCGCCGAAGCCCTGCAGAAGCATGCCAATGTACTGCTTGACTCCAGTAGCAGGAGTGCGTAGCTGATGAGAGGCTAGGGAGATGAACTCGTCCTTTGATTTGCTAAGTTCAATGAGTTGTTCGCTTTGCTGCTTCAGCTTTCGGTTGACCTCTTCGAGTTCTTTTTGACGCTTTTTTGTGGTTTTTATTTCTTCCACCTCCACCATCGAACCGACAAAGCCCAGGAAGTCTCCGTTTGGCGCATATCTTGGCGCGCCTTTGTCCAACATCCATAAATATTTACCATCGTATCGCCGCACGCGATATTCCATACGATATGACTCACGGTTGTCGAAAGCCGAATGATACACCAGTACGCAGTAGCTTAAGTCATCTGGATGGATAACTTCTTTCCACCCTTCCCCTAGGTCTTCCTCTGGCTTGCGACCTGTAAAGTCCCGCCATGGCTTATTGAAATACGTTAGAGATTTGGTTGTATCAGCAACCCATATCAAGACAGGTGCCATATCAGCCATGTTCCTGAACCGTTCTTCGCTTTCGATTGCCTTTACTTCGGCTTTTTTACGCTGATCGATGTCCATGGTAATGCCGACCATCCGTACGACTTTACCGTCTTTTTTATATGCCCGTCCCTTGCACATGAGCCAACGTGTATCGTCGTCCCTACCTACGCGGTGCTCAATAGTGTAGGGTTTGCCATCCTGCATAGCGCGGTCAACGGCAGTTGTTAGTGCTTGTCGATCCTCTGGGTGGATTAGTTCGATATAACGTTGATACGTGATATCCTCTTGCGGATCGAGGCCAAACAACCGCTTCAGCTCGTCAGTCCACATAAGTTCGTTTGTGGCAGCATCCCACTCCCAAAGCCCCATGTGAGTAGCATCGAGCGCAAGCTTTAGGCGTTCCTCGCTGCGCCGCAATGCTTCCACGATGCGATACTCCTCGGTAATATCAGATTGAGTCCCCCATGCACGGGTAATATGCTCATTTTCGATATGCCCGACAAGACTATTTAGAAAAATCTTCTCACTGCCGTCGATTGCTCTTTCGCGTGATTCAGCCCCCGAAAGCTTGTACCCCGATTTGATAAAAGCCGACAGGTACTCGATATTCGTCGGATCATCTTCGATAAGCAGTTCTCTCAAGGGCCGACCTAACAAATCATCTACAGATTTGACTCCATACATAGAGGCAAATGACTGGTTTGCTTCTGCCAGATATGCATGCTCAAAGATACGCTTGACTTGTTCTTTGGTAGAAAGCTTGGTTGAGACGGGCTCAGTAAGTTCAACACGCCATATACCTTCACTGCTATTTTGAATGAAATACTGATACCGCCCCTCGCTCGTGCGTAACTTGTTTAAGGAGTCTGAGTCTGATCGTGATGTATTTTGCTGCTTATTTCTAGCCACAACTACTATTATATGCGAAGGGGCAAAGTCTGTATCCTTGACGCTAATTCTGATACGCTGTTACGGATGAAATTGCTAAATGGTAAAGAACTCGCAGGATTTATTAAAGAACGGCAGGCGCATGAGGTACGCAGTTTACGACAGGCGATGGGTGTAGTGCCGAAACTCGCGATTGTTCAATGCATAGATGATCCAGTTATAGATACGTACGTACGGCTCAAGAAAAAGTACGGTGCGGATATCTTGATCGAGGTGGATCATTATAAAGTTACGCAAACTGAAATTGCAAAATTATTGCAAAAACTTAATGCCGACGATTCGGTGCATGGTATCATCGTGCAGCTACCCCTCGTTAATCCAGAAGAAACTGATGCTATCGTAAACATGGTGTCCTCAAAGAAAGATGTCGATGCACTTGGAAATGCGCCAGATTTTGATCCTGCTACGCCAATGGCTATTTTGTGGCTACTGGCAGGTTACAATGTCAGCCTTGAGGGCAGAAAAATTTTGCTGATAGGGCGCGGCAAACTAGTGGGGGCGCCTTTGGAAAAAATTCTAAAAAACTCGGGCCATGATGTTGAGGTCGTAAGCAGAGAAGTTGAGGATTTGTCGACTCACACCATTACGGCAGATGTAATCATTACGGCGACAGGTAGCCCAGCCATCCTCTATCCAGCCATGATAAAACAAGGAGCTGTGGTGGTAGATGCTGGCGTAGCGAGTGAAGACGGTAAAACGGTTGGAGATGTTGCGCCAGAAGTTTACGAAAGAGACGACCTGACAATCACACCAGCCAAAGGTGGCGTTGGGCCACTAACAGTCTGCGCGTTATTTGAAAACGTCATCCGTGCTGCCCGTAACTCTGATATCTCTACACCTGTGTAATTAGCAGGCGTAGCATTTCTTCCGGCATGCTACTTTGCTGCATTGTTCTGAAGTTATAGTCAGTTGGTAGGTCAAAATGATAATGAAGGAGTTCTAGGTATTGTTGCTGTGCCATTGTCATTGCTGCCCGTGATTCGCGAATTTCTCCAACACATTCGAGCGGTTTATCGGCGTTGATGCCCAGTAGTTGTTTGTAGGTGGTTTCAAGGTCGGGTTCCATCAATAGGTTTTTCCCGCCCCATAGTTTTTCCAGCTCTTCCCTGGGGATGAATGGAGTTAATGCTAGGAAAGTGAACGCACATTTTGGACACTCGCCACACCATGACATTCGATTGCTTTGTAAGGTATAAGCACGATTGCATGAGCTAAACACATCTTTGTATTGGGAAAAAGCTTTCTTCGCAAAAATTTCAGCTATACGTAGTTCACTGAGCGGGCGAAGGAGGGAGTAATACCGGAGTGAATCACCAAAGTGCCTGATAAGCAAAGCTTGGTAATCCTGCTCAAACTCCTGAGATTTTGAGTACTGGTGATTTATGGCAACTCCTTGGTATGTAAGAGTCGCTTCATTGGCTGACTGTTCGTTCGACATCACGACATCTCGCTTGCCGGCCAAGACGGCTGTCACTGTTCCGACGCAGGCCAGGATCGCCGAAATTGGCACATGACCATTCAGTGCGTCTTGTTCGTTTAGCTCCTGTACCTTGGGGTCCCAGGTTCGTTCGACCCACAGATGCGGCAAGCCTATACGTTCGACGAGCGGCGATAGCTGTTCTTTGTGGTTGAGGCTCCATGTGGTCAGGTTGGTTTCATTATTTCGGAGGAGCTCGATGCTAACGAGCGAATCCTTACCTCCGCCCACTCCAACCAAGGCGCCGTTTCCACTGGCTGTATTATTTTGCAACATTGTAGCAGTAACAGGGAATTCAATGGGTGTTTTTGGATCCAGTTGGTTCACGTACCAGAATTCGCCCAGGCCACGTTGGTACGTCTTGCCAAAGAATGCTGCTGTCGGCTCATCAAGTGAACCTTTCTTAATAATGATTTCTGGCGGTATGTACATTTTGTAATATGACACGCCAGCCATAAAAAAGAGATTTTCAATAGCTCGTTTGAGGACCTTGTGATCATACTCCGCGAACTCAAAGTTAAAACGGTACGTTTCAGTGAATTCCAGCGCCTCATCCATTCCATAGCTTAGTACGAGCTCTTTCGCGTTCTCGTCAAACTGATAATCCTTGAAAATAAACTGGCGGTATTTACTCTGACTCATAATGCATTTACCGCGCTTTTAAACTGCGTACCGCGATCTTCAAAGTTTTTAAACATGTCGAAACTCGATGTGCCGGGAGACAAGATGACATTGTCGCCGCTTCTAGCTACTTCGCGCGCATGAGCAACAATTTCCTGCATGTTTACATCTTTCAGTATGTCGTAGCTCGTGATGCCATGGCTGGTTAGCGTCTTCTCGAGCTTGTGGCCTACTTCGCCAATCACAATAACCCGGTAAATATCTTCCTTATGGAGAAGGATACTGCGAGCGAGTTCGTTCAAATCAAGATTCTTGTCTACACCGCCGACAATAAGTACTTTGGTTCCTGGTATTGCTTCTATCGCGGCAATGGTTGCTCCGGGGGCAGCGGAAAAGGAGTCATTGTAATACGCTACGCCATCTACTTCGCGGACTTTTTCCAGACGGTGCGGCAGACCACGGAAACTTTTAATGGCTTTTTGGATCGCCTCGATATCCTGGGTAATATTCCACACGATGGTAATTGCTGCGCAGACGTTTTGCCAGTTATGCTTACCGAGGAGCTGGATGTCTCGAGTATCACATATCTTTTGTCCGTCAATGGTTATGTACCCCTCTCCGGCTGTGTTCTCTTCGACGTATGCGCCGGGATCACTCATATAAGGAATAGTCAGGCCTTGGCTGGATTCGGCAATTGCTTTCGAGTAATTATTCTCAGCGTAGTAAACAGCTATATCGTTTTCTGCCTGGTGCGCAAAAAGCTGGCGTTTGGCTTCGACATACTCATCGACATCGGCGTGCCAGTTCAAGTGTTCTGGTTCAATCATCAAACAAGCCGCAATGTGAGGAGAAGATTGCAAATCAATGAGCTGGAAATTGGCAAGTTCCAGTACGACCCAGTCATCAGGCTGGATGCTGTTCGATAACAGATCAAGTGGCGGAATTCCTATATTACCACCCAGATGTACGCGGAAGCCGGCGGCATCAAGCATACGTGTTACCAGTGTAGAGGTGGTGCCCTTGCCTTTGGTTCCGGTAACGCCGATGATATTTCTTGTGGGGCTGGCTTTTAGGAATTCGTTGGTATTGGTCCAGACTTTATCTAATATGTCAGGGCTATCTGGGTTTGCTTCTTGGATTTGCCTCGGATGAAGAGCTGGTGTACGGATGAGCATTTCAAATTGGTCAAGATCCTGGAGATAATCTGCTCCGAGCTGTGATTGAGTGCCATCAGGAACAGAGGTGTTTGCGTTGGAATCGCAAATTGTTATTTCATTTTCCGGCGTGTTCCAGTAATGATACGCAGACTGGCCTTGGCCGGCAAAACCTAAAATCGCTATCTTCATCAGACGTATTTTACGCTGCTAGCTCTTTTTTGACCATCTCGGCGACTTGACGTGGTGTCATTTCCGCCTTAACAATAAAGCGCCTCACATCCAAAGTCTTGATAATGTCAGGCGCTTCTTGTTCTCCCATGTTGGTGAGCACGATAACTTTTATTTTGGCTCCCCAATCCGTTTGCCGGAGTTTTTCCAGCATCTCGTCACCGTTCATTTCCGGCATCATGAGGTCGACTAGCATGATGTCGGGCTGCATTTCTTCGGCCAGTTCCAAGCCGAGCTTACCATTTTCTGCTGTTTCAACCTGATAACCTTCCGCTTCAAACTTGATGCGGTACATCTGAGAAATGGCTTGATCATCTTCGATAATCGCTATTTTCACGGTGTTTTTCATCCTATGTAGCAGTTTAGCACAAACGTATAAGTTTAGGTCGCTTTCGGTAGTCCGAGTACTTCCCGAACGATGTCAACAACTTGTGCTGGTGTGTGATGGGCTTTGACAATATACCTATCGACGTTCAGGAAACGGAGTCCATGTGGGGCTTCATCTTTGCTGAGGTTGGTCAATATGATGACACGTATTTTGGCTCCCCAATCCGTTTGCCGGAGTTTTTCCAGCATCTCAGCGCCGTCCATAACGGGCATCATGATGTCGAGGAGTATCAGGTCGGGATTGAAGTTCTCTGCGACACTCAAGCCCTCCTCACCATCCGG
>CAZNIN010000018.1:0-11756 GCA_964573155.1 uncultured Candidatus Saccharibacteria bacterium | reverse complement strand
ACAAAAAAGAACAACGGCCTGCGAGAAGCCGTTGTTACAGAGTCGTTTTTGTTTTTGAGCACTTTTTTTATTCAAGTGCTACGCATATCTTAACCGACACTTTTTACCTCGTCAATAGTGATTATGACTATTTTTTCCGACCTGTGTATAACTTTAGGCGCTCATACCAACTATTGAATCCACATACTATATAAAATGCAGGAATTTTGTGATTGATCCCGGAGCTGAGCCAGAAAAAATATAGTTTTTCTGTACACAAATACTGCTATGACGTTTGTTGAACGCATTTAACTATGAACTCTTCAAATAGTCACTTCTTTACGGGTACAAGTGATTTAGTATCCATAAAGTATGACGAATATACTTTAAGTTGGTATCGTTGTCATTCAATCCATCCACGGATTCTTGCCGATCGCAGTTTTTGGAAAGTTGTGGCTGGCTTAATTTTTATCTTCTAGGTTGCTAGGGGAGGTACATGAAGTTACGTCGCGTCAGGATGCAGAAAGGCTAGACTTTACATGTGTAGATTGCTGCTGTGGCTGGCTTAATTTTTATTCGATATTGTACTGCCGAAAGCATAATAAACGATCAGATAGTTAAGACCACTAAGCATTATTAATGATTTTTTGTTGTTCATATAACTACGAAATGAAAGTCGAATTTATAGACCATAATGCGACATCATAACTGTAACGATGTATATATAACTACATACAGTTATTGACTTAATTTACCTAAAGTAGTATACTCTGTGTTGTAAGTCGAAAACAAAAACTTACAAAACGGATTTTCCGATATCGCTCGATTCGGCGAGAGCCGATGAGAGCGGTCAGTCAAAGCCACGGACGGTAAGCGCTAAATATTTACATTTAAAGAGCGGATTTACCGTCCAGGCTCCAAGAAGCACTGCTGACATGCTTGGCAGTGTTTTTTTGAACTTTAAGCATTTCGCTAGTACTATTGAACACATAAGATGAAGAACATAAAAAAACTCGCAATCATATGTACACCATTTTTTGTGTTGACGGCACTAATGCTACTAACGGATCCGTATAAGCTACCCTTATTCTTGCTCGTAATGCCTTTTTTGCTCTTGGGTGTCGGCAGCTACTTTTTTCTTGCTGAGCTTTTGCGGGTTTGGTTTGTTTCTGTCAGAAAACGGAAACTGATAGCTTCACTACTTACCTTTGCACTGTTGTTGGGGGTATTGCTGCAATCTATTCGACAACTTTCAATAAAAGACCTACTGATTTTATTCGTGCTTCTTGTCGGTGTTACTTTTTACGTTCGTCGTATCGACATATAACATAAGCTTTGCGGTCATTTGTGAAGAAGGATGCAAGTTTATCTGTTTACTATAGGGTGATTTTGTTATACTAGCCTTAGCAATGAATTCTCAAGAACAAGAACATACACCATCTTTTGAGTTGCCGAAGGCTCCTCTGCCCGAACAGGGTAATGTGCCCATACCTGAACAAGGGCATGCGGCAATGACCGAGACGCAGGGGGCTATTGCTGTTGAGACCGGTGCTGTTGGCCAATCAGTGTCGCCGCAAGCACCGTCGTCACCTGCAGGAGTCCAAGGAGCTACGTACGTCCAGGACGACCAATCACTTCAGATGGTAGGCGGTAGTGCAGCATTCCCGCAAATTGCCGATGACAATGATTTAATCGAGAAAGAGTGGGTTCTGAAAGCTAAGGAAATCGTAGCGCAGACATCGCATGACCCACATCTTCAGAACAGGACTATCAGCAGGTTCAAGGCGGATTATCTCAAGAAACGGTATAACAAAGATATTAAGCTAAGCGAAGACACTTAGGCACGCCATGACTACTGCACTGATTATTTTCGGGATCTTTCTCTTACTCGCAGCAATGGCAGCGCCAGTTGTTTTCTTCCAAGTACGCAAAATATTCAGAGAGCAGAAGAACTTTGAAAGGGGCCTCAAGATGGTCCCTATGCTCATCCATCTCCCTCCGCAAAGTGACGATACGGAAGGTGGAGGTCGCGACGCACGCGACGTAGTAGAGGAGAACATCTCCAAGGCCCAGATTATGTACAACATCATAGCTGGTACGGTTCAGAAAGGACTTAAGCATGACTTTTACGGTCAAAGACATTTTTCATTCGAAATTGTCGGCAGTAAAGGGTTTGTATATTACTATGCAGCTGTTCCAATCGCCTTGGTGGAGGTCGTCAAGCAGGCAGTTGTGAGTGCATACCCAGCAGCACGGTTGGAAGAGGTTGCAGAGCACAATATATTTAGCCCGGTGGGGAAAATCAGCGGGACGGTGGGCGGTGAATTAACCCTGAAAGAGCATTTTGCATACCCCATAGCCACATACCAAGACTTGAAGCGTGACGCAATGCAGTCTATTCTTAACGCCTTATCCACTCTAGATAAAGAAGACGGCGTGGGCATACAGATAATGATGCGACCCGCTAATCCGGGTTGGCGCAAGGCGGCATCAGATGTAGCAAGTAAAAAACGTGGTGGCGAAAGCCATCGGCAGGGTGCGGATGCTTTACTCTGGTGGTTGCGAAATATTCCCAAAGCTTTTTTTCAACCGCCGGATGAAGGCAAAGATAAATCGGATAAAAAGGAACTTTCATCTCTCGAGCATGCGGTGCTGGATTCTATCGATGAAAAAACAAGACATCCGGGCTATGAGGTGCTTATACGTGTTGTTGCGTCATCGAATATTTCCCAGAAAGCTCAAAGCATTCTCAATAACGTCGTAGCTGCATTTGCGTTGTTTGATGCGCAGGGAAAGAACGGATTTAAATTTACACCTGCTAAGGATATCGAACGCTTCGTCACCGCTTATATACTTCGATTTTTCCCCCAGACATCCAACAAGAGTATTTTAAATGCAGTTGAGCTGGCGACACTTTTTCACTTTCCTGATCAGAAGAATATTCCGACTTCGCAGTTGGAGCGCCAGGCATCAAAGCAGGTAGATGGGCCACGCAATGTTCCAGATGAGGGTCTGTTGCTTGGATATAACGTATTTCGGGGCGCTAAGAAACCGATTAGATTGGCGCTCGGCGATCGTCAGCGCCATATGTACGTCGTTGGTCAGACAGGTACGGGTAAGTCTACTTTCTTGGAAAACGTGGCCTTACAGGACATGCTGAACGGCGATGGTTTCGCTTTTGTTGACCCGCATGGTGACACTGCAGAGAAACTGCTGGCCATGGTGCCCAAAGAGCGTACCGAAGACGTAATCTACTTCTGTCCATCAGATATGGATTACCCTATGGGCTTAAACCTTTTTGAGTTCTATACGCCGGAACAGAAAGATTTCCTCATCCAAGAAACACTCAATATGCTTTACAAATTGTATGACCCGCAGCGACAGGGCATCATCGGTCCGCGTTTTGAGCGAATCTTCACAAACTGTGCGCTTTTACTCATGTCCGATCCAAAAGGTGGTACCTTTGTCGATGTGCCAAAACTATTGATCGACCCGCCATTTATGAAGGAGAAGTTGAAATACGTTACTGATCAGAACGTTATAGACTTTTGGACCAAAGAGTGGCCAAATTCTCAGCGATCAAATGAAGCGGGCGAAGTGATTAGCTGGGTGGTCAGTAAGTTCGGTGCTTTCTTGAGCAACGAGATGATGCGCAATATTATCGGCCAAACGAAGAGTTCGTTTAATTTGCGTGAAATCATGGACAATAAAAAAATTCTGATCGTCAACCTGAGCAAGGGAAGGACAGGCGACCTGAATTCGCGACTACTGGGCATGATATTTGTCATGAAGTTCCAAGCAGCAGCTATGAGTCGTGCGGATATTCCAGAGTCTGAACGCAAAGATTTCTGTCTATATGTGGACGAGTTTCAAAACTTCTCGACCGATTCGTTTGCGACAATAATGTCTGAGGCGCGAAAATATCGTCTAAACTTAGTGGTAGCCAACCAGTTTACTACCCAGCTTTCTGACGAGATCCGAGAGGCTGTTTTCGGAAACATGGGTTCAATTATTGCATTCCGGGTCGGTCAGAACGATGTCGATGCTCTGACGCGATATTTTCAGCCATTGTTTGACGCAGAGGACCTTTTACGTGTGCCAAATTATAATGCGATTGTCCGTACATTGATCAATGGTGTGCCTACCCAACCGTTCAGCATGGCAGCCTTGCCGCCACTGGGCAATCCTAACTCCCAGCTTGCGGATGCATTAAAACAACTTACTGCAGCCAAGTATGGCCGTCCGAAAGCAATGGTGGCATCTGAAATCAATGAGCGTCTCGCAACAAAAGAGTCGGCTAAGCCAGCATTTGGAAGTGGTAATCCTTTTGCGTCCGTTCCACCGCAAAATGGTCCAGCTATGAATCGGCCGCAAGTTACACAGCGTGCACCAGGAGCGTCTCCGGCAGCAGCTCCAGGCTCTTTCCTGGATAACTGGCTTGCAAAGCGTAAAACGGCCCCAAAAGCCCCCCCGAGTCCACTGCAGAGAACTGTGCCTTCACAGTCTCCAGTAGCACCTGCGATACCCGAAGAGACGACCTTATCTGGTGGTGCCGCAAATACGCCTCCTCAGCCACCACTTTCTGCGGAGCGGCAGGGACCGGCCATAGCTTCCGACTCCCCCCGTGAGGCGGAGGTGCAGAAACCACAGCCATCTTCAGCCGAGATTTCATCTCCCACAGCCCAACAAGCTTCTGCGCTGAAAGAGGTCACGGCGCATACGGAACTGCCTGCCGCAAGTACTGAAACGGCCGTAAATCAAAAGCCTGCCAACGAAGTGGTTCATCATTTGCGTAAAGATGATGAAGAGCCCGAGGACAGTATTTATATTGATCAAGAGGGCACTCTACACCTTAGATACCGAGAGCGTGACAAAAAACAAGGTGAGGAATAGGGTCTAGTGCTATCGGTTTAATGAGCTCGTGGCTCAGGATGGGTGGCTAGACTTATGTCTTGGTACGTTTTAGAAAATGAGCACCTAGTTCTGCTAGGAGGCCCGCAATAAACCCTGCGCCAAGTAAGATGAAAAATATAGACAGGTTATATTGAAAACCATATCGTTTGGCCATATAGAGGACAACAGTGCTTCCGATGAGTGCAACAATGCCCCCGCCTAGGATGCCTGAAGGCCGTGCTACAGTTTTTGATCCTGCTTCGCTGATTGGTTCTAGCATTTTGTGATGAATGAGCTTACTGAACGAGCGTTCAAGTGGTGCTAGATTACTGCGTACTTTGCTGATAGTTTTGTTGTAGGCATCGCTTTTCAGTTCTCTATGAATACCCAGGACAGGCTGAGCTTTACTCGTGATGTCATCGTGACCTTCTATTGCAACCTCATCAACACTAAGTGCCGTTTCATGGATACTTTCCTGCAACTTATCGATATTATGGTTATGTTCTTCGGCAGAGGATGCTTCGACTTCTGATCTAAGCCTGTCGTGATGAATTTCTGTAGTCTCATGTATATCTTCGAGTTGTTCGCGTGCTGGAGAACGTAGTTTTTCACTCATATTAGAGCCCCCCTGATGAAGTAAAATCTGTTTTTACGATGGCAAGCTCTTTTGCGAGGAGCTTGCTGCGCGCAAAGAAGTATGAGGCAAAAGCTGTGATAGCAAAACCAGCAGCTAGGGCTGTGCCTGGACCAGTTTCTGGGAGTGTTTGTACGGTCAACTCGGTGGTTTTCGCGACACTGGAAGGCAGCTTTATGTTAACAGCGTTGCCGTAGTAGACATTTGTCATAATCATATCGAATGAACCCGGGTCAGAGGCAGATACTGGAGTTTGAGGAACCGGGTCTTTTATCTTGACGGTAATTTTTTTGACGAGTGTGGCACCTGCTGCGATGTCTTCTTTTGGCCAATAGACTACATGGCGGTCATCAATTTCACCGCCGTCCAGGTTTACTATGGTAGCGTATTCGAGCACGTCGGACATGTTTTCCTCGACTATAAAATCTTTGATCGCCTGATTGCCGTCATTCCTAGTTGTGAGTGTATATACGATTACGTCATTTGCTTCGGCAAGTGTTCCGTCGGCCTCTGGTATATTTTGCGTTTCGTTGCTTGCAGTTTTCGTCATCTTCATACAGGCAGTGTCGGACTCGTTGGTCTCAGCTTCTGGGCAGGGGTAGCATTCATCTTGGGTCGATTGCGTGCCGGGAACATTCGGGCATACGTCGCATTCCTCAAAAGTGCTTTGGATACCGATTATATTCGGGCAAACATCCTTTGGTGGCGCTGGCTTTTGCGGCGGTTGCGGTTTGGGTTGCGGCTTCGGCGCTGGAGGGGTGTAGTGACCGACCGTAACGATATTGGCACAGCTGAACATGATCATAATTGTTTGACCATGAACATTTTTCATTACCAACATCTTGTAGGTGGAGGATGCTCGACTGTCCCATGCCCAAAGATTCCGCATATAGTAGTTTGTGCCCCCGATATTTACTTTCGTTTCACCAGTTGGTTTGCCGGTTCGGGCGATTTTTGGTCCTTGAGGAT
Source organism: uncultured Candidatus Saccharibacteria bacterium (assembly GCA_964573155.1). GTDB lineage: Bacteria > Patescibacteriota > Saccharimonadia > Saccharimonadales > JAGQNK01 > JAGQNK01. The sequence goes on along the minus strand of CAZNIN010000018.1, from coordinate 5,281 downwards.
TGCGGCCCATCGAACGAAGCTGCTTATTGTATGCCGTAGACTTAATATTTTGTATTGATGCTTGACCCAAGGTGTCACAGCTAATGCCATGGTAAAAGAGAACAACCGCAAAGCCCTGAGTGTTTGTCCTACAATAATTGACGGCCTGCTCTCGTGATGAAAAACCGCCGCGAATAACGTCGTTGTTTGATTCGGCTAACGTCGGTTCCGGGGGAGACATAATGGCAAACACCTGAATAAACATCGCAAGTACAATAAATATAACCCCTGTCCGGCGAACGGCCGTCTCATCCTGCATACGTCGTGCATAAAACGACACCTCTCCAATGAGGCTGGGATTAAATGGCAGGTTGCTAAGAAGTTTTTTGAACATTTTTGGTTTCCAGGTTTTGCATATTGCTACTGCTTATTGAACCATAAATCCATGTGTTCAAACAACCCCCTTACAGTTGTGGGTGGTGGATAAATACGATATACTGGTAATTGACGAAAAATAAGGTGACAAAGAGGGTTCATTAGAAGTGGCTAAGCAAAAAGCAGGATATTCTGCTGATCAGATTCAGGTTCTAGAGGGGCTAGAACCGGTTCGTAAGCGACCGGGAATGTATATTGGCGGTACAGGCGTCGAGGGTCTGCACCACCTTGTATGGGAAATTGTCGATAACGGCATAGACGAAGCGCTCGCTGGTCATGCGACTAGTGTCGAGGTGACGCTGTTGGAAGACGGTGGTGTAAGGGTGTACGATGATGGTCGCGGTATTCCTACCGATATTCATCCAAAGACTGGAAAGAGTACAGTTGAGACTGTTCTGACAGTGTTACATGCCGGCGGTAAATTCGGTGGTGGTGGCTATAAGGTCTCGGGTGGGTTGCATGGTGTTGGCTCGAGTGTAGTGAACGCACTTTCTTCTCGTTTTATCATCAATGTTTATAGAGATGGCAAGATTTTTCATCAGGAGTACGCCACCGGCGTCCCGCAGTCAGAACTTAAGGTTGTGGGAAAGACAACAAAAACCGGCACGGAGATAACCTTCTACCCAGATGGGACGATTTTTGAGACAACCAAAATCAATTACGAAACTGTGCTTGATCGTTTGCGCCACGCTGCGTATCTGACAAAGGGTATTCGTACCTCAATCATAGATGAGCGCACTAATACTCGGTATGGGTTCTACTTTGAGGGCGGTATTCAGTCTTATGTGAAGCATTTGAATGTGGGCAAAGAAGTTGTCGATGACGACGTGTTTTATGTTGATAAACAAGTCAACGATGTGCAGGTAGAAATAGCGTTGCAGTACACTGATGCGTTCAATGAAACCATCAAGGCATTTGCGAACAACGTCTTCAACCCAGATGGCGGCACGCACATGACAGGCTTCCGAGCTGCACTGACACGTGTTATTAACGATTACGCGCGCAAGAATGGCCTTCTCAAAGAAAAAGAAGAGAATCTTTCGGGTGAAGATACGCGCGAGGGTCTTACGGCCGTTATCCTCGTCAAGCTGCCTGATCCGCAGTTCGAAGGTCAAACCAAGAACAAATTGGGTAATCCCGAGATTCGTGGCCATGTTGAGCAAGTGCTTTCTGAGTACCTCAACTACTATCTCGAAGAGCATCCTGGTGTTGCCCGCAAGATTGTCGGTAAGGCACTCCTCGCCGCCCGTGCCCGCAAAGCAGCCCGTGCAGCACGTGATAACATTATTCGCAAAGGCGTGCTGGAGGGTTCTGGCCTGCCGGGTAAACTAGCAGACTGTTCAAGTAAGGATCCAAGTAATTCAGAACTTTATATCGTTGAGGGTGACTCAGCTGGCGGTTCGGCCAAAAGTGGTCGTGATAGTAAAACACAGGCTATTTTGCCGCTTCGCGGTAAAGTGCTGAATGTTGAACGCGCTCGTCTTGACAAGATGCTCGCCAACAATGAGATCGTGACGCTTATCAAAGCATTGGGTGTTGGTATCGAAGAGCAATTCAGTATGGACGGCCTTCGCTACCACCGTATTATCGTCATGACCGATGCCGATGTTGATGGTAGCCACATCAGTACACTGCTGCTGACATTCTTTTTCCGACATATGCAAGAAATCATTGACGGCGGATACCTGTATCTGGCGAAGCCGCCGCTGTACCTCTTGAAGGCAGCAGGTAATAAGCGATGGTATGCATATAGTGATCAGGAGCGTGACGATATTGTCGATCGTCTGATTGAAGAGCGCAAAAAGCGTGGCACGGCCATAAATCCGAATGACGACCGCAAGAAGCAGGCCGGTCTTACTGACATTCAGCGTTATAAGGGTCTGGGCGAAATGGATGCTGAACAGCTCTGGGAAACTACCATGAATCCCGAGAATCGTGTCCTCATACAGGTTCGTCTGGAAGACGCAGAGCGAGCTGACGCTATTTTCAACAAGCTAATGGGCACAGAAGTCGAGTTACGCAAGAACTTCATACAGACACATGCAAAATTTGTGAAGGATTTGGACGTATAAGATGGATGAAGATAACACAATGAACCAAGAGCAAACACCGATGGACCAAGCACAAGATGAGTCGCGCCTGGAGCAACAACCTACAGTAGAGATTGTTGATAGCGATCACTCGCGTAAGTTAGAGCTTCGAACCGTCGAAGACGTGATGGAGCATAGCTACCTGACATACTCGATGAGTGTGATTGTGTCGCGCGCTTTGCCCGATGTGCGTGATGGCATGAAGCCGGTTCACAGGCGAATTCTGTATTCCATGGAGAAGAACGGCTGGAAACCAGGTAGTAAATTCGTCAAAAGTGCGCGTATTACCGGTGACGTTATGGGTAAGTATCACCCACACGGCGACTCCTCGATTTATGATGCCATGGTACGACTTGCTCAGGATTGGGCAACACGCTATTTGCTTGTCGACGGGCAAGGTAACTTTGGGTCTATGGACGGTGATCCACCAGCCGCTCAGCGCTACACTGAGGCGAGAATGGCGAAAGCTGGTTCGGCGCTCTTGGAGGACATCGATAAAGAGACGGTGCCTTTCAGAGATAACTATGATGGCTCTGAGCGTGAGCCTGAGGTATTGCCAGCCAAGCTACCGAACCTACTTCTGAACGGACAGATGGGTATTGCGGTCGGTATGGCAACTAATATACCGCCGCACAACCTTAACGAAGTCGTGGATGCCATCATCCAGCTGATTGATAAGCCAGACTCAACACTCGATGACTTACTGAAGCATGTCAAAGGTCCCGATTTTCCGACAGGCGGTATTGTGTATGGGGCGGACTCGATTAGAACAGCCTTTGCAACTGGTAGAGGCGGTGTCATTATTCGTGGTGTTGCCGAAATCGCCGAGGGCAAAAAAGGCCGTCACCAGATCATTATTTCTGAAATACCATATTCACTGAATAAAGAGAGCTTGATCATCAAGATTGCTGATCTGGTAAAAGAAAAGAAAATTACTGGTATCAGTGATATTCGTGATGAAACCGCCAGAGGCAAGGTGCGGGTGGTTATCGATATTAAAAAAGACGGCTATCCGAAGAAGATCCTGAACCAGCTCTACAAGATGACGCCACTTCAGATGACATTCCATTACAATATGCTGGCTTTGGTTGACGGTATTCAGCCACGTGTACTTGGTTTGCAGGATATCCTGCAGGAGTACATCAAGCATCGACAGAGCGTCGTGCGTCGTCGTACCGAATATGAGCTGAGGAAAGCCAAAGAGCGAGCACATATCCTTGAAGGTCTCAAGATTGCGCTAGATCACATCGATGAGGTAATCGCAACGATTCGTGCAAGTCAGACCACCGAGGAGGCGCAAGCTAATTTAATTGCTAAGTTTAATCTGACCGAAATTCAGGCCCGCGCGATTCTAGCAATGCAGCTACGCACGCTGGCTGGTTTGGAGCGTCAGAAGATTGAAGACGAGCTGGCAGAGCTGCTAAAGACGATTGCCGAGCTGGAAGCTATTTTGGCTGACGAGAACAAAGTGCTCGCCATCATCAAAGATGAGATCAAAGCACTCAAAAAACAGTACGGTGACGAACGTCGTACGAAGGTTATTCCTCAGGAGCTTGGCCGAATGAGCGACGAGGACCTGATACCAGATGAACAAGTCGTTGTAACGCTCACAGCAAATAACTACATCAAGCGAAGTCCGATCGCCGAGTATAAGCGACAAGGTCGTGGCGGCAAGGGCCGTCGTGGTATGGCCACCCGCGAAGAGGATGTCATTGAGCATGTTGTTAACGCCAGCACGCATGATTACCTGCTGTTCTTTACGAATAAAGGTCGTGTATTCCGTCTTAAGACGTATGAAGTACCGGCCTCAAGCTTAAGTGCCAAGGGTATCGCGATAGTAAACCTTCTTCAGCTGCAACCGGAAGAGGTCATTAGTTCCGTCAAAAACATCAGCAAGGAAACAAATGGCGGTAACTTGCTCATGTGTACTGTTCGCGGTGTTGTCAAGAAAACGCCTTTCGAGCAGTACAAGAACGTTCGCCAGAGTGGCTTAATCGCTATTAATTTAGACGAGGGCGATGAACTCAAGTGGATTCGTATGACTACGGGTGATGACGAGGTTGTTATATCGACTAAACAGGGGCAGGCAATACGCTTCAGTGAGAAAGATGTGCGCCCAATGGGCCGTGTGTCGCGTGGCGTCCGCGGTATTCGATTGCGAACAGGCGATCAGGTCATAGGTATGGACATTGTAGAAGAGGGTAGCAGCATCTTTGTTATCAGCGAACAAGGATACGGTAAACGAACTAAAATCGCGCAGTTTGCGGCGCACAAGCGTGGGGGTGTGGGTATTCGCTCGGCTGTGGTCAATAAAAAGACCGGTGAGCTTGTGGGAGTAAAGACACTTAGTGGTGAAGATCACCAGGAAGTAATTCTTATTTCTCAGAATGGTCAGACTATTCGATTGGGACTCAAAGATATACCACTGCTTGGTAGGGCGACACAAGGTGTTCGGATTATGCGGCTGAATGACGGTGACTGCGTGGTATCGCTTGCACTTGTTGATAAGGCTGAAAACGGCGACGAGGAAGAAGAAGCACCAGAGGCCTCCGAGGCCACGGAGAAGCCTACCAAGAAATAACTTTGTCCATCTTTGCGATGCGCACAGACTATCTGAGGTTTAGGCGTTGCAAATGATACTACATAGTTATCCAAAATTACTGTTGACATATCTGTAATTGGCGAGGTATGATGTTCGGAGTCTTTTGGAGTGCTTGTTCAAGTGTCTCTGAAACGATCATTAAAAACTTATGTAGTGCAAATCAACGTCAGTTCAT
>CAZNIN010000017.1:0-11833 GCA_964573155.1 uncultured Candidatus Saccharibacteria bacterium | reverse complement strand
CGAATCCGGCCGTTGAGATGATTCGCAACAAAATCAACGCATTGTATGAACATGAACCAGACGCCAAAGAAGAAAGTATTGAAGCAGAGACAGCAGGAGAGCACCGATCCAAACACCAGCAGTACATGCATGAATTAAGCGAATCGGGCAAATCATTGGCGGAAATTCAGGCTGCTTGGCACCAATATTATGTTGACTTGCCGGACGATGAAAAACATGAGGTTTGGCAAGAATTTTACGCAGAGCATTCCCGAGTGGATAATGAAATAAAGAAAGCGCGCGTTCATCCTCCGCAGCAAACTGCGCCTGTGGAGCCTGAAGCCAAAACCAAGCCACACAAAACCGAAAAACGACCGGCCACACAAGAAGATGTACGAACCGTCTCGGAGATAAAGGGGCAGCTCATTAACAAAGCTCGCAGTCGTGCAAAGCCAAAAAATCCACACCTTCAGTCTCTGCTGTTTGGTCTTAGCATGGGCACGGTTGTAGTCGTAATCATGTTATTCAGCTTTTTTAACGAACGTATTATTGCGCCATTCATCACACCGAGTCGATCCGTCAGCAGCACGCCGATCATTACCGACCCAAATTCCACCGCAGTTGGCAAAGACCCAAAGATCATCATCCCAAAGATAAACGTGGAAATTCCTGTCGTGTATGACGAGCCGTCAGTTCAGGAAGATGCGGTTCAGAAAGCGCTGGAACGTGGTGTCTTGCATTATGCCACCACACCGAATCCAGGAGAGAAGGGCAATGCTGTTATTTTTGGTCATTCCAGCAATAACATCCTAAACAGTGGAAAATATAAATTTGCATTTGTGTTACTTTCACGGCTCGAAGACGGCGACACATTCATGCTCGAAAAAGACGGAAAACGCTACGTATACAAAGTCTTCCACAAAGAAGTCGTTGCACCAACAGACCTCTCGGTCCTTGAAAACCACGGTGATAAATCAACCGTCACACTCATTACCTGCGACCCACCCGGTACGTCTATAAATCGCCTGGTCGTCGTCGGCGAGCAGATCAGTCCAAGCCCAACCAATAACGTGGCCAGCTCCGCAAAGCAAGACGTCGCTACACGAGCCCCAACTCAGTTACCCAGCAACTCGCCCAGTCTTTGGTCTCGCATGACCAACTGGTTTTAGCCACATATTGGGCTTGATGGCATCGATGGTCTCTTGTGCGGTGTGTTCTGACTCTGTTTCGAAATCTATGTAACTATCATGTCTGCTACATACTGGCAGCCATGCGCAACAGCTGATCATTGCTCAGAGCAGAATTGCCTTCAATCTGATACCACACACCGCCATCTACCCAAGTAGCGTTATTATCATCATAAATATAAATCGTCTTACCACTGTTTTGGAACGTCTGGTACGTTTTCTCGGCTGAGACAAGGAAGTTTTCCTGTAATGTATCGCTATTCCATTGCGTTGCCGTCTGGCTTACCTTGAACTGTCTTTCGTCTGAACGTGATGCATAATTTAGCACAATCTGACCATTCTGATATCGAATTGGGCCGGCCAATCCAAAGCCAGCAGGTTGATATCCGGGCAACGTACCGTTGACGCCGGCCCTGGCTGTTGCGATCTGCATACTTAAGTTCGGGATGTTCTGATAAGCTACGAAACCACTGAGCAGCATGACAGCCAAACTTGCAGCTGCAATATTAACAGTCCGATTACTGACGCGCAGTTTATGTGACAGCTTTTGGCGCCGGGACGTTTTTTTAGTCTTTGGTTGTTTATGACTAGTGGCTTCGTCCAATGCCTTCTGGAGTGCTTTCTGGTGTACCGATTTGCGTTTCGCGCTTGCTACATCTGGCTTGCCGTGAGTATGTAACATAGGCGGTTCATCCGGAGCCGGCTGGACCGGTAAAGAGGCCGTCACCGGCTGCACGCGTTTTTTCGTAGCACCAAACTTACTTACTAGCGGACTTTTATGCACCGTTTTAGCACGAGAAATACGTTTCGGATCAATATCTACATGAATGGATGGACGAGACTTCTTGACCGTCGGCATCGTAGCCTTGGGTTTTTCGATAGTCGGCTTCTTGACTACATTTCGCATAAGTGTCTTGGATTTCTCGGTTTTACGATGCACAGCAGTAGCCGTAGTTCTGGGACGAGGCACCGCTTTTGGACGACGCGAAAATCCATCAATACTCCCGCCGGTTTTTACGGCAATTGGTTTCGAGGTTGGCTTCACGGCTGTTGAGCCAGCCACAACTTTGCCGGTTTTAGCATCATAACGCTTTCCATTCAATTCAATTGTGTTCGACTTGGGTCTCATTATGATTTTCTAGTTTTTACCCTCAAAAGTTTGTTCAAAAAGCTTCTGCTAGTATCTTACCCGCAGTCGTCACGTGATGCAATAGCCATCGCATGAGCATACATTATGTGCTCGAACCTCTTGGCATACGCTATACTATGGACTAGCATTTAGTTATGGACTTTCTCGACCCCAAAAAGAAACGCGCACATAAAATAAGGCTGTATATCGGCTACGCTTTGATGGCCTGTGCTCTCATAATCGGCAGCACCATCTTGTTCTTCGAGGCTCGCGGCTTCGACATCAACCGCAAGACAGGCGAGATTATTCAGAATGGACTTGTCTTCGTAAATGCTCATCCTGAACAGGCAAGGGTATATGTCAACGGTAAATACGAAGGCCAGACTGATACCCGTCTCACTATCCCTACTGGCGACTACACGTTTGAGTTTAGTCGTGATGGCTACCGAAAGTGGCAGCGATCGTTTCATCTCGACGGCAGTACAATTGAACGCTTGGACTATGTCTTCATGTTCCCGGAACAGCTCAACACGACTGGAATTCGTAATTATGACGGAGCTCCGGCTTTTGCCAGCCAAAGTCCTGACCGCAAATGGCTACTCATACAACAACCAGGTAATTTCTTGACATTCGACGTATTTGATCTCGGCAATCAGAATAATCCATCCGTAACATCATTTACATTACCGACCAATCTTATGAACATGGCAAGAGGCGGGGACAAGCTGGAACTGGTGGAGTGGTCTACCGACAATCGCCATGTACTCGTACGACACACCTTCAAAGGCGGCAGTGAATTTATCCTCATCGATCGAGAACAACCAGCTGAAAGTCTCAATCTTAATTCGCACTTCAACCTCACAATATACAAAGTCGCTTTGCGGGATAAAAAATTCGACAAATTTCATATCCTCGATAAAAATGGCGGTACGCTACGCTTTGCGGATAGCAGATCAAGACAGATCACCGATGTAGCCCCCCAAGTATTCTCATTCAAGTCATATGGCGAGGATGTGATTTTCTATGTAACAACCGCGCAAGCCCCGAAAGGCAAGGCCAACGTTAATATCCTGAAGGGTGACAAGACATACACCCTTCGCAAACTAACCGCCGGAAGACACTACCCGATCGATATCACGCGTTACGAAAATGAATGGTTCATGGCCGTCGGTAGCGACACAGACGCTAAAGCATATGTATATCACGAGGTCTTTCGGGATTTGGAGCACAGAACCAGCCGCGTACCAAATCCAATAGTCATCTTTAGGATGGATAATCTCTCCCATATTGCTGTTTCGGCCAACACACGATTTATCAGCGTGCAGGGTGGAAGCCGCTTCGCCGTGTATGATGCTGAGCACAACCGTCGCTATGAATATGACACCAAACTGAAGCTTACCGACAGTCAGAAAGCCACATGGATGGATGGACACCGGCTCACGACTGTTGCTGATGGCAAGCTGCGTGTATGGGATTACGATGGTATTAACATGCAAACACTCGTCAATGCCAACCCCATGTACCTACCATTCTATGACCGTGATTATGATTTTCTCTACGCTATAGCGCCATCGAACGAAAACAAAAGTCAAACGACACTCACCAAAACCCCGATGCGCACTACAGCCGATCTCTAGAAATATCACCTCTGTTGTGAGATAATTTCTTAGACATGACAAAAGTTCGCACACGCTTCGCTCCAAGCCCAACCGGCTTTTTGCACGTCGGTGGAATTCGCACCGCTCTGTTTGCCTGGTTAGTAGCACGACAAAACAACGGACAATTCATATTACGCCTAGAAGATACCGATCAAAAACGAGAGGTCGAGGGATCTGCCGAGCATCTGATAAAAAGTCTAAAATCACTTGGCCTGGACTATGACGAGGGCCCGGATAAACCTAGCAAATATGGCCCGTACCGCCAATCAGAACGGCTAGACATATATAAAAAATGGGCACAAAAGCTCATCGAGCAGGGCAGAGCATACGCAGACCCGTACACCTCGGAAGAGGTACAAAAGTTTCGCGAACAGGCTCAAACAGAAAAGCGGCCATTTCTATACCGTAATCATCGGCCGGATAATCCACCGAAATGGGACGGAACTACACCCTTACGCTTTAAATCCGAACCAAAGTCATACAACTGGCATGACGAAGTCATGGGGGATTTATCTACTGGGCCAGAAGTTATTGACGATTTCATTTTAATCAAATCTGATGGATTCCCAACGTATAACTTCGCCCATATCGCTGATGACGCCGAAATGCAGATCACACATATCATCCGTGGCCAAGAGTTCATCGCGAGTATGCCCAATTATCTGAACCTATACGAAGCACTTGCAATTGAGCACCCGACATTCGCCACCATGCCACATATTCTGAACGAGCAGGGCAACAAAAAGCTAAGCAAGCGCGACGGCGCCAAAGACATCTTGGACTATATCAAGGAAGGATACCTGCCGGAGGCACTGCGCAGCTTTATCGCAACGCTCGGCTGGAACGATGGCACTACCCAGGAAGTATTTACCACTGAAGAGTTAATACAAAAATTCAGCCTCGCTCGCGTAGGCAAGAGCGGAGCGCATTTCGACGAACGGCGCCTCAACTGGGTTAATGGCCACTTCATTCGTGAAATGCCGTTAGATGAACTGCATAAACGGGTTGCTGATTACTGGCCGCCAGAAGCTGCTGAGTATGATGATACATACAAAAAACAAGTCCTCAATCTCGTCCAGGAACGACTGAAATACTTTGCTGAACTACCAGAGCTGACGATTTTCTTTTTTAAAGATCTGACAATCAACCCAGAGCTCATATCTGGACACAAACAACTCAAGAAAGTCGAGAAATCTGACCTAAAGACACTCCTTGAGACTGTTCTCGCAGAACTTGAGCCAAGTGACTTTAGCGCAGAGGATCTAACCAGTCGTCTCAATGCACTCCTGACGCTTACCCACACCAAGCCGGCTGTACTTTTCAGTCTGGTACGTATTGCAACCACGCAAGCACCCGCCAGTCCTAGCCTGGCCGAAACAATGCATGTACTAGGAAAAGATCTGTCAATGCAGCGCATCAAGCGACAGCTTGCTGCGCTTTAGCCACGTGTCCTCAAGCATGAGCGATATGCGTGATACAATAATCCTGTCATGAAAAACAATTTTGAGCCGCTCCGGCCGGAGCCGGCATATGTGCCGGTGCAAGCCGAACCGCAACCAGTCCCAAACATGCAGGAAATAACTAACGAAATAAACGCATCATCCATGAGCACACCACCAACCAGTCCAGAGGTTACAGCCCCGAAAAAACCCCGGAAGACAGGTAGGGGAAAGTTTAGCCCCAAGGAGTTGTGGAGCAAGTTCCAACAACTCGAACGCAATAAAAAAATTATAGTTGTAAGTGCCATAACAGGACTGTTAATCGTATTCATCACGTTGCTGTGGTATTACGTTTTACGTGCTGAGCCAGCCCCGCCGGCCACGCCAACTGTGGTCAAGAAAGAAGAACCCCCTAAGCCCACAACAGTGCCGTCACCACTAACCGGTGTGCTCGTAAAGCCGGAGCTCGCAAAACTACCAACAACTGGGGTCATGATCGAGAACAGCCCGGATGCACGACCACAATCAGGGCTATACGATGCCGGCGTGGTGTTCGAAGCAATCGCCGAAGGTGGAATAACCCGGTTTTTGGCACTATTCCAAGAATCTCAACCTAGCCAAATTGGGCCTGTGCGATCAGTGCGACCATATTACTTAGATTTCTTGAAGCCGTTTGATGCACCCATCGCGCATGCCGGCGGCAGCGGGCAAGCACTCGCCGAACTAGGCAGCCAGGGGTTCAAGGATCTGGAAGCGTTTCAGAACCCAAACTCATACCAACGCGTGAGTACGCGATATGCTCCGCATAATTTGTATACGAGTCGTAAACAACTTCTGGAGCTCCAAAAGAGTAAGGGGTGGACCTCTAGTAAGTTCACTGGCTTTCCGCGCAAAGACGAAAAGAAAGTTGCTACGCCGACCGCCAAAAGTATTGATTTCAGCATTTCGAGCTTCCTTTACAGCCCACACTTTGACTATGACGCCAAGTCTAATAGTTACAAGCGTGTCATGGGTGGCGGTCCCCACACCGATGAAGCAGCTCGCAAACAAATCGCTCCAAAAGTCGTTATTGCACTTGTCATGAGCCATCACTACGCTGGCATATATTCTGTCTATGGGGTAAACGGCAGCGGGGCAGCCTACATCTTTCAGGATGGCACCGTCACAAAAGGCACCTGGCACAAGAAGAATCGGAACAGTCAGTTCACCTTTACCGACGCAAATAAGAAGACTATTAGTCTCAACCCTGGCCAAACCTGGATCTCGCTAGTCAGCAGCCCCGATGCTGTAACTTACAAACCCTGAGGACCCTAAAAGCGTGGATGACTTTCAGAGACTTCAGCAGCGAGCATATGGCTACTTACTACTCGTAAATCTTCTTGCAGTGAGCACTGGAATTGGAATATGGATATTTGTTAACAAAAACGGTACTCCGGGATCCACCGCATTCGCTATGGCGAGTTTGGGTATGGTACTCGTTCATATAGTGACTGCCTATATGAGCAGTAGGTATATACTTCAACCTCTCAAAACCCTATGGCAAACTATCCTGCATGTTTCTCCCGACACAGTTAACATACCGCCACCAAACCTTGGAAAACTTCGTTTTGGTCACGAGCTCGTTTTGTCGCTCGCTAACCGCGTCTATCAGTTCGCAAGCCAAGAAAACGGCAGTGGAGAAAACGAACACCGAAAGTCTCTTCTACAGGCTATCAACGTTGTCAAACTTTTTCCTCAACCGTTGTTTGTCTTCAACAAAGATCAGGTCGTGACCAACGCCAGCAACTCCGCACTTGAATACCTGCAAATTGATAGCGCACAGTTATTTGGCGAGAAGCTATTCGAGCATATCGACCTGGAGTTTTCTACTCCTGTAACTTTAGAGAAATGGGCAGAAGACTGTCAGGCAAACAAGGTAACTGACTATGCGTATTGGCAACGTGTACGGCTTAACCTCAAAGATGGGAAAACCATAAAACAGTGTGATATAGCCGCGCACTACAACCGTGACAACGCAAGCGGTACGGAATTCATTGTCACCATCATTGACCGCACAGATGCATACAGCCAGGATGATGACGCACTGAGCTTTATTGCGCTCGCTGTTCATGAACTACGCACACCACTCACCATGTTGCGCGGTTATATCGAAGTATTCGAAGAAGAGCTCGATGGCAAACTTGCTCCCGAACTTGCTGACTACTTACGCAAACTCCATCTATCCACCGATCAACTTACTGCCTTTGTAACCAATATACTGAATGTTGTTAAGGTTGATGAAAATCAGCTGTCATTCAAGCTCTCGGAAGCAGACTGGAAGACAACGCTACAGCAAAGCACGGCCAGCATGGTATCGCGGGCTCAGATACTTGGCAAAAATCTAACCTTCAAGCTGGACGACAATCTGCCGACAGTCGCAATAGATCCGATGAGCATAGGCGAAGTCGTAAACAACTTGCTTGATAACGCACTCAAATACAGCGGTACTAGCACCGAGATCATCATCACCGCAAAAGTTAATCGTGAGGGCTTTGTTGAGACAACTATCCAAGACTTCGGCGTCGGTATCCCTGCAAATGTCATCCCGCACTTGTTTGAACGTTTTTATCGCAACCACCGAACCCGCAATCAGTTCGGCGGTACCGGACTGGGGCTTTATCTATCAAAAGCCATCGTTACCGCTCATGGCGGTATGATTTCTGTGAAATCCAAGCCCGACGAAGGCAGCAGCTTCACCTTCACGCTTAAACCCTATGCCAGCCTTGCCGATGAGCAGAAAAACAGCGATAATGACGGCATAACCCGGCATGCACACGGCTGGATAAAAAACCATAGTATGTATAGAAGGTAACATGGACCAACAGGCTACAACAGCTAAAAAAGTACTCTGTATAGAAGACGAGCATTTCATCAATGAGCTCTATGCCCGTGCGCTTGGTAAGGCCGGCTATGAAGTAAAAGTGATCATGGACGGTGAAGAGGGGCTAAAGGAGATCCTCACCAACACGTATGACATCGTGCTGCTTGATATCATGGTCCCCAGTCTGGTTGGTACCGAGGTTCTGAAGCGTATTCGTACCGAAAAGCCCGATCTGCGCGCAAAGATCATCATTACCACAAACCTGGAACTTAGCGACGAAAACCGCGCAGCCATTGAAGCTCAGGCTGACGGTTATATCGTCAAGGCTGATCTCACGCCACGCCAAATGGCGGATTTTTTACGACAGCTCGATACTTAAACGAGTGTATACTAGACATTGGTCATGGAAGTACTGGGCTTTTTGGCTCTTTCTACTCACAGGCTCTAACCAACTTTGTCTTCCAATAATAACGGATGACTCCGGCCAGATAACTGGCTTCAGATTCTATCTTTTATCAATCCTTATATCTGAAGAAGGTGGTTAGTATATGTATTATGAAAATCCAAAGGGCATCAGCGTACACAGCGGCTTTCCGAACCCAGCCGCTGATGCCAGCATCCAGGAGATTGACCTTAATAAGCTACTGATCGCAAACAGTGTCAGTACATACTTCATGCGCGTAGCAGGCGATGAGTGGCAAGCCGTAGGTATATTTGCACACGACATTATCGTCATAGACCGTGCACTGGCTGCGAGAACAAACGATCTCGTAGTATGGATATTGGACGACGATTTTGCTGTTTCACCACGCCACGCATTGTCCACCGGGGCCACTGTCTGGGGTGTCGTCACGAGCGTCATTCACCAATATCGGAGTAAGTCATGAGTCGTCCACCTGTATTTGCGCTTGTTGACTGCAATAATTTTTTTGTCAGTTGCGAACGAGTCTTTCGCCCCAACCTCCAGGACAAGCCGGTTGTCGTACTCAGCAGCAATGACGGTTGCGCTGTTTCCAGATCCAATGAAGCCAAGGCCCTCGGCATTCCGATGGGCGCGCCTGCCTTCAAATACCGCGAGCTCTTCGAGCGGCACCAGGTCACAAAGTTCAGCGCCAACTTTGAGCTCTATGGTAATATGTCGCGACGTATCACTCAATTGCTCGCCACCATCACGCCACGATTGGAAGTTTATTCGGTTGATGAGTCTTTCCTGGACTTATCACGGCTAGACATCCACGACTATGCGGCTTGGGGCTATGCTGTCCGTCAAGCCATTCTCCAGTGGACGGGCATCCCTGTATCAATTGGTATTGCGCCAAGCAAAACACTAGCCAAGCTCGCTAGTGACCGCGGCAAAAAATTGCCAGAACTAGGCGGCGTCTTGAGCCTCATACATAATCCAGACAAAAATATGTACCTTGAGTCCATGCCCATCGAAGACGTATGGGGAATTGGCCGGCGTCTGGCCCCAAAAGTACGCGCCGAAGGCATTGGCAACGCCCTCCGGCTTAGCCAGTTACGCCCACAGAGGGCACAACAACTCATGGGCATCAAAGGCAGGCAGCTCATAACCGAGTTGAACGGCACCGCATGTTTTCCGCTGGAACTCGAACACCAGAAGCCGAAGAGTATTCTTCGCAGCAGGACCTTTGGTGAAGATACGCAAGCAGCAAGTGTCATCGAGGCAGCCCTGGCTTCATTTTCTACTGCTGCTGCGTTTCGCCTGCGACAAAGTAGCCAGCTAGCACACCGAGCCGGCATGTTTATAGACACCAACAAGCACAAACCCGGTTTTCAGAGATGGAGCAGAGAGATTACATACCACACACCTACGGCAGATACAGGTCGCCTTATTTCAGATATGGTTGACCTTTTTGGTACGATTTATCGTCACGATCTGTCGTACCACCGCGCAGGCGTTTGGCTTACCGATTTTGTGCCAGCAGGACAATTACAGACAGACCTGTTAGGAGAGGTAGTTCCTGCAATTCATGAACGCTCTGTGTCTCGTATGCAAGCCATCGATAGTATTAACGAACGATTCGGCAAACGTTCAATTCGCTATGCTACTGAAGACCTGGCTCAGGACTGGCAACCGATACGTAAACTCCGCAGCCCCCGCTACACAACAAACATAGACGAGCTACCCATAGCGCGAATCGTTCAGCCAGCGAAACAATGCTAAAAAACTTACAGACGTGAACTACCTAGGGTGATTACATAATCTCGTGAAATAACAACTTAAGGGGTTTAGGGGGAGATATGACGCGCAAATCATTCTCGCGATCGGTGAAAGTGACCACCGCTTCGTTCATGGCCGTTCTGTTCGGTTTCCCTGGGATTGCACTCGCAGACCAGGCAAGCATACGGAACACAGGTCCAGATTCGTATAACAAAATTGAATTTAACGACAGCCGAAAATGTGATGTCGAGAACAACAACAATGTAAATGCAGTCAACAAAGTTCACCAACATGCCGAGACTGGTGACGCGGTCGTTGGCAGCTCCGGCTGGCACAGGTACGATCCTACGGCCTGGGCGGCTCAAGGACATAGCTACGAAGAATGGGAGTCAGCCGTCAGTGCTTACATGGCTCAAAATAAAGGAAACTGGAAGAATAATTGGGGTCATCACGGAGGAGGTGGTAATACGCAAGGCGGCAATGCTACGAGCGGTGACGCCACAAACGTCAGCAACAACCGCACTACTGTCAGCATAGATAATAGTGACGCATGTGGCCTTGACGAGTACAACAGAGGTGGTAGCGGCGAATCCAAGCCGGATTACAACAAGCCAGGAAGCAAAGATACGTCCAAGCCAGGTAGCGTTCTCGGCAGTAACGCATACCACAAGCCTGGTAAAGGTGGGGCAGGCGGGAACGTGCTTGGCGGCTCCTCATCCAGTGGCGACTATGGAGAATCTGGCATGTACGGACCATCTGGCAACGGTGGCTATGGCGGTGCAGGTGGCGCATTTCACCCAACCACGAGCGGTGGAGCCGGAGGCGGCTATGGGGGCGGAAAAGGCGGATCTGGCAGTGGGGCAGGCGGGAACAACTTCTCAATCCACACCACCGGCCCAGACTCATATAATGAAATAAACTACGAAAGCTCATCGCACACAAACGTGAAAAACACCAATAACGTTGGCGTGTTTAACTTCACGAAACAGAGCGCCAGCAGCGGCGACGCTACTGTATCCGGCAACACTAAGGCGGGTTCAGCAGGCAGCGGTGGAGCTCATAACTCCAGCGGCAATAATACCGGTGCAGGCATCAATAACTAACTAGCTGGTCTGAATATAAAAGAGGCTCCTTTATACGAGCCTCTTTTTGCATTCTGTTTTGGTGACCTCACGGGGAATCGACCTACCTTCGGCAGACCCGAAACTTCTGCTTTGAAAACAAGTTTTCAAGTGAAGGTTTCTTTGCGACATGCCACCGGCATGTCTCACCCAATTGCGGCAATCTGCGTTTGATTTCTTGTGGCCAAGCAAAAAGCCCCATC
This sequence comes from uncultured Candidatus Saccharibacteria bacterium, assembly GCA_964573155.1. Classification (GTDB taxonomy): domain Bacteria; phylum Patescibacteriota; class Saccharimonadia; order Saccharimonadales; family JAGQNK01; genus JAGQNK01. The sequence goes on along the minus strand of CAZNIN010000017.1, from coordinate 75 downwards.
CTCTGGATGAGACTTTTGACTTGGTGACCTCACGGGGAATCGAACCCCGATTGCCAGGATGAGAACCTGGTGTCC
>CAZNIN010000016.1:0-11920 GCA_964573155.1 uncultured Candidatus Saccharibacteria bacterium | reverse complement strand
CTTACGCTGAGTGCCGACATGACAACCTGGAATATAAGCCCAGGTGGGTGTCCGCACGGTGCAGCCACGGCCACACGCGAATATTGAACTCCCGAATGATAAGTATTCAGATTATCATTTAGCCGACAACTCAGCCTGCCTATATTATACCGCTTTTGGCTCAAACCAAAAATCGAAAAAGAGTGTCTATAACTTCGGCCACCATTGGAGAGATATATTGGAACAGCAGGAAGAAAAATATCACGAATCCGAATAGACCATAGGCTTCTATCTGAGCCATCACCTTCTGGAGCGGCTCGGGGGCAATTGCATAAAGCACCCGAGAGCCATCAAGGGGTGGAAAAGGTATCATGTTGAATACAAAGAAGCCAAGATTCACAAGAACGAAGGTTAATATTGCCAGAGCCGCAGGCTCAGGAATCAACACGCCAATAGCTCGAAACAGAAATGCACCCGCGACAGCGAGCACTAAGTTCGTCAGCGGTCCGGCCAGCCCAACAAGAGCCGCACCAAACTCCTCGTACTTCACCCTGTAAGGGTTGAAAGGTACTGGCTTTGCGGCACCCAACACCGGGGCCCCTACTAGCGCAAGCAGGATCGGCATACCGAGCGTCAAAAAAGGATCAATATGTTTCAGTGGATTAAGCGTCAATCTTCCCTGCATCTGCGCAGTATCATCACCCAGCCAGTGGGCAGCAAATGCATGCATAGCCTCATGCAGTGTAATGGAGATAAGGATGGTTACAATAACTGTCAGAATACCTGCAGGACTACTAATAAACTCGTTCAACATACCCTTCTAGTATAGCGGGTTGACCGAAAGAGACAAAACAGATATAATCACACCTTGAATTGTCGAGAATTTAAAGGATATAAGTTATGCAAAAGTGTGAACTAACCGGTAAAGGCAAGCAGTTTGGCAGCAATGTCAGCTTTTCGCAACGCCACACCAAGAAAGTCTGGAAGCCAAATCTCCAGACCAAAACTGTCATAGTAGACGGAAAAAAGGTCAAGATGAAACTCAGTACGCAGGCAATCCGTACGCTCAAGAAAAAGGGGCTGCTTGATCAGCCGACCGAAGTTGCAACCAAATAGACAGACCATTTACCAAAAACCTCTCTGACTTAAATCAGAGAGGTTTTATTTTTCGTGTAAGTCTCGGCTACTTTTCGAGCACAATAAGTTGCGTCGTATCCGTTAGCTCAACCGGCTTAACCTTTAGCTTCGGTACCGTTTCTTTAGGCTCCATAGCCAGCGCCTTGAGTGCTTCCGATAGTGGCTGTTGTGGCACTGGGTAGTCAAAGCCCTTTTCATCGTAATGCGTCGGGATAACGATCTTCGGTTCAATCTTGCGAATAACCTTGAGCGCACCTACACCATCCAGCGTATAGCCGTTTCCACCTACCGGAATAATCAGTACATCTACCATTCCGATAGCCTCCAGCTGATCGTCACTAAGTTCTGGGTAAATGTGTCCCGTAATCACAATCTTTATATCATCTTCAACAACTTTGAAGATTGTCGCATTCTTCTGTCCGCCTTCATCAATATGGGACCGGGCAGCAATGCCCTGGACGGATACATCAGAAACCTCATACTCCCCTGGCTTATCAATAACTATTTTCTCTTCTGTGCCTGCGGAAGAATCACCATGCGGACCGGTAAAAAGTGCGATTTCTCCATTCTTGGTGACAGGTTTCTGCCCTAACCCAGCCAAGTTATCATCAACAATAATTGACGCTTTTTTACTACTTATTCGGATAGCGTTTGCTCCAAAATACTGAATTTCCATTTAATCCTCCTTTTTGGTCTTTTTGCTGGGTTTTGTCGACTTCGAAGTCAATCTATTGTGCCTGTCATACACCACCTGATTTTTTGATGAGAGCAACAACGTCAAGAAGCGATCGTTAACCTGCTGCCGGTAGGTAAACTCCTGTGGTGTCATAACAGTATAGCGCAACTCTTTAGATTCTCTGGCCTCTAATTCTTCGACATATTTAGTAAGTTGCGTCTGATTAATATCGCCAACAAATAGGATATCAATACCGCTTGCCTCGTCGCGGGTAAATTGTCCCGCATAGACTACCAGCTCAACATTTCCCAATGCCTTCAGATCCTGCACCTCATCACTTGACGTCGTGGCCTTTGATGAAGCAGTTGGCTTAGCCCCAGCTCCAAAGATCTGCCTTAGCGGTTCATAATATTCAAATGATTGATTCACTTCATAATAAAGTCGGTTATTGTTAGTATCTGATGAAATGATGCCAATGCTTAGTAAGTTGGATAGCTCTCGACGAACCGAGTTAATCTGCTCATCAATCTTGCGAGTGATCTCTCGCACATAAAACGAACGGTTCGGATTGCTATAAAATAATTGCAAAAGCTTTACCCTCGTCTTGGATCCGAACAGTTGATCAATCATAGGTCTATTGTAACAGATGTTTATACAATTACTTAATGCTTTTGTTCAAAAATGTTGTGATGATTTCTACAGGTTTATCCCTGTTAGATACCCAGTGAATACTTTTATTTCGCTTAAACCATGTTCGCTGTCGCCGAGCCAGTTGCATGTCATTTCGAATGAACAAAGCCTTTGCTTCCTCAAGCGAATAAAGCCCCTGGATATATCCCCGAAGCGCCTTATAGCCTGGTGCATCGGCGGCTTTACTGGAAGGATAGTGTTCAAAGAGCCATCTTGCCTCACCAATAAGACCAGCTTCGACCATATCATCGACTCTTCCTTTTATCGACTCCTCAAGCACTTCACGCGAAATCTCTATGCCCACAATCAGTGTGTTGGCCCGCAGAAAACTTCTGCTGGACGACACGCCTCTGTCTATGTGCCTAGGATTTACGGGGTCTCGTTTGGCATCCTGTGGCGCAAACTGAAAGTCATACAGAACTGCATCCACATACAAACCACTTCCCCCAACCATTATTGGCAACTTACCTCGGCCAGTAATGTCGTTAATTGCCTGTTGTGCCATATGCTTAAAATCCGCTACAGTAAACGGCTCATCTGGGGACACTATATCTAACAGATGGTGTGGTATGCGTGTTTGTTCATCAGCAGTCGGTTTAGCGGTTCCGATATCCAGCCCTTTATACACTGTACGACTGTCAGCACAAATAACTTCTCCGTCGAATCTCTCGGCGCAATCAAGAGCCAACGCTGTCTTGCCACTAGCCGTCGGGCCAACGATGACTATCAGCGGTCCGGTTTCCATAATCGCTCCTGTATGTTCACCCGCCCACTTGCATCAAAAACAACCCCGTCAGATTCCAGGGCAGCCTGATGCCCAACTATGCCACCAGGAAATCCCTCTGCTAAAGATCCGTCTTTTTTAACTACTCGCTGCCAGGGCAAACTCGGATCACCAAAATGTGCGATTCCTCCGACAATTCTCGCCGCGCGCGGATTTCCGCAAATGGCTGCTATCTGGCCGTATGTCATGACTTTTCCGGCAGGAATCTGCGATACTACCGCAACTACACGACGAGAGAAATTTCCCTTAGCCTGCACCATAAAAATACTCGTGAACGTCTTTCCAGCTTTTGACCGTAATAATGCCCTCTCTCGGCTCAATATTTCGATTCCATACATAATCACCGAATAGTAGCGATGTTATGCCATGTGTACTTGCGCCGACACAATGCTTGGGCTGATCGTCTATAAGATAACTCACCTCAAGATCACGCAACAGATCCCCTTTTGTCAGGTTGATAGCCTCTCGTGCATCTCGTCCCCCGTCCCAAATACCCGCAAAGTTTATCTGCCGAAATATACCTTCGTAGTGCCTTTCGACCCACTCTATCGTATCTTGCTGAACTAATCGCTCCCTTGACGTTACAATAATCAAATCATAGTCATTAGCAAGTTTTCTGAGCACATGACTCGCACCATCGATCACCCCAAAGTTTTTTAAAGTGTTATGTACATGGGGCTTCCGCTTATGGACTTCTTCTTCGTCTATCTGCCACATCTCGGCCCAGTGTTCTGAGTAGTCTTCGACTTGTAAATTAGTTCCCCAACGCTTATTGCTAAAATCGACAAACCCTTGTGCACTCGACGCAAGCACGTCATCCAGATCAACAGCTATTGTTTTCCTCATAGTGAACTTTTACTGATACGACTTTTTGACTCGTTAGCTACTGTTTTCAAAAAAGCTGCGATCTCATGTGCATTATGTGGTTTCTGCACCTCCATATCGCTCCGGACCCTCGGGACAACATTGCCCGATTTGATCTCTTTTTCGCCAATTACGATCGTATATGGCACTTTCATGACTTCGGCACTGCGAATCTTTTTACCGACCGATTCGTTGTCGTTATCCAACTGCACTCGCAGGCCAAGTTCGCGCGCCTGCTCCAGCACGTTTTTGGCGAATCTCACCGTTTCATCCTCCTGGTTTACGGTGATAAGCCGCACCTGCTCCGGCGCCAGCCATACAGGAAACTTCCCTGCAGTATGCTCGATATACACGCTCAAAAAGCGCTCAATTGAACCAAGTAATGCACAATGGATCATGACGGGACGCTGCTTCGATCCATCTTCGGCAACATACTCGAGCCCAAAGCGCTCTGGCTGCACAAAGTCCAACTGTACAGTTGCCACTTGCCACTTACGCCCTATCGCATCCGTTGCCATAAAGTCTATCTTCGGGCCATAGAATGCCGCTTCACCCTCTTCGATGTAGTAATCGAGTTTATTTTCCTTGGCTAATGACTCTATCTGGGTCTGTGCTTTTTCCCATAGCGCTGGATCGCCGAGGTACCCTTCTCCATCATCCCTAAAGCTTAGACGAAACGCGAGGTTCATATCGAACACGCCGTACATTTCCCTTGATGCCTCTACTAGTTCCGTTACCACCGTCTTTATCTGGTCGTCCGTCACAAAGGCATGGCTATCATCTTGGGTAAATGAGCGCACCCGGCTAAGTCCGTGTAACTCGCCAGTCTTTTCATCCCGATAATCACCAGCATTCTCCATATATTTTAGAGGCAAATTGCGGTAACTTCGCGGTTGTGATGCATAGATTTGTATGTGATGTGGACAGTTCATGGGCCTCAGCACAAACTCGTCGGACGTCTCCTGACTCTTGACGAGGAAAAGTTCGTTTCCGAATTTGTCCCAGTGACCACTTGCTTTATACAAATCAGTCTTGGCAATGCTCGGGGTCCAGACTCGCTCGAATCCAGTGCGGTAACGGATCTCCTGCGTGTATTTTCCGAGTTCTTCACGCAAAACACCACCACGTGGAGTAAATAGAGGCAATCCGGCTCCAACAAGGTCAGAGAAAACAAACAAATCCAGCTCCTGGCCCAGTTTACGGTGATCGCGCTTTTTGGCTTCTTCGAGCATATTTAAATACTGGCGCAGTTCTTTCTCGGTCAGAAATGCCACACCGTAGAGCCGCTGCATCTGCGGATTACCTTCTTTGCCGCGCCAGTAAGCACCAGCCACGCGCATAAGCTTGAAGGCACCAACCTTGCCCGTTGTCTCTACATGCGGACCGCGACAGAGGTCAGTAAAGTCACCGTTTTTATAAAAGGATACATTTTCTACTGCCGCATCACCTTCGGCGATTGTTCCAAGCTCCTCTTTATCCAGATCTTTCGCAACAGTCGTACCAGCTCGCTTAAGATCATTCAGGAGCTCTTCCTTGTACGGCTGTCCGGTTTCTTTTGACCAATCAATTGCCTGGTCAATCGGTAACTCAAACCTATCAAACTGCTGGTTATCTTCGATAACTTTGCGCATTTCGGCTTCAATTCGCTCAAAGTCATCCTCGGATATTTTCGCCTCCCCAAGGTCAATGTCGTAATAAAAGCCATTCTCTACTACTGGACCGACACCAAACTTCGCTTGTGGCCACAAATGCTGCACGGCAGTGGCGGTAATGTGCGCCAGACTGTGTCTCATTGCATGTAGCTTGTCGTTATCGTTCATGTACTTTCCTCCACACGTTTACTGCTTCATTATCTCTATGATCAACCGTAAAGAGCTCATATCCAAGTTTTTCAGCTATGGCGTTACTGGCAGCATTGTCTTTGCGCGCCTTGATGATAATCTCCTCAAGTCCTAAAGTTTTAAATCCAAAATCTTCAACCGCCTTCGCCGCCCGACTTGTAATACCTTTACCAGAATAATTTTCTGCTATCCAGTAGCCTATTTCCGGCATTTCTCCATCGTTAACATGCATTAAGCTAATGTGACCAGCTAACTGGCCGTCATAATAGATACCAAACCCGAACTGCGCGCCTGCGCTCCTTTCGCGCTGTATGGTTCGAATAAATGCTAAAGAGTCATCTTCTGATTTAGTGTCACCCGCCCAAGGCAAAAACTCTGCCAAATATTCCCTATTCGCATCAGTTATCGCAAATAAGGCTCCTGCTTCGCTTTCACTAACCGCCTGCAGTCTAATATGCTCGTCAACTGTCAATAACTCATGCTTCTCAGGATTAATGCGTTCGGACATTATATATTCCTATGTATCTTGTTTAAAATAATAAAAACGCGTCAGATTTAGTAACTACTCCCAAATCTTACGCGTTTCGGGTCCTGATTTAGCTCAAGACGGTTCCACCGAAATCTTTTACTTTAAAGCACATTGGTTATCGTACCTCTGCTGCCACGCCTACGAAGCTCTGTGGTTGGTGAGGCCACGTCATCGCTTACTACTAAATATACCCCTGTTTTTAACAGATATCAACTTCTGGCTTTACGGTACTTATATACCAAGACTATGTATACCGTTACGTTCAGTGCGATCAATGCCTGCCCAACTATCAAGACAGGGTCGTCTAGAGAGAAATACTTTAGTAGAAGCACAAATATAGCAACATATCTGACAAGGAGACCAGTCATAGAAATGTCTTTCGATGATTTCCGGCTATATACTCTCCTGTTTTGAAGTGCAATATCTACATTTAGCGCCAGTAGAGAAAACAAAGTAGCAAAGTCTAGGTACTGCATTTCCATCTATTCTAACAAAAGAAAAAGTGATTGAAGGCTCTCGCATTGTCTTCAATCACTTTTGGTCAAAACACTCTCGGCAAAACTTCGCCTTGCTGATCCGCCTCCAGCAGACCAGTTACTTTATCTTAGCATACTAGCACTATACTGCTAGTACTTTTGTATTGTCATTCTTACATTTCCACTTGGGGATAACTAGTTTTAAACATTACCATATATGATATATGTTATTCCGCTATCTAAAAAATAAAGAAACTCCCTCGTGGGAGTATCAGTGGTGGGCGATATAGGATGACGCTTCGCTATTCCGGCGCTCCAGTGCTCGAAATCCAAATTTCTGGGTGCTTCACTTCTTACGAACCTCGGCTTTGCCGCACGGTTCTCATCTTTTATGACGACCATGCAAAAAGCCCACCTATGGTGGACTCTTTGCATGGTGGGCGATATAGGATTCGAACCTATCACCTCAGCAACGTCAATGCTGCGCTCTAGCCAAATGAGCTAATCGCCCAAACCGTAACTGACATATCGTAGCAAAAACAGAGGTAAGAATCAATTTCCATTTCTGTATTCTTCGCAGATGCGTTGTAGGTAACGGATGTTGTGGACTGACACGAGAGTTCCGGCTAACGGCTCGCCGACTTTGAACTGATGGCGTAAGAACCCTTTCGAATAGCCTGATTGACATGTCGCACAATCACAACCCGGGTCAATGACTTCTGTGTCTTTGGCAAATTTAGCATTGGTCAAGTGAACTTTCTTATCACCAGTTATCCAAGCAGTGGCGTGTCGAGCGTTACGCGTTGGCAGCACACAGTCGAGCATATCAATACCATGCTCAATCGCGAACCGCAGATCTATCGGATCGCCAACACCGAGCAAAAATCGTGGTCGCGCCGAGTCATCATACAGCGGCGCCAGAAACTCCAAGATATCATGCATCTCTTCACGCGTCTCGCCAACCGATAGTCCTCCAATCGCGATACCATCAACTGGCAGATTCTGCACAATTTCTAAGCTTTCTTTGCGTAACTTTTTGTCCAGTCCGCCCTGCACTACACCAAATAACAGAGGTCGTTCATTGGGTTCCATATCTTTCGTGAGTCGCTGAAACTCTGTCAACGAACGCTCCAGCCAGCGGTGCGTCCGGTCAAATGCCTCTTGCGTACGCGCCCTTCCCTTATCATCCAGCGCTGTTACATCATCGAAAGCCACCATCATATCAGCGCCCAACTTCAGCTGAATCTGCATGGACTTCTCTGGCGACAAAAATATCGTATCGCCGGTTTTGGGATCCTTGAAACTCACACCATCTTCGGTGATTTTGTTGATATGCGCCAGCGAAAATACCTGGAAACCGCCAGAGTCAGTCAGGAGCGGCAAGGCCTGCTTCGTGAACTCATGCAGGCCGCCAAGCGTCGCTATCGTGTCTTCACCCGGTTGTAAGTGTAGGTGATAGGTATTTGCCAAAATCGCTTGCACCCCTGTACTGCGGACCATTTCCGGCGTCACGCTCTTGACCGCACCCCGAGTACCATCAGGCATAAACGTTGGCGTCAGTACACTGCCTGCACGTGTCTCGAGAACACCCGACCGAGCCCCACCCCTGGTGGACTGTACAGTAAAAAATGAATTCATCCCTGTTATAGTACCACACTATTACGCTTACGCTATTGACATGGTATTGACTTAAGTTTCTAGTATGTATATACTGCTTTGGTTAATCGGGAGGCGCTCATACTTTGAGTACCGCTATGAGTTCGCTCGAGGGATTCCAGCTGTTCTATGAAGAACTGTCTGCCTCGTCGAAATCAATCAGTCGAATACGACGCACTCGCACCGCACTTGGCAACAAGTAAGCACGAGTGAAACCCTAGGCAAGAGAGACGCCTAGGGTTTTTTCATTCTAAAAATACCCGATTCTGCAGCTTTCCCCACAACTTCAGCATAGTTTTCCACTTGCTTTTGTATCAGCGTAATGTCAATATGTTGACATGGTTTGTATATATTGCAGTAATGAAACACGGGTCACGAACTCCCGCCATCAAAAAAGAGCCAACCGCGTCTGGAGACGGCGGACTTGCATGTCATGTGGTACGACTTTCACATCACTAGAAAGTGTTGATTTGAGCGGTAGTATAACCGTCAAAAGCCAGAAACAGATACAGGCCTTCCAGCGCGATAAATTATTCATGAGCATATTCGATAGCCTAAAGCACCGAAAAACCGCCCTAGAGGACGCTACGGCGCTCACAGACACAATTATTAGCCGGCTCTACCCCCACATGAAGGAAGTTACATTAGAGAAACAGATTATTATCAGTATTACCCTCGAAAGCTTGCGGCGCTTCGATATCGTTGCAGCCACCCACTACGAAGCTTTCCACCCTCTATCCGCTAACTAGCGAGAACGAGCCCAACCGCCGACGAGATCTACATTACTCTTTGCTTGTCTTCTTTGACGACAGCTTTGTCGGTCACATCAAATTTATTCAGATTCCAGCCGAAGATAAGCCGCGTCTGGGAATTGAGAGCCGCCATGGCGTTGAACACAATAGTCGTTACCGGCAGCATCACCCACTGGATAACCATGAATAATGTGCGATGGCTTTTGTAGCGAGCAGGTTTTGGTGGCAAGAGCTTGAGACTCAGGAAAAGTGTCGCCACAATCCCGATAAGAGCAATTGTCTGGATGCGACTGGCGATAATAGGTAGCTGGTTTGACGCAAAATCGTCATTATTCAAAAACGCCGGTATAAAAGCAGCGAATGCCAGTAACAACGGTGCCGTCGCCCAGCTCACATGCCCCTCCAGCAAACGCAGGAACTTGAAGGTCAGATCCAGTTTCGGTACTTTGTTCGGTCGGAAAAAGCCAGTCTCCAGCACATATGCGACATCTGATGCTCCCCAAGCCCAGCGACGAATCTGGATAAACTGCGCTTTTATAGTTTTTCGAAGTGTACTCGACAGCACTGCATCTTGGTAAATTGGCAAATACATTGGATACACGTCATGATGGCCGTCGTAGCGGAAGTAGGTACGCCAGAACTGGTGACCATCCTCTACGATCGTCCGTACGCTCCAAAAATCAGTATCGATCAACGCTTTCATGCTCTGAGCGTGGCTGGAGAAGTTACGAATCATGTGTGGCCGCAAGCTCAAGACCACATTCCAGAAAGTGTTACCGGTGGCAATTACGCGCATTGGTGCCGGGACATCCCAAATATTATTCGTAAACATCGGCACTGGCTGGAACGATACCCTGCTGGGGTCAGGGGCCATTGTATAGAGGTAGCTAAGTGCAGCAAGATAGTACTTGTGTGGCCGATTGTCAGAGTCCAAAGTAGTGACGATAACCCGCAACGGATCGATTTTTTGCGCCTCTAAATACTTCGCCAACTCACGGCCTGCGTAGGTGATATTTCCGCCCTTGCCGCGTACTTCACCTTCGGTCAAGGGATGCTTGAAAGCCATCGTTTTCTTGAACTGTTTGCCATACTCAGCAACGAGTTCCTGGACTGCCTGTTCTGACTGTGCGCCATCGCGGCCTTCGTAAGCAAGAACAAGTATCACCTTCTGCATATCGTATTCAGATGCCAGCACCGACTGGATAGTAGGCTCTAGTACATCTTTCGTCTCGTTATATGCCGCAATGATAATTGCGTGCACCATCTCATCAGGTGTAACGGTTGGTGATTTCTCCTGCAATCGACGGAGGTTTTCGTAGTGCCAAGCCGGCACATGCTTGTCTGGCTGTACCGCTTTTAGCTCATTCAATTCCCGAAGCATTTGCGGCCAAGGAAATTTCATCTGACCCTGAATAACTTTATACCCCTGAACCGAACGCAAAGTAAGTCCCGCCGATTTCACAAACCATAACAGCAAATACGAAATGATCAGTAGTACGCAAAGTGTTGGGTTTAGCCAGCTCAGTAGAAATGGGAGAATGAGCAAGGACCAGGTCAAAAGCCCAGGCAACGCCTCAAAGAACCGGTAACGTCTCCCTTTCTTGGCCTGTAGTGGAATTTCAATATTTCTCACGACTTTACTGTCCTTACCTCAATATCAAAAGCGCATTGCTCACAATGATAGACAAACAGAGAAGCAACGTACCTAGCGCTAGAATCGTAACTGCAAAGTGACGTCGAACCGGATACACGCGAATACTGAGAAGAATATGTAGCGCCAGGATGATAAGACCAAATACAACGAAGCTAAGGAGTGGCTCCGGACCGCCGCGCTTGAAGGCGCTCAGCCCCAAGTTAGCTCGGTACTGCACGATGTATACATCCGAACCACCCCCGTCCAGACGAAACAGTACAAGCACGCTGTTGAGAAGTGCCAAGAACGTATTGACGCTGATCAGCAGCACTACGAACCGGTCATGAAAATATTTCTTGGGTATGTGCATGAATTAGTAATTAGTATATAGGAGATAACGCTTAGTAAAAAGACCGTTACCCCTTGTCTGGCTCGAATCAGCATCGAAAATAAACTGTTGGCAGACTTATGGATACAATCTTTATGGAGCCGAAGATGGGACTCGAACCCACGACCTACGCGTTACGAATGCGTTGCTCTACCAGCTGAGCTACTTCGGCGAATTACAGGCTACAATGCAAAATATTTTAACAGATGGAATACGTTGCACAAACAGGGATAATTTGATAGCATAGCTGGGTTACCAATTCGCTGCTCTGAATTAGCTTTTCAAACCAAGGAGTCGGCTTTGCCGACTTGACTGTTTGAAAAGCTAAAAGGAAGAAGCGACTAGAGGGTGAAAGAAAAGTAGTATGCTACTTTTCGGAAGCCGATCGTCGGTTCTGACGCGGGCCTGTGGTGTAGAGGCCTAACATGCCTCCCTGTCACGGAGGAGATCGCCGGTTCGAATCCGGTCAGGCCCGCCACAAAAAGAGAGTCACGTCTGTGGCTCTTTTTTTGTGC
>CAZNIN010000015.1:9510-14051 GCA_964573155.1 uncultured Candidatus Saccharibacteria bacterium | reverse complement strand
GAATTGCCGGCCGATGAAAAGAACAAGATGCTGGCGCATATCTACGAAACACTAGAGATGCGGGTAGGCATGAAGCTGGCCGAAAAGATGACTAACGAGCAATTGGATGAGTTCGAGGGTTTTATCGACAAGAACGATGAAGCTGGTGCTCTCAAATGGCTTGAGACGAACTTCCCGAACTATAAGCAGGTTGTTGCCGAAGAGCTCGACGCCCTAAAGGCTGAAATCAAACAGGCCGCCCCACAAATCGTTGCAGCGAGCAAAGAGGCACAACAGCTTCCGCCAGAACAACAGCCGCCAGCCGCAGCATAGAGCCCACTACAGTAATTTTTTATGACCGGCGAGGAATGCCTCGGCGGTCATTTCTTTTTTCCCAGCAGGCTTTAATTGTTTGATCAACAACGAACCCTCGGATGTTGTGATTAATATATTTTTTCCAGGCTTGTTTACGTACGCATCGCCGGGAGTGGAGCCTGTGTTTACCTCTTGGACAGCTTCTGCTCTTGTGATTATTACATCTTTTCCGGCCACAACAGTGCGGCTTTTAGGCCATTCGGCGAAAGCTCGAATCTCGCGCTCTAACTGGAGGGCGGGCTTACTGAAATCCAGAACACCGTCTGCTTTGGTAAGTTTACGAGTATATGTGGGGGTAATGTCAGATGTTTGTTGTGGATATAACTTCAGTGTACCGCCAACGTAGGGAGGGATGTTTTCTTTAAGGAGCTTGTAGCTCAGGCGGACGAGCTGCTCTGTAAGTGTAATGGCTGTCTCATTGTCTTTTATAGTGTAGGTACTTTGCGCAAGGAGTGGGCCTTCGTCCATGGCCTCGACGAGGAGCATAAGGCTGACCCCAGTTTCTTTTTGACCGGATAGGATGGCGAAAGTGATTGGGTCGGCGCCACGCAGCTCTGGCAATAGTGAAAAGTGACTATTTACTATGCTAAGCGGGAAGTAGTCGATTACTTTTTGACTGACAATTATACCAAAGTCAATGAGGATACCCAGCTCGCTACTGAATGGTTTTGAGTCGATAAGTTCATCGAGTTCCTTTTTGTGCGCAACCGCATACACGGGCGTCTCTGACAAGATTAAGCTCATTTCTGACATTGTCGATGGCTTGGTAACGATTGCTTCTACGATGAAGTCATGAGCAAGAAGCCGTAAGGACTCGGCTGCAACCGGACCGCTCCCAAAGAATACGATGGTGGGCTTACCAGAGTTCCGCGTTGTCTTTGATGTCTTTGTCATAGTTGAGTGGCTCTAGGTGACCTTCAGTGTCCAGTCTGAAGAACGCTTCGCGATTATTTTTGATGTGATCTATGAAAACAATGCCGTTGGTATGGTCGATTTCATGTTGGAATACACGGGCCAAGAAGCCTTCGGCGGTGACCCGAACTTCTTTACCGCTGAGGTCTGTGGCGCTTACCCGAACTTTCGAGTGACGCTTGACCTTCCCATAAATGTCGCGCACACTCAGGCAGCCTTCGAAGTCTTCAACTAGCTCACCTTCAAATTTTGTAATCTTAGGATTTATAAATGTGTGAAATGTACGATCAGATTTGTCGTCGAAGTTGTTGCGAACGACTACGACACGCAACTTCTTGTCTATCTGGATTGCGGCGAGGGCAACCCCGACTTCATGTTTGCGACTGTCTTCCCAGTCAAGCGTTGCAGCTTCCATGTCATGAATGAGTTGTTTAATTTCATCGGTAATGATACCGACTTTTTGAGAGCGCTCACGCAAATGAGCATTGGGTAAGGTTATGATATCGTCTTTTGTCATTCGTTTTATCTTATCAGAGAAGATTGTTGGGGTCGATATCGTACGACCAGTTTGCGGGCAGCGCAGAGATAATGTTAGTTAAAACGTGGCGCTCGGCGGCCTTGATGACTAGTTGCCAGTGGTACTTTCCATGAGTTTTTTCGATAAAAGCCGGGCTAGGGCCAATGATTTCTATAGGTAGGTGAGTATTTGCAAGCTTTTCTTGCAGTTGACTACTGCTACGTCTGGCGCTAACGGCGCTGGCGCGCGTGCAAGTTAGCTTTAGGGCGTATCTGAAAGGGGGAAATTTATAAAGCTGTCTTTCCTGGATCTGTTGATCATAGAAGCTCGCGTAATCTTTTGCAGCCGCTGCCCTGATAATCGAGCTGTCTGGATGGTGGCTTTGAACAATCGCTGTACCCGCAGTGTGACCACGATTTACTCGGCCGAGTGCCTGTGTGATAAGTTGAAATGTTCTTTCTTCTGCGGTGTAGTCTGGGAAAAACAAACTGGTCTCAGCTGTAACAATTCCTACAACAGAAAGTTTTGGTAAGTCCAGTCCTTTGCCCAGCATTTGGGTGCCAACAAGAACATCTACAGAACCATCTTTTATGGCTTCGTACCGCTGTTCTAAGCTCATTGATTTGTGTGTATCACTGTCAAAGCGAGCGACTCTGATATTTGGAATAAGGCGTTCGATTTCCGTAACCAATGATTTAGTGCCGACACTTCGAAAAAGGATGTCATTACTACCACAATTAGGACAACGAGTCGGGGATTTTTCAGAGTGACCGCAGGTGTGGCAGTGTAGTGTATGGGTGTCACCGTGATAGGTGAGGGGCAAATCACAGTTCGGACACAATGTTTGCCAACCGCAATCTTGGCACAACACGAGCCGGGCCGTTCCGCGTCGATTGAGGAAAATCAATACTTGCTGCTGGTTCTTGACGGCGCGTTCTATGGCGTCGATGAGCATATCAGACAGCCAGGATGAGCGGTTGAAGAGTTGCCTGTTTTTGATATCAACTATCGTAACGGTTGATTTTCCGAAGTTGTGTTTCACTGCTTGCTGCTGCATGCGGACAATGGGCAGCTGTTTTTGAGAAAATGCAAAATAATCACTTACAGGTGGCGTAGCACTGCCAAGAATAAGTTGAGCTTGGTGTAGCGTTGCCAGCTTGGCGCCTACACGGGTAGCCTGATAATGAGGTGCTTGCTCCTGCTTGTAGGACGTTTCATGAAACTCGTCAATAACTATCAGCCCAAGGTTTTTCACGGGTGCGAAAAGTGCCGAGCGCGGGCCAATGACAACGAGTGGTTGGGCTGAGTCGAGTATTCGCAGCCACATGTTTCGACGAGCGGCAGGCGTCATATTCGAGTGCATGACTACTGTTTGCTGGGGAAAAACTTCTTGGCAAGTCAGTGCCAGCTGCGGCGTAAGGCCAATTTCTGGCGTAAGCAAGATGACTGACTGTCCGCGATCAATGCACTCCTGCGCTCGTTCGAGGTACACTCGCGTTTTACCTGTACCGGTGTCACCGTGGAGAAGCACGCTCATTGGGCTTTTGGTCCTGATAGCCTTCAGGGCCTTCTTTTGTTCGTCTGTCAGTGGCGGTAGTATCTTTTTAATCGCTGCTTGCTTGTTTTGATCTGGCTTTAATCGGCTCTGCGTCGCAAGACTGCTTGGAATAAGGGTCGAAACTATCTGACCAAATGGTGCAGGATAGTAATTCTTGAGCCACCCAATAAGGCTCAAGAGCTGCTTGGGTAAAGGGTTGCGGCCGATGGTGCGAATAATGTTCTTTGTTGCGAAATCGGGCTTTTTTACCTCTTGGACCACGACTGCTACTACGGTTTGTCTTTGCAGAGGTACTGTGACGAGTGTGCCGAGTCGAAGCGTGGCTTCACTGGCGTATGTAAGGGGTTTTTCACTATGATAGCGTTGGCTGGCCACCCATACCTCGTAATAATGCATACGCCATATTATAGGGTAACTGAAAAAAGTATGTTGAAAGTCTCACATGTATTGGCTATACTTTACGTTGTCTGATTGACAATAAGAGCTTATGTTAGATGTTTTCATTACT
Organism: uncultured Candidatus Saccharibacteria bacterium; assembly: GCA_964573155.1. GTDB lineage: Bacteria > Patescibacteriota > Saccharimonadia > Saccharimonadales > JAGQNK01 > JAGQNK01. The sequence goes on along the minus strand of CAZNIN010000015.1, from coordinate 10,202 downwards.
TCACGAGTTAGGCGCAAGATAATAGTCGTGTACGCGAAGTACCCGGACTTTAAAACGCATGTGCGTGGTCTTGCAAAATTGATAAAAGAGGATGCTGGCAATATTCAGCGTGAGCTAAAGCGACTCGAAAAAATTGGTTTCCTCATCTCTGAGCGACAGGGTAACACAAAGATTTACCACACTAACAAGCACTTCGCGATATTCAAAGAATTACAGAGTATAGTGTTGAAGTCACAACGTATGAATCAAAAACGTCAAAACCCAGGCGCTTAATATAAACCGTCCAGGTTGATTACTTGCGAAGCCTCCTCTGTTAGCGTATAATGACCGTCATGATACAAGTAACCCGTAAAGATTCAAAAGAGTCTGTCGAGAACGTTCTGCGTCGTTTTACGCGTAAAGTACAAAGTTCTGGCGTCTTGGCTGCTGCTAAGCAGGCGCAGCGATTTGAGAAGCCTTTGAGTAAGCGCGATCGTCGCGAAAAGGCTATCCAGCGTCGTGATCGTAAATCACAGAAACTCAAGAAAATAAAGCTTGGTCAGCGCTAGACACACCTTGGCTGACAGAAAATAAGGGTTTATTCTAAGAACCCTTATTTTTCTGGTAGAATTTTACGTAAAGACATGAATATAAAACAACGAATCGAAATCGACCTGAAAAGCGCTATGCTCAAAGGAGATAAGCAACTAGTC
>CAZNIN010000015.1:0-9410 GCA_964573155.1 uncultured Candidatus Saccharibacteria bacterium | reverse complement strand
TAAGAATATACACGTATGTACACGAAGGTAAAAACACCGGCGGAAATTAAAGCTATGCGCGAAAGCGGCAAACTGCTCGCTACTGTATTGGCGACACTCAAAGAGGCGCTTGAGCCAGGCATGACGACTAAAGACCTAGCCGAAATCGCCAAACGCGAACTGCGCGGCACTGGCGGTGTGCCCACATTTTTGGGTCAGTATGGTTTCCCTGACGTCATTTGTATTTCGTTGAATGATGAAATAGTTCATGGCATTCCGAGTCCCAAGCGCGAAATCAAGGGGGGTGATATCGTAAGTCTAGATTTTGGCGTGACCTACGACGGTATGATTACAGACTCAGCCATATCAGTTGTCGCTGGAGCGGCTACTGATGACAAAGTAGTCAGACTACTTCGTGATACCGAGGCATCACTATTTGCGGGTATTGAAGCATTACGAGGTGGTGTACGCGTTGGTGATGTTGCAAATGCGATACAGACTGTGCTGCAGCGTGGCGGTTACGGTATTGTGAGGGATATGGTTGGTCACGGAGTTGGCCATGAGTTGCATGAAGAACCAAACATACCCAATTATGGTAAAAAAAGTACTGGTCCGGTGCTGGAGCCAGGCATGACAATCGCTATTGAGCCAATGGCTACATTAGGGGATTTCAGGGTATATATCGATATCGATGGCTGGACTGTGCGCTCTAACGATAAATCATTGGCCGCTCACTTTGAACATACGATACTCATCACCGAAGATAGCTCCGAAATACTTACCCAGCTGTAAGAAGATAGCCTAAATAGTCATCCACCAATAGCTCTTATGGTATACTTTCACCATGCGCGAATCCTCGCAAAGTCATTTTATTGGCCTCGACATCGGTACGAGTGCTGTGCGATGTGTGGTGGGCATGGTGGACGATCAAGATCCAGCACACCCATCCATTATCGGACATGGTAGTGCGCCAAATCTCGGCATGCGTCGAGGTGTAGTGGTGCATGTAGATGACGTGGTAGAAGCAATTGTACATGCCGTAACAGAGGCGGAGCGGGTATCCGGTATTCAGATTCACGGTGCGACAGTTAACATCAATGGTTCTCATGTTACAGGGATGAATTCAAAAGGTGTTATTGCCATCAGTACTGCAAACAAAGAGATTACCGCCGAAGACCGTTTGCGTGCAGAGGAGGCAGCTACTATCGTGAAGTTGCCGCCAAACAGGGAGATTATTCAGGTTTTTGCCAAGAACTACCGGTTAGACGGCCAAGATAACATCAAGGATCCGGTGGGCATGCAAGGCGTGCGACTAGAGGTCGACACGCATATCGTTACAGCTGCTTCACCAAACCTGAAGAGTCTTAGCCTTGCGCTCGAGAAAGCGAATATACATGCGAGCCATCATACGGTAACAAGCCTAGCGGCAGCTGAGGCGGTGCTCAATCGTCAGCAAAAAGAGTCCGGCACCTTGGTGCTTGATATTGGTGCTGGCACGACTAATCTCACTGTTATCGAAGATGGCGAGGTGCAGCATGTTGCAGTCTTGCCATTAGGTGGATTAAACATCACGAATGACCTGGCTATAGGCCTGAAGACAGACCTAGATGTGGCTGAGCAGGTCAAACTCAAGCACGCTACGCTGGAGGGGGAGCCAAAAATTGGCAGCGTCTCTGTTGTTCACGAAGAAAAGACGCATGTGTTCGACGCAGAAGACATTCGAATGATCACAGAAGCCAGAGTTGAAGAAATACTGGAATATGTCGACAAAGAACTGAAGAAGATACATCGTTCACGCAAGTTGCCTGGAGGAGTCGTTATTGTGGGCGGTACTGCAAATCTGCCCGGTATCGCAGAGTTTACCAAGGAAAAGTTAGAGTTAGCGAGCAGGGTAGGCGCATTACAGCCGCTTTCTGGTCTCGTGGACACCGTGCAGGACCCATCTTATGCCGGTGCGGTCGGTTTGATGATGCTCGACATGCTGTTTTTGCCAATGAGTAGTCAGCCACCCGGTCAGCCAAACGAGAGTATGTTCGGCCTCATTGGCGGGCTCATCAAGCGCTTTAAGCGCTGATGAAGGTTTAATAGACCTTAGGTTCATGTGATATACTCCTTTTTATAAAGGACAAAGAAGGAAATCCAATAAGATGCCACAAGTTGCACCAGCTATAGAGACTTTTGCACGAATCAAAGTAATTGGAGTAGGCGGCGCCGGGGGCGCAGCAGTCAATCGAATGATCGAAGCGGGTGTTGATGGTGTGGAGTTTATTGTTGTTAACACCGATGCTCAGGCACTGCATCATTCCCAGGCTCAACACAAGGTTCACATTGGCAGCGATACGACACGTGGACTTGGCGCTGGCGCTGACCCATCGGTCGGAGAGAGGGCCGCCACCGAATCCATAGAAGATATCCAAAAGGTGGTTGAGGGTGCGGACATGGTCTTCATTACTATTGGTGCAGGAGGAGGCACAGGTAGCGGTGCTGGTCACGTAGTGGCTAAGGCTGCAAAAGATGCGGGTGCCTTGGTTGTTGGATTTGCTACCAAGCCGTTCGCTTTTGAGGGTGACAAGCGCCGACGCAATGCCGAGACAGCGATTAATAATCTCAGACAAGCTGTCGATACACTAATAGTCATACCAAATGATCGCCTATTGCAGACAATTGATCGACAGACACCACTTCTGGAAGCCTTTAAGGTAGCGGACGATGTGCTGAGGCAGGGTGTACAAGGTATTTCTGATCTGATTACTGTCCACGGTTTGATTAACCTGGACTTCGCTGACGTAAAGGCAGTCATGCAGAGTGCTGGTTCTGCGCTCATGGGCATTGGACGAGCGAGCGGTGATGATCGTGCCGTTAAGGCTGCTCAACAGGCGGTTGAGTCACCGCTTCTTGAGGTTTCAATAGATGGAGCAAGAGGCATTCTCTTTAATGTGATTGGCGGCATGAGCATGTCGATGCACGAGATTAATACTGCCGCCGAAACCATAACAGCTGCCGCTGATCCTGATGCTAACATTATCTTTGGCGCGACGATCAGCCCAGATCTAGAGGATGAGATTATCATAACAGTTGTTGCGACAGGCTTTGACGCAGCCTATTTTGCAACACGCGATGTCAATAGTACATCACCTTCTTTGTCCTCACAAACAGCGGTAGATGATACAAATGACAACGATTTGTCAGGTATTGATACCACATTAGATAGACCGAATGAAGTAGGCCAGGTGTTTGATGAAAAGCCCATGCCAAATATTTGGAATATGGACAGCGATGATGAAGCTGACTCTTCCTCTGTCCATCCTGAAGTGACCCCTTCCGACACGACAGTTTCACAAACTTTCGTGGGGACAACTGAAGAAGATGAGCTACAAAAGCCTTCTTTCTTGAGGCGGCTTAAAAACCGTCGTCAGACTACGGAAAACAAGTCAGATGATGACTCTGAAGATAAAAAAGCTGCGTAAATAATACACCACATTTTACTTGCAAAGCGCTATAACTGGGGCTATGCTAGTAAGCATAGACACTATATATAGGACACTGTACATAGTGATCGTACGTTCAGATGAATAAAAGTTTTACACATCTGGGGGCATACTATGCAAAGCGTACGCCTCCCGGTGAGTAAGTAGAGGGGTAAGCGATAGATGAAATGCAGTCAATGCAAACAGGCCGAGACAAAAGTCATTGAATCGCGCGATGTGTCAGATGGTGAGGCGATTCGCCGCCGTCGGGCGTGTCTCAATTGCCAGCACCGTTTTACGACGTACGAACGCATGGAGCGTCCGCAAATTATCGTGGTCAAGAATGACGGAACAAGGGAGTTGTTTAATCGCGATAAGCTTTTGGCTGGTCTGTATAGAGCCTGTGAGAAGACGCAGGTGACGAGTTTACAGCTCGAGCGCTTGGTCGCGGACATCGAGCAACATATCTATGCTTGTGGCGAACAAGAGACGCCGTCTGCAAAAATAGGAGAGATGGTAATGCATCGCCTGGCGCAGCTGGATGAAGTTGCTTATGTTCGTTTCGCAAGTGTATATCGCCGGTTTAAGGATATCGCTGGGTTCGAGCAAGAACTACTGCAGATCCGCGAGCGAAAAACCAATCCCGTTGAGCCGTAGGGTTCGACGGCTCCCTTTGACTCTCAAGCTGTGTGTGCCTTGAATGATTTGTGAAATCTGGGTATAAATAGAGCAGAGTTTGAGGCTCGGAGGGAGTATCGGTTGGCACTGAAGAGAGCAGGTGCTGGCAACGAGAGCTCTAAATAAAAATCTTTAATAAAAATAACTAAATGGTAGCCGAGAAAAGCGGTTCTTTTCGGCACCGGTAAAGTGAGGGTACAGATATGGGACAAGCAGCAATCCTGGGCCACAGGCGCCTATTAACATCCCCTAAAAGTAAGGCGTACGACCAGCTCAAGTGGATTAAGAGGGATTCGGTTATCATGAATCCGATGACAGGTAAGCCTGTTTTTGAACAAAGGGGAGTAGAGTTTCCTGAAGGCTGGTCATTGAATGCTATTAACATTGTTGCGCAAAAGTACTTTACAGGTACGCCGGGAACTGACGAGCGGGAAAGTTCACTCAAGGAATTGATTGATCGTGTAGTTGATACTGTTACGCGTCAGGGCTTGCAGGAAGGATATTTTGAATCCGATGCCGAAGCCGAGGATTATCGTGAAGAGTTGAAATATATTCTTGCAACGCAACGTGCAGCATTTAACTCTCCTGTTTGGTTCAATATCGGTGCTGCAGACCGAGCACAACAAGCTAGCGCATGTTTTATCCTCGCAGTCGAAGACACAATGCCTGCGATCCTGAACTGGTACAAAGAAGAAGGTATGGTTTTCAAGGGCGGATCGGGATCCGGCATTAATGTCAGCAGCATCCGCTCATCAGCTGAGAAGCTCGGCAAGAGCGCCGGAACAGCTTCTGGTCCACTAAGCTTTATGCGCGGCGCCGACGCTTCGGCCGGTGCTATAAAGAGTGGAGGCAAGACACGCCGAGCGGCTAAAATGGTAATACTGAATGCTGACCACCCGGATGTCGAAGATTTCATCTGGTCGAAGGCCCGTGAAGAGCGCAAAGCGCGTGATCTGCAAGCAGCTGGTTGGGATATGAGTCTAGACGGCAAAGACATTCACTCCATTCAGTATCAGAACGCAAATAACTCGGTACGCGTAACCGATGAATTCATGAAGGCTGTCGAGAATGATGAGAACTGGGATCTCAAGGCAGTAACTACAGGAAAAGCTATCAGAACGGTTAAGGCTCGTGATTTGTTCCGCCAAATTGCAGAATCTGCATGGGAGTGTGCCGATCCGGGTATGCAGTTCGATACGACTATCAACAAATGGCATACTACGCCGAACGCTGGCCGTATCAATGCCAGCAATCCATGTTCAGAATACATGCATTTAGATAACTCAGCCTGTAACCTGGCTAGCATCAATCTACTTAAATACCTGCGAGAAGACGGCACCTTTGACATTAAGTCGTTCATTCACACGGTAGAGTTGGTCTTTACAGCTCAAGAAATCCTCGTTGGTTATAGTGAATATCCAACTGAAAATATCACCAAGAATGCAAAAGCATACCGCGAGCTTGGCCTTGGCTATGCTAATCTTGGCGCACTCTTAATGGCGCAGGGCTTGCCATATGACTCAGACGAGGGTCGAGCCCAAGCTGCTGCTATTACTGCGCTGATGACCGGTCAGGCGTATGCGACAAGCGCAAAAATTGCTAATCGTGTCGGACCTTTTGCTGGCTTTCATAAGGATCGCGAAGGTATGCTCAGTGTACTGCGTATGCATCGCGCAGAAGTATCGAAGATAGATGCAAGCCTTGTGTCTGAAGAGCTTTTGAGCGCTGCAGCTGCTGCTTGGGACGAAGCTGTTGAACTAGGCGAGATTTACGGTGTGCGTAACTCACAGGCAAGCGTTCTGGCCCCTACGGGTACTATCGGCCTGATGATGGACTGTGATACGACGGGCATTGAGCCTGATCTTGGACTCGTCAAGGTCAAGAAATTGGTTGGCGGCGGAACGATGAGCATTGTGAATCAGACCGTGCCACGCGCACTAAAAGTACTCGGTTACGATAAGTCTCAAATCGATGACATCGTTAACTACATTGATGTAGAAAAGACTATAATAGGTGCTCCGCATCTCAAGAAAGAGCATGAACCAGTCTTTGCTTGCTCAATGGGCGACAATGCTATCCACTATATGGGTCACGTCAAGATGATGTCAGCAGTACAACCATTCTTGTCTGGAGCTATCAGTAAAACGGTCAATATGCCGGAAGAAGCAACCGTCGAAGAGATTGAGCAGTTACATATGGAGTCATGGAAACTAGGCCTCAAGGCTGTCGCAATTTATCGCGATAACTGTAAGGTGGCTCAGCCACTATCGATGGCCAAGAAAGAAGGAGACAAAAAAGACGAGACGACCACCGAAGCTATCGAGTCGCAAGACAAGATAATCGTCAAATCTGCTGTCCGCCGCAAACTGCCACGTGTGCGCAATAGCCGTACCTATCACTTCGAAATTGCTGACTTGGATGGTTACTTTACCGTAGGCGAGTACGATGACGGCAACCCCGGGGAGCTATTTGTCAGCATCTCCAAACAAGGCTCGACGCTTTCTGGCTTGATGGACTCCTTTGCAATATCAGTGAGCCATGGTTTACAGTACGGCGTGCCGCTAAAGAGTTACGTTAAGACGCTGCGTGGTACTAGCTTCGCACCGGCTGGAATCACAGATGATAGCGATATTCGCACCGCTAGCTCGATTACAGATTACATCATGCGCCGACTGGCTCTCGATTATCTGTCGTTTGATGATCGGCTCGAGCTTGGCTTGGCATCAATTGATGATATGCCCGAAGATCAGGTAAGCCTCCTTGAAGAAGAGTCCCCGAAAGAGGCGGAATCCACCGCTAAGGTAGAAGCTACAACTCCTGTGGTTGAGGAGAATGCGGTAGCCGCTGCTTCGGCCAACGAGTCAAGGCAGGCACAGACTAAAGATGACACTGCACCACTGTGCTACAACTGCGGCAACCAGACGCAGCGCTCTGGCAGCTGTTATGTCTGCACCAGCTGTGGCAGCACTACTGGCTGTAGCTAGCAATCAAGATAGGTGTCCTCACCGCGCCTTGAAGAGTGGTCACCATTTTTCAAGGTCTGCACCTTCTTGATAGTTGATAAAAAAATATCCTGGGTTCATTCCAGGATATTTTTGAATTTTAATGATAGAATTCCATTATGAAAGCAGTAGCACTATACAGGCCGAAGTCGGAGTTTGCACGAATGGTGGAGGAGTATGCTCGTGATTTTGAGCGCCAAAGAGGACAGGCGATTGAGCTTGTCAGCTTAGATACAGTAGGAGGTGCTGATATGGCCCGGCTGTACGGCATAATGCAATATCCGGCGCTGATGGTTATTCGTGATGATGGCCAATTACTCAAAGAGTGGCAGGGAGAGCGTTTACCACTCATGGATGAAGTTGCCAGCTACCTCAGATGATGGTTGCAGATAGTAGTAATTTGATCTACAATTATAGTCGTAACAACCTAATAAACCCGTTATGAGCGGCTATCAACCGCAAATCTGCATTTGCAGATACGGATGAGGAAGAACGGTCTTGTCCAGGCTCAGTAGAACCTCACGGGTATGCCCGTTATAGCAGTAATCAAGCGCCAAAAAGAATCACTTCTTTTGGAAGCCAGATGGTACCTCCCGAATACGGGATCTGGCAGACAGTAGAAGTGATTTTTCTATTCATAGAAGGAGGAAGAGCAATGAAGTTTAAGTCAGGAACTAGGCGGCGAGCGATTGAATACGAGAAAGATCTCGTCAGGCAGTGGAAAGAAAACAAAACATTTGAAAAATCAGTTGAGCAACGGCCCAAAAGCAAGAGCTTTACATTCTATGATGGTCCACCATTCCTGACGGGTACGCCGCATCACGGCCATTTACTTGTTTCTACGGTCAAGGATGCGGTTGCCCGTTATCAGACTATGCAAGGATACCGTGTAGAGCGACGATGGGGTTGGGACTGTCATGGCTTGCCGGCGGAAGTATTTGTCGAAAATCAGCTTGGCATAAAGAATAAGAAAGAAATCGGTACCAAAATCAGCATTACCGACTACGTCGCAGCATGTCGTGCGGCAATGGTAAAGACTGGCACAGAATGGGAGGATACGATTGATCGACTAGGTCGTTGGGTTGAGTTTGAGGACGCTTACAAGACGATGGACAACGAGTACATGGAATCAGTCTGGTGGGCATTCAAGCAGCTGTATGAACACGGCAAGATTTATGAAGGCGAAAAAATCCTAGTTTACTGTACTAAAGATGCAACACCCATCTCTAAGTCTGAAGTTGCTATGGAAAATAGTTATCAGAAAGACACAGATCCAAGTGTATTCGTATATTTTCAGTTGGAGGATACAGACGAATATCTACTTGCTTGGACGACTACACCGTGGACGTTGCCAGCTAATGTTGCGCTAGCCGTCAATAGAACCGTAGAGTACTCACTTATTGAATATGGTGGCAAGAAATTTTATGTAGCGTCAGAGGCGTTAGATCGGGTAATGACAGATGAAAAACACAAGCCTCTTGAGTATACAGTGCTGAAGGTGGTCCAGGGCAAGGAGTTGGTTGGCAAAAAATACACCCCGCTATTCGAAAACCGTGGACCGGAGGCCCATCGGGTGCTAGAGGCGGATTTCGTCAACGCCGAAGACGGTACTGGCATTGTTCATCAAGCACCAGCTTACGGTGAAGAAGACTACGAGCTTTGCAAGAAAGAAGGAGTTCCTTTGGTGTCATTGGTTGATGAAAACGGTCACTACACTGAAGGTCGCTGGCTTGGTCAGAACATCTGGGATGTTAATAAAGATATTGCCAAGACACTCGTACGTGAAGGTCAGGCACTAAAGGTTGAATATATTCAGCACGACTACCCACATTGTCACCGTTGCGGTACGAAGCTCATGTATCGGGCTCACCCGAGCTGGTTCATGGATATTCAGGCGCAAAAGCATGAAATGCAGGAGGCGACCGACAAAACCCGTTGGGTGCCAAATGCACTGCAGGAAGGCCGCTTCCGAAATATCATTGAGTCAGCGCCGGACTGGAATCTGTCGCGTGACCGCTACTGGGCTACACCTATACCTGTCTGGAGAGGGGCGCGCAATGATGGTACCGAGATCGTAAAAGTCATTGGCAGCTATGAGGAATTCGAAAAACTTACAGGGAAGCGACTCGATGACTATCATTTGCCAATGGTCATGGATGTGACGTTTGAGTGTGACGGCGTAGAAATGCGACACATTGGTAAGGTGTTGGACTGCTGGTTTGAGAGCGGTAGTATGCCGTTTGCACAATTCCACTATCCATTCGAAAACAAGCAGAAATTTGAA
>CAZNIN010000014.1:16599-18028 GCA_964573155.1 uncultured Candidatus Saccharibacteria bacterium | reverse complement strand
CGTGAATATGCCCCATACTCTACTCCAATTTAGCTCCTAGTCAGCGTAACACAAATTATCTGAGTCATCAGAGTGTATGGTTTCTCTCGTGCAAAAAGCTCCGGTGAGATCCGGAGCTTTTTTTGATGCGAGAAACGACTTCTTACATCATTCCCATGCCAGGCATGCCTCCGCCGCCGCCCATTGGGGCTGGAGATTCGGGTTCTGGCACATCTACGACGAGTGCACCCATAGTCATGCTGGTACCGGCAATAGATACCGCATTCAGCACAGCTTCTTTGGTCACACGAGCAGGATCAACAACACCAGCTGCCTTCATATCGACAAGCTTGCCGGGGTTATTAACGTTAACTCCCTGCCCGGCTTTTGCCGCCTTTACCTGTGGCAACCATTCGTCAGCGTTCAGACCACTGTTGGTCATAAGGATACGGAATGGCTGCTGTAACGCATTCTTGAGTAGCTGCACGCCAGCAGACTCAGAGTCGGATCCCGTCACTTTGATAGCTTCACTCAGGTTTACAAGCGTTACGCCACCACCTGGCACAATGCCCTCGTCCATTGCAGCTTTGACGGCTGCTACGGCGTCGTCAACGCGGAATTTCTTTTCCTCTATCTCGGTTTCGGTAGCACCGCCGACTTTGATGACAGCAACTTTGCCGCTAAGGGCTGCACGGCGCTTATCGAGATTTTCCTTCTCGTACTCGCTTGAGGCACTGCCGGCCTGCTGGGCAATCTGGTCAATGCGGCTCTTGATGAGCGATGCCGAACCAGCACCTTCGATGATGGTTGTTTCGTCTTTGGTGACGATAACCTTGCGAGCTGAACCAACGACATCGAGCTCGACGTTTTCGAACGTCATACCTCGGTCATCAGTGATGACTTCGGCACCAGTCAGGATCGCAATGTCATTCAGGATATCCTTGCGGCGGTCACCGAAGGCAGGTGCTTTGACCGCAATCGTGTTGAATACGCCTTTTAGCTTGTTGAGCACAAACGTACCGAGCGCCTCGCCTTCGACATCTTCGGCGATCAGCACGAGCTCTTTCTTGCCAGCCTGAGCCAGCTTCTCGAGCAGCGGCAAGAACTCCTGAATAGAACTGATCTTTTTGTCAGTGATGACGATTGCCGGTTTGTCAGAGACGGCCTCCATGCGATTAGCGTCAGTTACCATGTAAGGACTTACGAAACCTTTGTCGAACGTAAAGCCTTCGACGACTTCGCTTTCCAGTGCTAGGCCCTGGCCTTCCTCGACCGTGACAACGCCTTCTTTGCCGACTTTGTCGATAACATCAGCGATCAATTCACCGATTTCAGCGTCGCCAGCGGAGATGGTTGCCACCTCAGCGACACGCTTTTTGTTAGCTTTGATATCTTCGGCCATACCACCCAAGCTTTTGATAACGTCTTGTGCGGCTTTTTCCAGACCTTT
>CAZNIN010000014.1:9422-16499 GCA_964573155.1 uncultured Candidatus Saccharibacteria bacterium | reverse complement strand
CCTTTGCTAATCACCACATTGCGACCTTTTGGCCCCATGGTCGTCTTGACTGCGTTATACAAAATTTCTGCACCGCCAAGCACGCGCTTGCGGGCGTCTTCGTCATAGAATACCTTTTTTGCCATAAATATCTCCTTGTGTGCGCACTTATCTTGAGAGTGGTAATTCGCTCCAACATGAGGACATTTCTCCATCGTATACAAGATACGATTCCGAAATGGAGGCCTTATATTGGCGACGAATTACCCTTGACTCAAGAGAAGCGCTTTTCAGTGGTTAATGTACGTTTGCTAAAAAAACTCTATTTAACGGTTGCGTAAATGTTTTCTTCCTTGATCAGCATGTATGTTTCGTTGTCCATCTTGACGTCGGTATTGCTGTAGCCGCCGTAAATGATACGGTCGCCGACCTTAACATTCTTGACCTCTTTACCGGCAGCCAGGACTTTCGCGACTTTCGGTTTTTCTTGTGCTCCGCCAGGAATGTACAGGCCACTTGCGGTCTTTGTCTCGGCCTCTTCCTGCTGTGCGACGACATAGTCTGCCAATGGTTGGATCTTTACAGCCATTTTTTCCTCCGTTTTATAATATTTTCTTAGGAAGGATAGCGTCTACAAGAACATAAAAACACTATCCATTAGCACTCATAATAGCCGAGTGCTAATTTCTCTGTCAAGCGTCCTTACTTGTGATGACCACGGTGCCGCTTGAGAGATTCATAAAGAGCACCTGACTCTATATAAGTCTGCAAACTTTCTTCAACGTCAGCAACTACACCAAAACGCATACCGCTTTCATCTTCACCCTCCAGATATGTCTCGATATATGGATCAAAGATATACTTCTTGAATACCTGCCACTGGATAGGGTGTTTGAATACATGCAGCAGACCTACGCCATTATCCTGTACCGATCGTGCCATCGATCCAAAAAGAACTTTTAGGTCATGCTCGATTTTGTGTTGTAACACTTCCGGATTAATGTCCCCTTCGAAAAACGTCGAGGACTCCCAGTCGATAAGGAACATTTCACCGCTAATATCGAGGGCAATGTTTTTAAACTGTGGATCTTCGTGAAAAATTTGTTTCTGATGTAGTTGAGCCAAATGTTTAGCGACATCACCCAATACTTCGATTTGCCCGGCATAGGCTGGATTTTGTTCATCAAGCAGAACCTGCTGCCACTCAGAGTTATCAAGTGTCTCGACACCACGATCCAGTTCGGTGATCGAATAGCCACGTCCTCCGTGCAACAAGAAGCCGACTGGATTAAAATTGCGCTCCCCGGCTTTGCGCGCCAAGTGAGCATTGAGCCAGTCATTACAAGCAGTTGAGTCTCGCTCAATACAAGGCTTAACAGCCACCAATACGCCGCGACCTTCATTTTCCACAGACTGTATGGCGCCAAAAAAGACTTGGTGAGCTGATGTCTCGGCGCGACCACTTCTCAGGATTCGGAATTTACTAAATTCATTCGAACCAAGCCATGCAAAGTCTGGTGAAAGTACAAACCGACCGTCCTGTCCTATTTCTTCTATCTTTGGAAGCAACTGCTGATCGATTGACTTACCGGATGCAGGGTTAATCCGCGGCGTGCTACCCTCAATGTCAACAACACTGGACCCGACCGCAAGACCATCTTGCAGCGCATCCCTAAAGCCACCGACTAGTTCTCTCTCTGGTTGTCCGAGCTCGCTGGAGCCCATCCAATCAAGTGAGCCAAAAGCAGCGAGATTATGCTGTTCGCTATTCGGCGCCGTCATGACGCCACCCTTTTGTTACTGCCCCAAGAAGCAAACCGTGAGATATATGCGGATTCATCGCTTGAAGCTCAAACGCCACAAGTGATTCCAGGTGCACTTTTGCCTCATGCCCATCATTCTGATGTTGCCACGATGAGTATGGCGGCAACGGCACAAGAGCTTCCTGGACATCCTTGAAGTCAAGGAGAACAGTAGATGCCAAAATACCATCTTGCGGCAAGTGTCCAGTACTCTCATACACCGATCGCCACAGATTTCCGACGTGTCCGAACAATTCTTCGTCACTTACATACGTACTTGTTGACTGATGACCGACAAATAAACGTTCGCGCGACAGCGGCTTGGCTTGGAATGGCAGTCTGTACATTGCTATGCCCTTTACCGCTTCTGTTCGCGACAGCTGCGGCACGCCAGCCGCATCAAGCTGATCATAAAAATCCCGCTCCCGTGTAGTTTCGGCAGCCACCAATACACGATCTCTGTCGGGCCTTTCGGGATTAAAAACTACGTCCAAACCACCGTTACCGCCCAGATTAAAGCGGGAGTGTGTTTCGACGTAATCCACATGCTCATCGTCCGCAATTGTGCGTACGACATCATGCAACTTGCTGCTGGTAGTAGGTAGCTGTTCTGCCACTATTTGATTATAGCATATTTTCTATACTTTTTCAACTTATATAGCCGCTCATGCTACAATTTTTGGTGTGCAGATGATCAATCAAACTGTCCTTATGTCCGGTGTCGATTATTTCGATGATACGTTTGCGATCAACCCCTATATGAATGCCCAGGATCCGGTCGAGTTCGACAAGGCAACGCGCGAACACGACGCCATAAAGCAGGCTCTCCAGGATGCTGGTGTAAAAGTCATTCAGGTAGCGCCACCAGCTGATTGCCAAGATGGAGTTTACACTGCCAACTGGGCACTTTGTCGAGGAAATAAGGCTGTCATGTCTCGACTGCCAAACAAGCGCAAGGCAGAAGAACCATACGCTGAGCAGATTCTGCAAGACCTCGGCAAGGAAATTATTTTTGCCCCAGATAATGCACGCTTCAGCGGCCAAGGTGATGCACTTCCTTGCGGCAACGATCTGTTTATCGGCTCCACCTACCGCACCGACAAAGAAGTTCATGCGTTTTTAGCCGAGACACTCGGCTATAACGTCATAGGTCTAGAGACTCGCCCTGATCGTCGCTGGCACGGCTTCGGCCCGCGCATCATTAACAGAACCACCGGCTGGCCGGATAGTTTTTATTACGACATCGACCTGGCACTTGCGGTCTTGCGCGCACCAGCCGATGGACAAAAGGGTCTCATCGCCTGGTGTCCAGAGGCATTCACCAGAGAAAGCCGCAAAAAACTCCATAATTATGATGCAATTGAGAAAATAGAAGTTTCGCGCTCAGAAGCCACACATGGTTTTGCCTGTAACCTCGTATCTACCGGCAAAACAGTCATCATGAGCGCCAAAGCACCAAAACTAAAAGCCGAGCTCGAGCAACGCGGCTTCAACGTAATTACCCCAGAGATATCCGAACTCGCCAAAGGTGGCGGCTATATCCGCTGTAGCACACTAACGTTGGATAATTAATCTTGCTCAGGCTCTTGCAATACTAAAAATGGCTCAAGGTCCCTAAAAGGCGCTTGTTTGATACTTACAAGATCCGAGGGAAGTATCTCTTCACCGGGTATCACCAAAGTAGGGTCATCCTCTGTTTCTGATTCTTCAGTACTCGTCGCAAGTCGAGCCATATGGATGCCATACGTTTCAATCTCGAGTGAGTATCTGTGGCCATTTCGTTCCAAGGTAATTCCGATAGCCTGAAGACGCTCGCTTTCGTCAGCATTAAACGACACCGCCTCAAATGAGTCGTCAAAAATTCGGTCGTCTCCTATGTATCCCTCGGAATATTCAGGCATAATACTCATATTATATCATACTTTAGCGTTTGCCGCCATCTTTTTTGCGCTTTTCCCCTGGCTTGTTCTTGAGCAAGGCAAGTAAGCTGTCTTGTTTTTTATGCTGAGCCACACCCAGTTTGAAGACAACCGGCTGTCCTTCTTCGTCTGCAGTAATTGCAAAGTATAGTCTTGCAACATCAGCACCTTTTTTTGCGGTTTTGTAGACCGGCATATCACCGGCCACATATTGCGTCATGCGGTCAACACTGGGGGCGGGCTGGCCGTTGAGTAAAGAAGCCAAAGCCTTAAACATCCCTTGTTCGGCATTTTTTGACTGCTGCGGCGATACGTCGTCAGCAAGTTTTTCTACTGCATGGCTACCGCCTACCAGGCTTCCGTAACGAAAGCTTGTCTCACCATCCTCTAACATGACATGAACGGTCGGCACCTCTGCTATGTTTTCAGAAATCCAGGGAAACTGTTCTTTAGTAACTGTGATAGTGCCTGCCTGGGTGATTGTTTCGACACCCAGATCCGGTCGTTGCAATGTTTTTGGTATTTCTTGTTCTGTCATATGTTTTTGTTTTAATAGTTAATAAAAGCATTGTATCATGCTTTTGCTTTTTGTGCAAGTTGTTTGCGTATGCTAGGTTATGTTTTGAAGGGCTTTTTTGGCTTCTTCGACTTCGTTCCAGGGGTGTTCGATGACGCGCTGTGGGTCGTGGTCGTCCTGCGGCAGGTGTCGTAATTCGGCCGCCCTTGGACCATTTCGCAGAATGTCTTTTTCGTGCCCCTTGCCAAGCAGTATGACCGTGTCGCCTTTGCTCGCGCGGCTAAAAGCAAATTTGATCGCCTCCGCGCGGTCATGGACCAGGAATAAGTTCTCATCCCGCTGCTTGCCAGATTCGGCAGCACCTTCGGCAATTTGCTCCATGATTTCCTGACCATCCATGTCGCGGTCGTCCTCTTCGGTTATGACAATCTCATCGGCATATTTGCCAGCGATACGTCCTTGCTCGGCCCGTTTGGCTTCGTCACGGCGGCCCGCAGAACCGAATAGCGCAATAAGCTTGCCCTGTACGACCGGCCTTAGGTCACGAAATAGCTTCTCGAAACTATCCGGCGTATGTGCATAATCGATAATCACGTCAAAATCCTGGCCTTCGTCGATGCGCTCCATGCGTCCCTCGACGGTTCGTAGCGCAGCGATTCCTTTCTGGATCTGATCCTTGGTGAGCCCCAGTGCTCGGCCGACGGCTACTGCGGCCAGCGAGTTGCTGACGTTGAAACTTCCTGGCAAATGACATTCGATTCGATACTCATTGTCAGCAGCGACAGCCACATAGCGACTACCAGACGGCGTCAGCTTCACCTTAGTCGCGCGAATGTCACCACTTTTCAGACCATATGTGACCGAATTGGCTACATCGCCTACAAAAAGCTCCGCATGTGCGTCATCGGCGTTGACGATACCTACTCGTAAGCCTTGCTTGTTGCGATTTGTCTGCTGGAATAGCATCCTCTTGGCGTCACGGTAACGCTCGAATGTCCCATGATAGTCTAGGTGCTCATGCGTGATGTTCGTCATGACTGCGATAGAAAAGGGCACACCCCAGACTCGATGCTGAGCAAGTGCGTGACTGGTTACTTCGAGTACAAGGTACTCGGCACCCTGCGCCTTCATAGCCTTGATGCGCTTGTTCAGCAGCGGCACTGATACCGTCGTCATATGCGCTACCTGTGGCTTGATATCTTCGCCAACACCATACGCCACGGTTGTCATGAGCCCTGCTTTGTAGCCAGCTTCTGTAAGCATCTTGTGGATAATAAAACACGTGCTCGTTTTGCCATTGGTGCCCGTCACCCCAATAATCTTCAGACCCTTGGCCGGATAACCGTTCAGCATCGCGAAAGTGATCGCTTCGCCTTTATGCCCAATTGGCTCGATAGCCTTGAATAGGCTGGTCGGTATAATTTTTTTGACGATTTTCCGTGGGTTCATTGAGTCAATGATACTGTAATGCTGAGGCTATTGATATACATCGCAGTCATACTAAGAATGCATATCAAACACAATTTCTGGTTGTTTGCCTTTTTGTGGAGTAAGCCGTACAAGTGAAACGACGCCCGGCACGATTTGCGTTACCCCCTGCCCTATGGCCATGCGGCCCACCTGAGACTGCACAAACAAACCCTCGGCAACCCGCCTTCGCTGCTCGTCCTCAGGCAAGTCATGCTCCGCTTGATAAAGAGCTCGTCTAAAGATTGGCCGAACCGCCAAATCTGCAAACTGGTCTATCGTACCTCGGTGGTCAATTAATGTACCTTCTGTTGCTCCCAGTATCGCCACTTCGTCAAAGCGCATTGCTCCACTTGCGCTCGTGTGCACCTCTGCGCGCACAAAGGATTCTGGAGCAATCTCTTGCTGCTCACCCCATGGCTTAAGGGTAAATTCTACGATGCCCTCAAGCGTGTTCATGCGCAAGCGAGTGCCAGGCTGTTCGTCAGCCAAAACCAATCGATTTCTCGGAGTTGTAAGCATCTCGAGTCGGGCTTGCTCCCAGTCCGCTGACTGCACATCATTCATCGGAGGCACACCCTCATTTTCAGGGTGAAAATCCACACCGGCACGCAAATGATTCATATTCTTTATTATAACACTTATGATAAGTATTATCAATACCTACATCTGTTATACTGTAGTCAATGATCGTTCTGGGCATAGAGACAAGTTGTGACGAGACAAGCGTCGGCATCGTACGAGGTGGCGATGAGCTTTCGGCATGCGTAACAGCCAGTAGTATGGCTATCCATGCCCAATACGGTGGAGTCGTGCCGGAACTGGCCGCTCGCGAGCACATTCAGGCAATGACACCGACACTAGAGAGTGCCTTAGCTCAGTCAGAAATAACCTGGGATGACGTAGATGCTATCGCTGTGACACATGGCGCTGGGCTGGGAGGCTCATTGCTCGTCGGCGTCATGACAGCTAGAACGCTCGCTATAGCCAAACGCAAGCCTCTGTATGCCGTCAATCATGTCGAAGGCCACATCTACGCGAACTTCCTGACAAAAACGCCACTATCGGGCTACACGCTGCCTCAAAATCAACCAGAATTCCCCTTGCTCGGCCTCATTGTGTCTGGCGGACACAGTCAGCTGGTACTGTGGCGAGACCATTTTGACTATCGCTTGCTCGGCCAAACACATGACGATGCCATCGGCGAAGCTTTTGACAAAGTTGCAAAAATTCTCGGTCTTCCCTACCCTGGCGGCCCAAGCGTCGCAAAGAAAGCCGCAGAAGGCGACCCCTTTGCATACGCTTTCCCCAAAGCTAAACTTGCGGCAAAATATGATTACTCCTATAGCGGCCTCAAGACAGCCGTACTCAGAACAGCCCAAAAGGCTATCGG
>CAZNIN010000014.1:5921-9322 GCA_964573155.1 uncultured Candidatus Saccharibacteria bacterium | reverse complement strand
ACCGCCGACCCCTACTCTCTCGACATCAAACCAAACTTATCTATGTGATTTGGGCAAACAGAGCAGCTCTAACGTCGCGTTGGCGGTACTTTTTAATTTCAGTTTTTCCAGGGAGTTGGTGTTTTCAACATTGATTTCCATAGCTTAAACTCCTGCGTTTGCGGTGGCGAGGACTGATGTGGCGTCGCGGTGAAAAGTGACGATTTCTTTGATCTCGTCCAGATCGTCCGTTATGTGGTACAGCGCCTCATCGCCTGGGCTCACTAGAGATTCTCTGAGCATGCGACTTTGGATAAATTCGTCGAGCGGCTTCCAGAACTCAGTGCCCACAAGGATAATTGGCAGACTCGGCATTTTGCCTGTTTGTACCAGCGTGATTGCTTCGAACATCTCGTCCATGGTGCCAAAGCCGCCCGGGAAAACAACGAGCGCACTGGCGGCATACACGAGCATGACTTTGCGCGCAAAGAAGTAGCGGAATGCCATTGATTCGGTGGTATATGGATTCAAAACTTGTTCGTGTGGCAGGTTGATGTTCAGCCCCACGGACTTGCCGCCAGCCTCAAACGCACCGCGGTTGGCCGCCTCCATAATGCCGCCACCGCCACCGGTCACGATAGCAAAGCCCTCTTTGGCGAGCATACCGGTCAGTTCTCTTGCCCGCTGATAATCATCATCGCTTTCTGTTGTACGGGCAGAACCAAATACGGTCACCGTGTAGTGGTACTGGTTGATAAGATTAAAACCGTCAGTGAACTCTTTTTCGATACGGTCGACGCGCTCTTCCATCTCGTGGTCGACAAGTTCTACAATAGCGTCTCGGTGAGCGATAAACGGCTGCTTGGGTATATATTTGGTCTGCACGTTTTTGCCCCTAGAACAGGCTTAACGTCAGCTGCGTCAAGACTAGTTTTTTCTTATTTTTGTTTTTGTTGATCATATATAACATTATAGCAAAACATGAGCATTTTGTCAATGTTTTACTCTCTTGTCACGGGCTTTTCTCCGCGAATGGAGACAATGTACTTCCCTGCTTTTTCCGATAGAGATAACGAGGTGTCACGTGTGAGCTCACTGTTGTGCTGTTGCGCCTCCCTGCTCAGCACACCATTCGGACTCACCCAAACGCGAGTGTTCTCCGCAGCAAACATCTCAGTAATAGCATCGATATTTGTGATCGACCGACCGTCAGGTGTTTCGCGACCAGATGGCGCAACGAGCTCACTTGCTGGTACTTCAGCAATTGTGAACTTCTCTGTTTCTATAGGACTAGTGCTGTTCATACGTGTATATTATACCATGCTATCATGTTGTTGTAAATAGCTTACGGCTTGTGTTGGTGACACAAGAAGTATATAATTAGTATCGAAAATAAAAAGTTCGACTGTTTGCCCGGTGGGCATGTACTTTGCAAACAAAATACGAACAATTGGGAATCTTACAGAATGCTTTCATATGAAAGTCTTGTGTTTTTTTGCTAATTTCACATGAAAAAGCTACAGAGGTGGCAGCGAAAAGCCAGAAGTGATAAAGTAGATGCATGAAATGGCATCAACGACTATTCCTGGGATCTGTCCGAGCCGGTGTGCCTACGGGCCGCTAATTACTTCTCGCTGATAATTTTGCAAACTCTAAACGGATTCTAACTACATGAAACTACCGAAGGTTTACGAACCAGATCAATACGAAAGTGATATTTACGCCCTCTGGGAAAAGAGCGGCGCATTTCAGCCAAAAGCTGCGCCTTGGTGGCAAGGACAGGACTCCTATAGCATCGTTGTGCCACCGCCAAACGCTAATGGCAACCTCCACCTCGGTCATGCCTTAACCCTTGGTCTCGAAGACATTGCAATCCGCTACCACCGTATGACAGGGAAGAAAACCTTGTTTGTACCAGGTGCAGATCATGCAGGATTTGAAACACAGGTCGTATACGAGAGACAACTAACCGCAAAAGGGCAGAGTCGCTTTGATTTCTCTCGCGAGGAGCTTTATAGCCAGATCTGGGATTTTGTCTCTCTGAATAAAGACAATTACGAGTCACAGTTCCGACGTCTAGGTGCAAGCGTCGACTGGAGTCACTACACCTACACACTAGACGACAAAATCATCAAACGAGCCTATGCGACATTCAAAAAAATGTGGGACGAGCGTCTGATATACAGAGGTGAGCGCTTGGTAAACTTCTGCACATATCATGGAACCGGCTTCGCTGATATTGAAGTTGAGCACCGAGAAGAGCAGGGGCATTTGTGGCACATCAAGTACCCGCTTACTGACGGCACAGGCAGTTTGACAGTGGCGACCACTCGACCGGAAACCATGCTTGGGGATGTTGCCGTAGCAGTTCATCCTGAGGATGAAAGATATAAGGATTTCCTAGGCAAAACTGTTAAGTTACCCCTAACTCAACGCGAGATACCAATTATAGCTGACGATATGGTTGACCGTGAGTTTGGCAGCGGCGCCGTGAAAATTACGCCAGCCCATGACCCGAATGACTACGATGTTGCTGAGCGGCATGATCTGCCGATGATAACGGTTATCAGTAACGAAGGAAAGATGACTCATGACGTGCCCGAATCATATCGCGGCCTAAGCATAGAAGAAGCCCGAAAGGCGGTCGTGAAGGACCTAGAGGATGTTGGTCTGCTCGAAAAAATCGAGGATCACACGCACAGTGTCGGCCACTGTTACAAGTGTGGTACCATCATCCAACCATTATTACGCGAACAATGGTTTATCGACATCAAGCCACTCGCCAAGCCGGCCATTAAAGCGCTGCGGGATGGCAAGATCACTTTCTATCCGGAATCCAAAAAAGAACAGCTGATTACGTATTACAAAAATCTACGTGATTGGAATATCTCGCGCCAGATCGCGTGGGGCATCCCAATTCCAGCCTTTCAGAATGTTGATGATCCAGAAGACTGGATCTATGACGAACGGGTTACGGAAGAAATAATAGAAGTCGAGGGAAAAACGTATCATCGCGATCCCGATGTCTTTGATACATGGTTCTCTAGTTCCAGCTGGCCGTACGCCACACTCGACTACCCAGACAGTCCTGATTTCAAAGACTTCTACCCATTGAGTCTCATGGAAACCGGCGCCGACATCCTTTTTCCCTGGGTGTCACGCATGATTATGTTTGGACTTTACGTTACCGGAGAAGTACCATTCAAAAAAGTCTACTTACACGGCTTGGTACTCGACGAAAAGGGCCAAAAAATGAGCAAATCCAAGGGCAATGTCATAAATCCAATGGAGAAGCTCGAACAATATGGCTCAGACGCGCTTCGTCTGGGTCTAGTCACCGGACAGACGCCAGGTAGCAATCAGCCGTTTGTCGATTCAAAACTTGTAGGAGCCCGCAATTTTTGTAACAAGTTGTGGAACGT
>CAZNIN010000014.1:0-5821 GCA_964573155.1 uncultured Candidatus Saccharibacteria bacterium | reverse complement strand
GCTGAAGTTCGCTACATCAAATCGGCACTCAAGATAACGAGTGGCGTGACTATGTACCATACCGGTGATGATTTCATCTCTAACCATGCCGAGCTTATCAGGTCGCTCGCTAAGCTAGCCGGCGTGTCAGAAGTCAAAGATGGATATGGCCTAAATTTGACGGGTACCAAGCGGCGTGCATGGCTGGACATAGACCAGGAAGTTGCGCGCCACTTCGTCGCTGAGCTGGATATCAAAATCAAAGAACAGGAACAGCTTATCAAGAGCCTAGAGGGTCGCCTCGCCAACAAATCATACGTCAAGAACGCTCCGAAACAGATTGTGACCCAGACCAAAGATCAGCTTGCAGAGGCCAAGGTAACCTTGAAAAAGACTAGGGAAGAGCACGCGCGCTTCGCCAGCTAACATGTCTCGCTCCTTGCCTACTGATTACTGCTTGGTATGATAGTAGAGGTTCTAAAAAAAGAACGCCCTATTTGCAACAATAAATAGGGAGGCCGTATGGAAAAACCAATGAATCGACTTGAGCATAGGCTCGAGACATTCATCACCGAGACGACACAAGGGCTGGACAACCAGCCCTTTTTCTATGCCTGGGATCATGACCAGGGCAGATGGCGAAAAGCATCAAAGCAAGATACAGTCTGGGATATGGAATCAGAATCTCTGCACATCGCGTATATCGATGACGACAGTTACGCAGCAGATTTTGTGATTCGCCACAACTTGGAAAACTGGGGCCATGGCTCAGAGAGTTAACCCATGAACGACTACCCGGTTAGCTCTAGGCATTCCGCTGAAATGGAAGTTATCTTATTCGCTGACCGCCAAGAAGAGCAATGAAGCGGCCGCTGCAATGATTGCAATAGTCGCTGATGCTACAAAAACAATCCTAGAGACACTTCCTGGCGTAAGGATTCGCTTGCCGATTATCATATATGCTCCAATAAGGCAGATATAAAGTGGAATCAAAACAAGTGCGACTAGGATGCGTTCCTGCTCTCCGAGCAATTTATCGCTGTTTTGGATATACGGCTCCTGCCATGGATAGCCTGGCTGTATATGTGCTGCTTCCTTGTACGATAGTCCGGTCGTCTGAATCCAAGCGTCGAATTGAGTATCGTAGGCAGTACTCAAATTTATGAAATTGTTATTGGCGACTATTTTGTTTACAAGTGCATTTTGATTATCTGAGTCTGCGAGATATCCCATGGCACATAAGGTTCCACGCGAATCACGAAAGACAGGGGTATATGACAGGTGACCATCGTTAACCGGGAATGATCCGCTTATCCAATATTTCCGCAGTGATCTGAGCATCAAGCGCCTACGCGATGAGACCAGTGTTTTCGGCTTTAGCCAGAAAGCCAGCCATGTCATTGCCAGGTGAGTCCGAATGACAGCAGTTGCGATGGAAGCAGTCAGTAAATTTTTAGTGCTGAGTTCTTTTAAAGTTGCTGGTAATGCGTACATGTTGTGCTCCTGGTTATGTTACCTAAAATTGTAAGGCATTGCGGACGTGCTCAACACTTTCTTTGGGACGGAAGCTGTCGAACCATAACACATGCCAGCCGAGCCGTTCGGCAGCCATCAGATTGGTCCGTGAATCATCAATCAGTAATACCTCCGACGGATCGCAGTCGGTCCATTCCTGCGCGACTTCGAAAATTCGCGGCTCGGGCTTGATGGCTCCGACTTTGGAGGAGTCGATAATTGAGTCGTAGGTGACGTCTGGCAGCACTCCTCGCCTAAACAGCTCATCAATGAAATCCGGCATAATGTTGCTAAGCAGCCCGACGTGATAATTTTCGGCCACCCATACGGCCAGTTGACGCATTTCTTCAATAGGCTCGACCGTCTCCATATAGTAGGGTTGCCAATCGAACACTGGCACACCGAGACGCTTGGAAAAAGCCTGATTAAATTTTTCCATGGTCATCTCACCTCTGCAGGCAGCATCATTGAAATGCCAAAAGGCAGTTTCAATCTTATCGGCCGGCACGTCGATATCCTGTGCCAGCTTGCCAAAAGCCCGATGATAAAACCGCACCAACACACCATTGATATCAAAATACACAAAACGGACGCCGCTTTTGCTACGTTTTTTCTTATCGTCCGTTGGTACCTTGTCACCCATCAACTCACTCAATGTCAGCCCGAGTGCACCGGCAATGTTCTGAATTGTAAAGATAGAAGGAGACTTGATAGCACCACGCTCGATTTTAGCAAGTGTCGAATAACTGAGCTTCGCCTTCTGACAGAGCTCCTGCTGGGTCAAGCCAGCTTTTTTACGTGCCTCCTGCAAGGACTTCCCAAGTCCCACCTCATCCATAGCATAATAGTACCAACTTACTGTCGGTTATCCAAGTAAAAGCTAGCCGTTTAGTGCTAGTTTGACGGAACGACAAACGCCATGACGGTAATAATCAACAGGAAGAGTACTAACCCAGCACCACCTGCAACTATGAGAGAGTTTGTCGTGTTGCCGCCGGTTTGGCGTTGCATCTTAGAAAACACCCAGGCAGCAAAGCCAACCCCGGCCAAAAATCCAATCATTGCATTTGAAAACATAGCTTCATTCTACCATGTCAGAACGAAAGTTTCGCCGCCATCTCAGCTAGTGCTGCATGATCCGGATCCGCAGCCATGTCTGGCACGGTACGGTACTCTGTTACAGTGTTGAAGGGAACGAGGTGCACATGCGCATGCGGTACGTCGATACCGATAATCTGTTGGCCTACGTACGAAACAGGAAGCACATCGCGAATTCGTCGCGCTACCTTCTGAACTGTTTGCATCAGGGCTTGGTAATCCGCAGCCTCAAGATCCCATACAAATTCAACTTGTCTCTTCGGAATCACCAATACATGGCCCGGCTGGATAGGATGAATGTCCATGAACGCCAGCGTGAGGTCGTCTTCGTAGACTTTATGACAGGGAATTTCGCCTTTGATAATCTTGGTAAATAGTGAATCTTCCATATGCGTTTTATTGTAATATACATAGTACATGACATTCGCACGGAAATTTGGCCTTCGCACCGCCGTAGCACTCTTTAGCTTCAGTATTTTCGGACTTGCGATCGCATACTCGCTAAACAGCGCCTTCGGTACACCCGACAACCTAAAAAGCGCATTGCAAAAAGGGAAAGTCTACGAAGTCGTCGCAGACGGGCTTGCCAAAAATGTATCAGCTGAACCGTTAGCAGAGCAACATATACGTATTGACCAGAAAACTGTTCAGAATGCCGCCGAAGCAGCCATTACATCAGAGCTCGTTCAAGAAAATAGCGAGAAAATAATCGATGGGACCTACTCCTGGCTTGACGGCACTACACAAACACCAGACTTCACACTGGATACCAAGAAAATCCAGCAACAAATGTCAACCAACCTAGCCAATGCAGCCGTCACGCGTGTCCAAAAACTACCACCATGTACGCCTGAACAGGTACAGACAATGCGTCCAAACACGCTCGACCCATTTTCATTACCATGTCAGCCGCCAGGTTTTAGTGCCGCAACCATCCGTAAACAACTCGCGCGTGATCTTGCATCCCAGGGCGGCCTACTGCAAAGTGATCCTATAGAATCGGGCGACATAACAACGCCGGATGGTCAGAATGTGTTCACACAGGCCAACAGGATACCCGGTATGTTCCAGCTTGGACAAAAATTGCCCTGGATATTTGGTTTCTTGGCAATAATCAGTGCTGCTATAGTGATGTACTTTGCTGAACCGCGTCTGCGTGGAGTAAAGTCATTGTCCATCTCGTTGATTATCACCGGCTTGCTGCTACTACTATCCATAGTTGTCATTTCGTTCATCTTTCGGCAGGTCGGCGCAAACATTACCGGGCCTAACGAGACAGGAAACGCCGCACTGATAGTCATGCAGACCCTGACAGAACAGGTAAATAGTCCGCTAAGGATTTTTGCCGTCGTATATGTACTTCTAGGAATATGCTGTTTCATCTTGCCGCGCTTGATTAGTCCGCGCATCAAGCCCTCCCGCATAGACACATCTCCGCCAAACCCTGCAAGACTAACACCAACTGAACCTACGTCCTCAAGTAAACCGCCGACTATTACCTCCTAAGAAAACCCCGTTAGTCATTTTGCCGCTGCACCAAACGGGCGTACTATTTTTGTATGACCATTGAGCTGGAAAGATCTACCGAGCTATTGCCAGAATTGCACGATTATCCGCAGCCAGGCACTGAACTACACGGACCAGGACGGATCAGAAAAGCACTTGGCGCCCTGGCTGTCGTGACCGGCGGGGCATTAGGTGCGTGGGCGGCACTCGGTGTAGCACAGCCCAGTGCCGAGAGAACAATCGGCCCAGGTCCCGTTGAAGCGACCGTCGGCTGGGGTAACTCCGTCGATGCCCTCGGTATATCCATTGGCGATACCCGCTTGATTGGAGCTGATATCGACGTCTCTATTGACCTGAGCAGCGAAAATGTCCATCAATCCATACAACGGCTGGGACCGATTGTTGAAACATTTGACGATGAAGGCAACGAGGCAGCATTTGAAGCATTCCTGTCTGAATATGACGCTGAGATCAAGGGTCTAGCCATAGAGCTCGGTCTCGAAACAACGGGCGTCATTGCACTTGGTGCCGTCGCTGGAGCATGGTCCACATTGCGATTGCTCGAAAAGGCAAAGTTTCGCGTACGCCCGGACAGCCACGTCAAGCGTATCCAACACGTAGCCGCTGGCACCGTCATGGCTGTCCTCGGCGCTGGGGCGGGTGTGACATATAACGCATATCAATTGAACAGCGAGGATGTTCAGAAAAAAGTCATCAGGGAACTAGAGCAGCCCTTCCGGGACTATCTACAAACGGGCACGAGCAAGATGGCGTTCAATCTAAACGAGCTCAGCTCTGAAGCACGGACGCAAATAGGCCGCTGGCTGCGAATCACCAACTCTCTAGCCAATACCGACCCCTCCGCAGCCGAAGACACCTACATCTGGGGTGTGTATGCTGATCCACACAATTTACCCACTGTTCCGGCAACACTTGAAACTATCGGCCGCAGCGGCAATATCGATGCACTCATCGGCCTTGGCGATTACAACAATACCGGAGCTGACTTCGAAATCAGTTCTCTACAGGGAGCGACCATAGGAGATACGCCTTTTATCGGTTACGACGATATTACGTCGTGTGAGTCGTGGGAAGACAATGGACTAACCTGCGATCAACCGGGTCCGCCATTCCCGCACGCAGCTCTTTCTGGCAACCACGATCCGACGGATATGGCCGACATATTTGATACGCTTGGACTGGAACCGCTGCATGAAATTCCAGAATTCCACGATGTACCGGTCATTGCCCTGAACGATGCTTGCTACGTCGATCAATCATGTCATGGCGACGAATATCGTGAACGCAACGCTGCACAGGGTGAAGCATACCTTGCCGAACTGCTAGAGAATAATCGACCGTTACCGAAAATCGGTTTTTTCGCGTCTTCCGAAGCAGCCAAACCTTTCTATGGTTATCTTGATACGATTATCGTTGGCGGCAAGCATAGCTTCTCTGTATCAGAAGAGGAGAGTAGCACAATTGTGCATGTAGGAAGCGTGGGACAGGGCTTTCCGCGAACGTCCAAACAAGCTTCCATGCTACTTATACAAGTAGACGACGAAGGCGGTATGACGGATTGCATAAACATCAGCTGGCAGACACTGCGGCGCGCCCAGCCCAAGCTTGAACCTTGTCTGCCGGTAGGTTAAGCGTGCATATCTTTTTTCCTGGCGGAGAGAGAGGGATGTTTACTTCTTGTGGCGTGCTCGCTGCAAGCAGC
>CAZNIN010000013.1:2655-20722 GCA_964573155.1 uncultured Candidatus Saccharibacteria bacterium | reverse complement strand
TGGTAATAAGATATGGAGATTGTGTTGTTCCTTCGCCACTTCCTGTAAAGGCATTTGCGTGATAGCTTCTATATGCGATCACAGACACAAGCAAAAAAACCACCGCCAAAGCAACGGCAAAAATTAACACTACTGGTACTCTGTAGTTTAAACTTTGATCTTTTTGAGTAATTTTAGATAGCCTTAGAATATTTCTCACTCAACAATTCCACTTCATGCATTGCAAGCTGTTTCCCTATAATTCTAGCCACTCGGACGGATATAAGCAATTATTCTTATGGTAATATAGGGGTAATGGAAAAGAATCAGTCAAAATCACACGTCAAGGTATTGCCCCAAGCACAACAACCAGGATCAAAGAGATCGTACATTACCAAGCTACTCACATCTTTTGTAATTGTCGGAGCACTCGCCGCTGGTGGCGGCTACTACGTAGGCTTCCAGAAGGGCAAGGCGGAGGGCGGCGAAGCCGCAATCAAGAAGATCGGTGATGCACTCAATCCATTGAATTTACTTGCCAACAACCCGGTTCTTCCAAACACAGTCATGGGACAGATAGCGAGCGTAGGCAACGACAGCATCACTATTACGCAAATAAACGGCCAAAAAAAGCAGATAGAGATTAATCACAGTACTCAAATCACCCAGCATACAAATACATTAAATATCAGTGACCTGAAGCCTGGCAATCAGGTGACCGTGTTTGTAAACAAGCAGGGCAAACTAGAAACTGCTAGCCGCATTATTGTTCGCTAAACAAAATACAACTTCTCTTAACGAAGAAATGGATCGTTTCTAATTGCCAGCGACCACGCTAGCTAAGTGTTGTTTTCTTCTCTAGAATAATCGTGAACCGATACTTTAGAGTAGGTATTGTGACAACCTTTACGTGGTGCCAGAATGTATAGCTACTGGCTAAATTCTGGTTTAGCTCTTTGTCCAACTGTATGAGCGGTGCTTTATGTTTACGATAGTCAATATTGACAAGAATAACGCCAACGATCAGCAAGATACTAGCTAGGGATGAAAATATGGTGAATGTTCCTGTGTCAGCCAGTAAGTTTTTCTTCTTGGCCAGACCAACTGGATCGGTAATTGATCCATTTGCCGCACCGTCCATGTCTAGCTCACCCCCATCAGTAATCTGATAGCTGACTTTTATCGCAGGCTTGCCGTTCTTGGTGACATTTGACAATACGGCATTGTCAACAGTTCTAAATGTATTCTTTTCCAAGTTAAGTTTACGAACTATAAAATCTTCAGCCTGTTGATCCGACTCAAAGTAGAGCGTCATGGTGTGTGTCGTACCGTCTGGAACCCCTTCTATAGTGAATCCTGCTATTCCAAGCGGATATTCAAACGACTTGTCATTGACCGCTTCAGTAGCGGGCATAATACTTGCAGACTTGACGATTGCACCTGGAATCGGTGGCTCTATGTACACCTTCGTGCCAGTCGATGGATTTGTCACTCCACCCGCATCAGCAGCAGCGGCTTGAACCAGCTCGTACGCTCCAGAGTCACAACCTTTCCCTTGCGGGCGAGCAACCCCTCGTGCGTCTTTTTTGGGTGCTTCGTCGCAAACGCCTGTATCAATTGCCGGACTACCGACAAGCAGTGGGATAGTTGGCACATTCCCGCCATTGTTTCCAAGTGCACCTAGCTTGTCTTTGAGACCGGCTACATCATTTTTATCAGTCGGATGAGTGAGGAGGTCTTTGCATGAATTATCTTCAATAACATTCCCGCCAAGACTCACGACATCGAGTGAGACGGTACCTTGGCCACCTAATAGGCTGCCTATGTCAGATTTGCTACAGCTTTTTGCTGTGCCATCGACTTTGATATTTGAAATCAGAACGTTTTGTAGTTTTAACGTACCGTCAAAGTGATCATCAGATCCTATACTACCCCCCACCAAAGCAACCGCGCCGTTTGCGCCAAATGCAGCTGGACCAGTTGTAATATTCCGGATAGTGGCATTTCTTACTGTTACTTCTCCGACGCTATCTCCCCCGCCAATAACACCAGATAAAGTAAGGCCACCTGCATTCAAGGCATTAGGCGTGGTTATGTTTTCTATGGTGATATTTTCATATTTAGCATTGAGTGATGCATAGCCATCCCCCAGTCCAGTCGTATTAAAAACGGCTATTAGTTGCCCTGCGGGGTTGGTAGAGGAAAGATTTGAAACTGTGATATTTTTACCAGTTAGCGTCTGGAGTTTTCCCTGAGGTCCCGCAACGGCCACACCCAACAGCAACCCCGCGTCTGCAGAGGAATAATCATGCACATACAGCCCGTTGATATTAATTTCAGGAGGTTCACTGGCGTTTGCTCCAAAATAGACGAAGCCACCTTGGATTGTTGAGCCAGCACCGTCATCACGTGCTACCGAATTCGTACCATCTGCTTCAACATTCTCGACGGTTATACCATTGGCGTCCATAACCGCGATCCCGAAACCACTCATCGCCCTTGTCTTCAGGTTCTTAAAGATTACTTTTGCAGACGCCTGGTTGATCTGGAAGATAGCGTATTGGCCAGCACCGTCAACAACACTCTTGCCCGTTCCTTGGCCCTGTATTGTTACAGTTTGGGTGAGTACAGGTAGGTCAGCGCTGAGTGTTATCGTACCCATTGGCAACTGGATGACATCGTTGCCAGTGCCAGCAGCGCAGTCAGCATTAGTTTGTGCCTGGTTGTTGATGTTCTCGATAGCCTCCGACAAATGACAGGTACCATCAACAGCTTTAGTGTCAGTACCGGCAGATACACTGATGGTGGCAGCCTGCACCTGCCCGCCAGACAGGAACATACCGCCCATAAGCGCAGCTACTATGAATAAGCCGTATCGTTTCGTTGTTTTATTTTTTGTCATAAGTACTATCAATAGTGTAGCACAACAAACCCGTAACAGTAGAGCGGCACCGCCGCCGCTCAACATTGCTACATCCCTAGCTCTTTGAGCTGGGCTGAGTCAACTTCAGATGGCGACCCCATCATGACATCGACGCCAGAGCCGTTCTTTGGAAAGGCAACAATTTCACGAATATTATCTTCGCCCATCAGCACCATAAATATACGGTCTATGCCAAACGCACAACCAGCATGCGGCGGTGCACCATATTTGAAGGCATTTATCATGGCACCGAACTTGCCATCGACATATTCTCGGTCGTAGCCGAGCGCTCCAAACACTTCGTACATAACGTCTGGATTATGATTACGCACCGCTCCCGAACAAACTTCGTAGCCATTCATAACCATATCGAACTGATCAGCCAAAATACTAAGTTTGTCTTCTGTTTTAAGGGCTTCGATGCCGCCCTTAGGCATGCTGAATGGATTGTGTCCAAAGTCCAACTGGTTGCGCTTTTCATCCCACTCATAAAACGGAAAATCAACAATCCATGCTAGCGCGACGACATTCGTGTCTTTCAGCTTAAAATGATCAGCAAACTCGTTCCGCAGTCGGCCGAGAACTTTGTTGGCAGTGTTTCGTGTATCAGCGGCGAAAAATACCGCGTCACCGCTTATTGCACCGGCATTAGCTTGGATGGCAGCTAATTCTGTTTCACTCAGGAACTTGGCGATTGGAGACTTTACTTCGCCCTCTTCATACGTCAAATAAGCTAAGCCACCGGCGCCTTCCTGTTTGGCGATATCGGTAAATGTATCGATTTGCGAGCGGCTTAAGGAAGCTGCATTTTTGACACAAATTGCCTTAACAACACCGCCTTGAGCCAGCGCGTTTTTAAAAACCCCAAACTCTGTTGATTGCAAAGCGTCAGACAAATCAATCAACTCCATACCGAAACGCAAGTCTGGCTTATCGGAGCCAAAACGATCCATCGCCTCCTGGTATGGTATGCGTGGAATTTCATCACTCAGAAGCTTTTTTTTGCCAAACTCGGTAACAAGCTGCTTTATTAGTGGTTCTGTTACTTGACGCACCGTTTCACCGCTATCAACAAAGGACATTTCTACATCCAGCTGATAAAAGTCCCCGTACAGCCGGTCGGCCCGTGGATCTTCGTCACGAAAACAGGTTGCGATCTGGTAATAACGCGATACGCCGCCGACCATCAAAAGCTGTTTGAACTGCTGTGGCGCCTGCGGCAGAGCATAGAATTTACCCTCATGTACACGGGACGGCACCAAAAAGTCACGAGCGCCTTCTGGACTTGAGTTAGCCAGTATCGGTGTAGTTATCTCGGTGAAGTCACGCTCATCCATATATTGGCGCATTACCCGATAGTACTCGGCGCGTTTACGTAACATTTCCTGCATCTTGGGGCGACGCAGGTCAAGGTAGCGGTAACGTAAACGGACGTCTTCGCTAGACTGCGCGTCACCATGCAATTGGATCGGCAACGGTTCGGAGCGGTTCAGTATCGTAAGTTCGCTGACTACAATTTCAATGTCGCCGGTATCGATGTTGGGATTCTTGAGAGACTCCTCGCGCTCTTTGACTTCGCCAGTAGCAGCAATTGCAAACTCATCGCGCAACTGCTCGGCAACCGCAAAAGATTCTGCTTGCTCCGGCTGAATAACCAACTGGACAACCCCAGTATGGTCGCGTACATCAATAAAGATCAGTCCACCATGGTCTCGCCGGGAGTTTACCCAGCCCTTGACGGTAACTTTTTGATTAATCTTTTCCTTGGTCTCTATGCTCAGTGTTCTATGTGACATAAATTACTTTCAAATCTTAGCTAGTGAAGCGCTCGGTACGTGCGGGCTGACAGCGCGAGAGTGCCAAGCAAAACACCTCAGGCGCCAGCCCGGGCATTATTGTCGCTATATATGTACCGTACAATCATTTGGTTTATTTTACCACCGAAGTATCTTCAGGGGTAGCATCTTTGGTTTTTTCTTCGGCCTCTTGTTCGGGCAACGCTTTTTCTTCAGCTGCTGATTCGACCGGTTTATCCTCAGACTTGTCAGCCTTGGTGTGCTCCAGGTGTTCCTGACGAGCAGCCCGAGCGGCTACGGCGCGCAAGTCATCATATTGGTCAAATTCATCGAGAATCGGCTTGCCGACTATCTGCTCAAGAATGTCCTCTAGGGTTATGATTCCGACGTATTCCTCAAAGCTATTTACGACAATATATTGATGCCGGTGTGTTTTTAGAATTGCTTGCAACGCATCTGTCAGCGGCTGCTCTTCATGAATGTAGGCCAGGTCAGGCTGCATAACCTTTTCTATTTTGCCGCCCTCTTTGGCCTTGACCATGTCCTTCATATATAAGGTACCGACAAGGTTATACTTCTTGCCAGAATACACCGGAAAGCGCGAAAAGCCACTCTTGTGCAACTCACTCATTAGAACCGTCCCAATGGTTTCATCTGCTTCGACCATCTTTACAACCCGTCTCGGAATCATAATGTCCCGCACCACTATATCGCCGAACGTCAGCGCGTGCTGTGCGACGTCAAGGACTACTTTGTCGATCCGGTTGTAGGGCTGTACCTTTTGATCCTGGAGGAGGTCAAGCAGGTCCTCTTTGGCATAGATGCCGGTGTGAATCGTAATTGGTCGGTGCTTATCAAAGAACGCAACAATCCTATTAAACAACGGGTGCAGGTAATTCAGCAGCCAAGCGAGAGCTGGGGCCAGTTTGACAGCGACCCACGTACTGAAGCGTGTTACGTCTCGTGCCGGCATCCAAACAAACGCAAACCAGATGACTGCTGCACTAGCGACAATCGCGAACCAGACAGGAGCGGTGCGAGCAATATGCACAAAGAACAATGCATTCGTGAGCACAACCAACAACCACAGCACAGCACCAAGGCTCGAACCGTACGATACTGCTCTGTAAAGAGCTGCCGCCAACTCGTCTCCCTCGCGTGCACGGCGACGCAACTCACGCTCGGAAACATTACGATACGATTTCAACAAGCCAACCGACATCAGCGCAAGTGCTGCCAGCACAATATCCATAATCGCATTCATACAAATAATAGTACCAGCATGCTATGATTAGTTGTACATATTTAAGGGGAAATAAATTTAATATGAGTAAACAGTTTTTACTTATTTTGGCAGCCATCGTCGTAGTCTTTGGTGGTCTTTTGGTGTTTAACAAGCGCGACAATGGTACAGACAATGGCTCGACAAATGGCGGAACCCAAGACGTGTCTCCGACAAACCATATTACAAAAGAAGGCACAACCAATGTTCGACTCGTCGAGTACGGCGACTTCCAGTGCCCATCCTGCGGTCAATATTACCCGCTCTTCAAAGAACTCAAACAGAAATACGAAGGTAAAGTCACCTTCCAGTTTCGCCACTTTCCACTTGTTGAAATTCATCAGAATGCCCTCATAAGCGCACGCGCCGCCGAGGCAGCTGCTACGCAAAACAAATTCTGGGAGATGCATGACTTACTCTTTGAAAACCAGAACTCCTGGAGCACAAGCAGCAACCCTTCAGCAATTTTCGAAGGCTACGCAGAGCAGCTCGGTCTTGATGTCGAAAAATTCAAAAGCGATATGCGAAGCGAACAAACCAACCAACTGGTTCAGGCAGATCGCCGCGAAGCACAACGTAAAGGATATCAATCAACACCGACCTTTGAACTTAATGGCGAAAAGATCGAAAATGTTACCAGTGTCGAAGCTTTCTCCGAAAAAATCGACGAAGCCATAAAGCAGTCTAATAAACAATAAATCATTTAGGGTGGATAGGATCGAACGCCGCCCCGTAACTACGGAGTGACATGACGCCAATACAAGAAAGCCTGGTCGTACTTGCCATCATCCTGGTTATTGCTCGTTTTATAAAACGCGGCTCTAATGTTCTGCAGCGTTACTTTATACCAAGCTCACTTGTCGCTGGTGCTATCGGACTCATCTTAGGACCACAGATACTTGAAACTATCCCTGTAGAAATAACTGCCGAATGGACAAAGCTGCCGAAATACCTTATCAATGTTGTCTTTGCCGGGTTGTTCCTGGGCAAGGTCATCCCGGATCGCAAAAAAATCTGGCGCCTGGCTGGCCCAATGATTGCGTTCGGCAACGTCCTGGCTTGGGGGCAATATGTTATTGGTATGTTACTTGCGATGTTTTTACTCGTACCGGTTTTTAACGCCAGTCCGTTAGTAGGATCGCTCATTGAAATCAGTTTCGAGGGCGGACACGGTACGGCAGCTGGCTTGGCGCCGACGTTCGAGCAGCTTGGCTGGCGAGAAGGATCTGACATCGCCCTGACTATTGCTACCGTGAGTATCGTCGCAGCAATCTTGATCGGCGTCTTTTTCGTAAACTGGCATAGCCGCCATACCTGGGACCACAAAGCGCGTTATGCAGCGCTTGAACGACGACAAAAACAAATGATCAGAAGCGGCTATAATCTACTCCGGCTAGGTGAGCGGCTCAGCACTAACCCGAAGGCCATTGCAATAAACCTGGTTGCGTTTGCGATTTCAATCGGCATCGGCTGGCTGCTTTGGCAAGGCCTCATTATATCTGAAGAAATTTTGCTGGCTGATAAGACACACATTCGTTTCTTTAAGTATCTGCCAATGTTCCCACTCGCCATGATTGGTGGACTTATTCTACAGATGTTCTTGCGTAAAATTGGTCAACAAACGCTCATCCAAAGGCGAACAGCAGAAATCATCAGCGCAATCGCATTGGATATCTTGATTGCGAGCGCGGTGGCGACAATTTCGCTTAATGTTCTCGGTGACAAATTACCGGTCATTGCGATCTTGAGCCTGGCTGGTATTCTCTGGATCGTTGTCGCATTTCTGGTACTCTCGCCCATCTTTTTCCGCAGTTACTGGTTCGAGAAAGGCATAACAAATATGGGTCAGTCCATGGGCATGACTGCAACCGGCCTGCTCATGCAGCGGCTGGCAGACCCGTCAAATAAATCCAAAGCCCGTGAGAGCTTCGCATACAAGCAATTAGTCTTTGAGCCGTTTATGGGCGGCGGTATAGTTACTGCGTCGGCAGCAATTTTTATTTATGAATTCGGTTTGTTCGCCACGCTGATCGTCTCAAGCATCATCACTTTGTTTTGGCTTGCGGTGGGGCTACATTTTGGTATGAAGCGCAGCTGAAGCGCTGGCTGATGCTCGTCTCTTGCGTCTAATGAGTGCGTTGGACAGAAGCTTATGCACATCACACAGCACTAACGTTACGACTGTTGGCATGACAATAGCTAACAAAGCGTCGACAGGCTTGAGTGTTTCAAGCCCGAAATACTGCTTGAGCGACGTCGTAAATATGAGAATGTTGACCGCCATCGAGACGCCAATTGCGACCACCAGCTTCCAGTTTGGGCGTACAAAGTTATAGGCCCAGGAACGGAACTCGAAATTCATATTGAACGCATTCGCCCACTGGATCACGATCAGGCTCAAGAAAGCTGCTGTCCGAGCATAGGCTTCGCCGTGATGAAGCATTTGGGTAAACACGTACAGCACGGTAGTAGCCATGATTACGGCAAGTAAAATCGAACGGACCAGCATGTACCCTTCGAGTAGCGGAGCGCGCGGGTCTTTCGGTGGCAACTTCATATGGTGTTCTTCTGGTGAGCTCAGACCCAACGGGATTACTGAGACACCGTCGGTGACAAGGTTAATCCATAGCACCATCACGGCGGTTAATGGCAGTGGCAAGCCAAAGAGCAACGCTAGCAGCATAATCAGAATTTCCCCGCTGTTTGTCCCAACTAAATACACGACCATTTTGCGGATATTAGCCAACACTGTGCGGCCTACCCGTACTGCATTCATAATTGTCCTGAAATTACTGTTCACCAATACGATATCACTGGCGTCCTTGGCGGCATCCGTGCCCGAACCCATAGCTAGCCCCGCATCAGCTTCGACCAAAGCTGGTATGTCATTCACACCGTCTCCAGTCATAGTGGTAATTTCATGCCCCTTAAGCGCTTTTAGGAGCGAGTACTTGTGCTCTGGCAGCACCCTTCCGAATACTGTTGTGCTCCTCAACGCTTTGCGAATAGCTTCCGGATCCTTAGACGCCAGCACACTGCTGTCAGATACTTGGTGCTGATTCTTGGCGATACCAACTTCACGAGCAATATAGCCCGCCGTTTCAATATGATCTCCTGTTAGCATCACCACTTTTATGCCCGCCTGATGAGCCTGGGCTATCGCCCCTTTCACCCCCGGGCGCAGTTGGTCACTCAGACCGACAAATCCGTCAAAGTGCATGTCGCTCAACTTTCGCGCATCCAGTTTTTCGGGCAATGTTTTGCTGTCTTTCTGCGCAAAGCCGATAGTACGGTAGCCCCGGCTGGTAAACTCCTTGAGCTGGCTTTTTGCCTCATCGAGCAATGTATTGTTTCTGCAGTGATGCAGTATTTGCTCTGGTGCCCCCTTGACATATAGAGAATAGCCCTTGGCGTGTTGCCAAACAACTCCGCTCATACGAAGCTTCTGATCAAAAGGAAACTCTTTGACCTTTTTCCACTCTCTTGGAATACGTACCTGCTTGACTTCCTGATGCAAAATAACATCAAGGGGGTCTTCGCTGGAATCAATATCTCCGTTCAGACTGGCACGTATAGCTTCATGAAACGTTTTTTTGCTGGTGTGCGCAGTGTACATATCGGCAACCGACAGTTTATTTTGCGTAATGGTACCAGTTTTATCAGTAGCTATAAGGGTTATTGCACCCATAGTTTCCATGGACGCGATATGCTTCACGAGGGCTTTTTGGCGCGCCATCCGGCGAGCACTAAACAACAATACGAGCGTCATTGCCACCGGCAGACCTTCCGGTACGGCCGATACAAGAATACTGAGTGTATAAGCAATAGCCTCGTCAATTTCAATGCCTCGATACATCGCCAACGCAAAAACGGCTGCTGTTGCAACCGCAATGCCGTACAGCAATTTTTTGGTCAGATCATCAATTTTGGTTTCAATCGGAGTCTTACCTTCCTGAGCTTCCGCCGCCAAAGTGTTAATCGCTCCAAGTTCAGTAGCGTTGCCAGTACCGGTAATAAGCAGCAGGCCAGATCCGCTACTTATAAAAGTCCCTTTGAACATCATGTTAGCCTGATCGTAGATCTGCTTGGTGCCGGCTATCGCATCAGCACGCTTGTGTACTGGCAACGACTCTCCAGTCAACATAGATTCGTCTGCCTGAACATTATTAGCTTCTATCAACCGGCCATCTGCCGGTACTTTCATACCTTCTGATACATAAATTATGTCGCCGGGCACCAGCAATTCGCTATCGATCTTTTCTTCGTCGCCGTCGCGCATGGCGATGACAAACTGACGATCCTGTTCGCGCAGCGTTTTTAAGACTCGACTCACAGAGAATTGCTGGAAGTAATAAATGATCGCGTTAACAACCACAATAATGCTAATAATCAGTGTCTCGAACCACTTGCGCTCAATTGCACTAATAATAGCCGCGATGATAATAACAATCACAAAATAGCTTGCGAACGGCTCGATAATGCGCCGCCAAAGTGGAGAACGATGCGAAGTGAGCTCATTGCGTCCAAACTCTAGAAGTCGCTTTTTCGCCTCTGCGTCACTTAAACCTTCCCGAGACGTTTTGTACGCATCGAGTACTTCATGAACACTTACGTTATATGTTTGTTTTCCTTTAGATACCTGCATATCACTATCTTATAGTTTATCATTGGCGACGCTTATGCCAAAAGCAAGATACCGGCGTTTTGCCGGTATCTTGAAGTAAAGCCGAGGCGCACATTTGCGCTAGTAACTGATAAATTGCTGCCACTTCGGCCGCTTGACTTTTACTTCCACTTCTTCACTCCGTTTTTGTTGAATGTTTATTTTGATAGGCATCCCCACCTCCTGCTTCCACCATCTCGACTACAGCGGTCTCTCAGGTCGCCGGGGGCCAAGACAGTTTATTTTTGTTGTTTTTGTCTTCACGCAGCTTTAGTTTTTGCCGCTATTAGAAGTAGCGGCATTATGACATGTACGACAACAGTCCGTCAACACTGTTTTTATGCTTATATTTGTTATAGAATAGCTCCAGAAGACAATTGAATAAAACACAAAATGCACGGCGACATATTTGCACAGCTTAGTTTAGTAGTAGCACTCGGGGCAGCAATTGCTTTTGCTATGCACAAACTGCGTCAGCCACTCATCATTGGCTATATTTTGACTGGTGTCCTGGCCGGACCCGCAGCACTACACATTATTTCTGGTGGCGATGCGATGAACGGTATGGGAGAAATCGGCATCGCATTGCTGATTTTTATTATCGGCCTGGAACTCAGTCCACGGGTGTTTATGCGCCTGCGCAAAACGATCTTTATTACCACCACCGCTCAAATGCTCACCACTGGCGGCCTCGGGTTTTTGTTGGCCAGACTGTTGGACTTCGGCCGAATGGAGTCTGCGGTTATCGGACTGGCGCTAGCGCTAAGCAGTACAGTTATCATCGTTAAGCTGTTTCATGACAAGCGTGAAACGACACGTCTGTATGCTCAGATTGTTATTGGTATGCTCATAGTGCAAGACGTTTTTGTTACAGCTGGTAAATTCGGTCTAGCTGCTCGCTCGACTGATGGTAGCTCAGATGCTGTCATCCAACTAGCCGCAATGGGTGTTATCGTTACGGGTGTCTTGTACCTGGCCAGCAGGCGATTGGTACCGTACTTGGCAAAATCCATAGGAAAATCCAAAGAAATTTTGCTCTTATTCGCGCTGGGATGGGGCCTGGGCTGGGCACTCCTTTTCAAAGAGGTTGGCTTTTCCATAGAAATCGGTGCTCTGTTCGCTGGTATCGGTCTTGCACAGCTGCCGTATAGCCACGAGATGTCATCCCGGCTCAAGCCTTTGCGCGACTTTTTTATCGTTATTTTCTTCGTGACGCTCGGCCAAGGATTAACTCCTGGCAACATTGCACCAATTCTGCCAACAGCTGTTGTGTTTAGTTTGTTTGTGTTGCTCATCAAACCAGCCTTTACCCTTATCACAATGGGTCTGCTCGGCTACACCAAACGCACCAGTTTCAAGACAGCCGCAAGTCTCAGTCAGATTAGTGAATTTTCGCTGGTCTTTGCCGTCGCTGCCGTACATGCCGGCCTAGCGAGACATCACGTTGCTGACACGCTGACACTGGTCGCCCTTATCACATTTGCTGTTTCAGCTTACTTTATCAAATACGACAACGTGCTTTTCGCAAAATTTGAACGACCCCTGCGCCTATTTGAACGCAAAGTCACCATGCCGGAAAAACGCTTCACCGCCCATAGCTACCCCATCGTATTATTTGGCTACCGACGTAATAGCCAGGAATTTATAAAGACATTTCGCCGGATGCAAAAACGTTTTGTGATCGTCGATTATGACCCCGACATGATCGAAACACTCGAAAGCCGCGACGAAGAATACCAGTATGGCGATGCTACTGATTCGGAATTCTTAGAGGAGCTACAACTGGAGAAGTCACAGTTGGTCGTGTCTACGATCTCGGATTTCAAGACCAACGAATTCTTAGCCAATTGGCTCAAGCAAAACAACCCTCGTGCCGTGTTCGTTTGCACGTCCGATAACGCCGCCAACGCATCCAATCTTTATAGCGAAGGCGCCAGTTACGTCATGATGCCGCACTTCGTTGGCAACGAGCGCCTTAGCGCTTTTATCCGCAAGAACGGTTTCAGTAAAGCCGAATTCAAGCAGTATCGCGAAAAGCACCTCGCCTACCTGCAAACTCACTACGAGCCGAGCTTCGAAGAAGCATAAAGCCCGTGGTTCTCGATATATTGTCGAACAGCCGGTATGAGCCCGGCCGGGTTTTTGCCCTGCTTAATTTGTTGCCGAATATCGCTCGACGAGAATTCCGGCAGATCAGCCTGGAAGAGCTGGTACCGCATCGTTAAGCCTCGCGTACGCTGGATAATATCTAGCCGCCGCTTCACTTCAGCTTTTGTATGATGCCTGAGGCCAATTGTGAACTGAATGTGCTCGACCAAATCCTCAACATGCGGCCAATCAGCAAAATGTGCGAGCATATCATCGCCCATCAGCATGTATAGTTCTGCGCCCTTGAACCGCTCCAAGAGCACTGGCAGTGTATCAACCGCCGAGAAGCGCTGCTGACCAAGCAATATGCTACCGAGTTTCGGCTCGTTTCTGACCGCAAGACGGACCATTTCGTCGCGATGCTCCAGTGCCTTGACACCCTGTTTACGTCGTGGCCGCGGCTCCACCAAAAAGAATACTTTCTCTAGTTGGCATTTTTCTAGTGCTTCACGCGCAAATGCCATATGTCCCTCATGAATCGGATCAAATGTACCGCTGTAAATACCTACTCTTTTCACGTATGCGCCGGTATACCTTCACAGCATTTGGTTGGCATGCGACACTCCGGACAAACAAAATGCCCATGTACCGGCTCAATCGGGTAGTGCCCGCAATGATCACAGAAAAACTCTGGTGAACGCGTATCTACCAGTCCCTGATATATCTCGTCATCGGCGATATCACTCATGGTACACATTATACAGCCGCAAGCGCCCGCTGATCGTTTTGTCGTATCGAAACATCATCCGTTTTATCCCTTGCCGAGCTATCGGTATTGGTAAGCGTATTCTTCACAAGCCTTCGACCAATGCTCTCTTGTGCTGCCGCCACAAATAGCTGCAATCGCTGCCCTGCGGTTGACTCTTCGTCCCGCTCAACACGAACGACATTTTTTGTCGGGTCTTCGCCTTTGTCAAACTTTGCTTGGCAACTGCGGCACACACTGCATGGTCCAACTTCCGTCTGACCAGGGCGACTCGAGCATGACTTTACCTGGCAGATACCCCTTTTCCATTTCCATGTGTTCGGATTATCACCTGTCTCCTCGTTAGTACGTTCATTGTCCGCAACTTTCTGCTCTACTGACACGAGCGGGTCTTCGCTATTGTCCCGACTGCTCACTCCGGCACAGCCGCCACCGACCCGAATGTTTGATTGAGCAATTAATCGGGCGCTGTTCGACTCCAGTATCCGATAATCCACGCCCTGCTGGTACGCGCTATACATCTGCTGCTCCTGAGCGTGTATTTCCTGGTAGTGCCGGGAGCTAAGCTGCGTCCCAACGCGTTCGTTACCCGCCAAGACGGCTGCGCCTCCCCACAAGGTATGACGTTTCATTTTTTCCAATACGGCCGCAAGGTCGCGAGTGACGACATAATCCATATTTTCGTCATACCAATGATTCTGTAACATACGCAACTCGCTCGCATCCCATTCATGCTGCATTGATGCAATAAAAGCTTTAATCACGCTCGTTGGTCTGCCAGTAGCTATACTCTCTGCCAGCTCTTTATCAAATGCCAGCCACTGCTCGGCTTTGAATTCTGCTTTACGCCGCAATTCGTCCTGATCCGTATAGTACTTACTAATATCAGTCTGAACTTTTTTACGGATATCTTCGTCAGAAATGTAGCGTGCTACTTCCTCAAGAATGGTTACCGGTCCGTTTGGTAATTTTTCTTTTTCCACTTCCAATTCAGAAAAGACTCGCATGACAGAAAGAGCAGAAGCTTCATCTTCGAGTTCAATGGTTTTGCCAAAAATATTCGCGGGATCTTTGAGCATACGCACCCATGCGTCGAATGGTATGTCCCTCACAAGCAGTGACTGAAGTTTTCGCCGCTGGTTTCCATCATCGCCTTCTTCTAGCCAGCTGACCCGGACGGCGTCATCATCACCCAAATGCTCCTTTTGTGCCTCTTCCAGTGAAGCATCAGCTCGTGTCATGCGCGGTGATATAAACACTTGTGCTTTTCCAATAGCAAGGGTCTCTGTAGCATGACGTGCCTCCGCCACTTCGACATCGACACGCTTGAGAGCATTTTTATGCTGATGAAATCGATAGCCGGACATTGCTGTTTGCACTGCTGTTTTACCGAGCCACATAAATGTCCGTCGCTCGCGTTCCTGGTCATACACAACTTCATGATCAGTTTCCGTCACCGCATATGGCATAGCTGCTTCTTGGACTGCCGTGACCATATTCTGCCCCACGTCCCGCAGGGCACTTTCGTCAAAAACACCCGGGGCGATTCGCGCCTCAAGCAAGTGGTCGATTTCTGTCAGAACATTGTCCCGCTCTGGCAATGTCTCTGAAGCAGATCGAATAGTTTCTGGTGTTTGTGTGTTAATAATCAAAAACCCTCACTCTTATGTTCCCGAGCGAGGGTGAATTTCAGGCCACAAATCCAGCCGTCATTGCTCCTGCTCGGGAGTCTCTGCGATAGGTATCACAGAGCTTACTTGCATGCTGTATCGGACTTGACTTGACAAGACACTAATTTTCATGTTATAATGAAAAGATAGGCACTTGCTTCTTCTTACCGTTGCGGCACAGTGCAGGATTCTCACCTGCTTCCAGCACAAATTTTTAAGTACTAGTACTATAGCATAGAAACACCACGCTATATGTAGTAGTTTTGTACACGCCCGTCTTGTTGTTTGCTATACTAAAAAACACTCATGTTGCGGGACTTTGACTATGAAAAGCTTTCCTACGAAGACCGTAAGGAAATTCATGACACGCTGGCGGAAACAACGCTCAAACATATTCATGCCTCTGGCGGGCTTTTTAGCCCTCTTGAGTTCGACCCAGCAGCACACCCATCGCAAATGCTCGAAACAACACATCTTGAGCCTGCACCAGTAGCCGATGGTGAGGTCGCAGCTCTCGCGTCAACCGCACGACGCGACCTGTTCCTGCGCACACGCGAAGAATTAGCACGACAATCAGCCCTTACTAAAACGGCTCGTTTTCTGCTTGACCACAAAGGTATTAATATCTTTCCGGTATCCAACCACGGCACTATCGAAGACATAGCCATATGGACAGCCGCTTGGAGCGAACATCTGGATCAAGACACGTGGCAACACCAGAACGGGCTGGTGATCAGCCGAGGCGTCACAACCATCGGCGCTTTCGGTATGGCTGCATCAGAAGTAGTCGAAAAGGGCGGTCACGTCTTTATGAGCTTCCCACGCACTCAGACTATTGACGACCTGGATATAGACCGGGGACTTATCGATACCAATAACCGCAATATGCGCCGAGAGGTCCATACCTGGTTAGGCGAAGACCTCCTACACAAAGTCCTGCGCCATAAACTCGGCAAGTCGCTCAACATTGCGTGGTCTGGCAAGACAGACGCAGTTACCTATGATGACAGCCATCGTCCATCACACGTAACTATGGGTAAGGTCGGCAAAGGTACGCTTGATATTGTCAAGCGT
The DNA here is from genome assembly GCA_964573155.1 of uncultured Candidatus Saccharibacteria bacterium. Taxonomy (GTDB): domain Bacteria; phylum Patescibacteriota; class Saccharimonadia; order Saccharimonadales; family JAGQNK01; genus JAGQNK01. Next base: position 4,481 of record CAZNIN010000013.1, on the reverse strand, counting down.
GGTCTCGTGCTGCCTATTGTTATGTGGGACGGGAGAGACGGCGGTGAGCCATTTGTTGAAATCGGCGGCCTAACAGAGGTAGAGACTTCTGAAGACGCACGACGTGTACAGGAATGGCAAAGCCACATACTCGCAAAAGCACTCGGCATAGCGTCTGACAATGTACGTGTAGAGGGCTAACTACAGGCTGGTGATAAGCAGCACCAAGACACCAAGTCCAATACGATAATAGGCGAATATTGCCAGCGTGTGCTTGGCGAGATACTTCAATAAAAACCGTATCGCAAACATACCGCTCAACAGTGCCGTCAACATGCCAATTGCAAAGATTAATAGCTCACTGCTTATCATTTGTGTGGCTTGGTCTTCAGTCAAAACTTTGGTAATTGCACCGACCATAATAGGTATGCCCAGCAAAAATGAAAATCGAGTCGCAGTAACTCGGTCTAAGCCTGCAAACAAACCGGCAGTTATGGTGCTTCCTGAACGTGATACTCCCGGAATAATCGCGAGCGCCTGAGCGATGCCCACCGCAAGAGCTTGGCCCATACTAGTCCGGCGCAGCTCGTTGGTTTGCCGCCGAAGACGACCGGCATACCATTCCGCGGCAAGCATAATACATGCAAACAAGATAAGATTAACCGCCACTAATCGTGATGACCGAAACACGGTCTCAGCCTTGTCCTTGAACAGCATTCCAAAGATGACAGCTGGTATAGTGGCGCATACGATGAACCAGGCTATACGAGTGTATTCATTCTTGCCAAGTATGCCCAAAGCCAGTAATTTTATGTCTCTGTGAAAATACAAAACAAGCGCGCCTAGCGTACCAACATGCAATGCGACATCAAACGTCAACCCGCCGTTACCCGTATCGAGTAACTCGTGCAGAAATACCAGATGACCAGAACTCGAAACCGGGATAAACTCGGTCAAGCCCTGAACTAAGCCCAGTATAATCGCCTCAATAGTGCTCATTTCGAATAGATGTCTCGCTTACGAAACACCACCCAGCCAGCAACAACCAGACCAATACAGGGAGAAATAAGCAAAATAAGGTTACCGCTGTCTATGCCCGCATCCATGATGCGCGGCTCTCCCAGGTATTTTATCGGCGAAACGTAATTGGGGTATTTTAACCAGTCAACGGTCGTCACAAGTGAACTTATCATATAGGCCAAGAAAGCGTATGCCCCAGCTATGGCGCCGGCAAAGCCTCGCTTACCAAGTGCCGCACCAAGTGCATAGCCGAATGTGCTAAACACCATTGCTACCAGCCACATAACGTTTGTCTCCAAGAAGACGCGCCAATAGTTGGGAGTCTCGCCTATGACCAAGCAGCCTATTACGATGCCGACAAAAACAGCAAAATTCACAATCCAGAGGATGACTGAAGCGGCCGCGATTTTATGAAAATAGACCTTTGTTCGACTTACTGGTTGTGCCAACAGTGACTGAAGGGTGCCCTGTCCTTCTTCGCCTGCGATCAGGCCGGTGCACAAAATGATGCCGTAAATGATTGTCAAAAACATCATCTGCATAAATACCTGAAGATGCAAGAACCCTTCAATGCGCTGATAATCGCTCGCTTCTCCGAGTATCTGTTTCAGGGAGTCGGGTACATTTTGCAAGCTCTGCCCGAATGAATCCTGAAAAGTTGGGAATAGAACGACTACAAGTAATGTCATGAGGAACATTGCCAAACTCCACCACAGTACGGGCCAGCGTTTTTCATACAATGTTTTACGAAATACTGACCTAAGCATTGCTATCCTCGCCTTCATAATATTTCATGAAAATCGACTCGAGCTCAGCGTCCTGCAGGG
>CAZNIN010000013.1:0-2555 GCA_964573155.1 uncultured Candidatus Saccharibacteria bacterium | reverse complement strand
TCCTCGCCTTCATAATATTTCATGAAAATCGACTCGAGCTCAGCGTCCTGCAGGGTTAAGCTGTCGACCTTGTGCTTAGCAAGGAGCTTAATCAGATCATTGACGTCGCCCACATAGTGACCATGTGCACTCGAGGCGGAAGACTCGACAAATTCCATGCCTTTTAGTTTCTTCAACGCTGTCATAAGCCCAGTATCATTGGTCTCAACGGAAAACTCTTTGGGCGATTCTTTGGCAATTGCCGCTATGGGTTTAGTAGCGATGATTCGACCCTCGCGTATGAACGTCACCTCATCGCATACCTCCTGGACTTCGCTCAATACGTGAGAAGAAATAAATGCTGTCCCGCCCGACTTTTTATGTTCCAGAAGAATCTTGTTGAATTCTGCCTGAATAAGCGGATCGAGACCACTGGTCGGCTCATCAAGGATGAGTAATTCAGGTTTATGCATCAGTGCAGAAATAAGACCGACTTTTTGTCTGTTGCCACGCGACAGAGTCTTGAATTTGCGGTTCAGGTTAAACGACAGTCGTTCGGCCAGTTCAGAAACATATTGTTTGTCATATCCTCCGCGAAGATTGCTAAAGTATTGTAGCTGCTGCCAACCTGTTAAATCTTTGTCCATGATCATATCACCCGCCAAAAATCCAATACGTCGACGTATCTGCAGGGATTGCTTCTGTGCGTCAAGGCCAAACAATTCAATTGAACCACTTGTTGGTCTGATAAGATCCAGCAACATATTGATAGTCGTAGATTTGCCAGCACCATTCGGCCCCAAAAAGCCCACTACCGTGCCTGCCGCTACGTCCAGATCAACATGTTTGACGCCGACCGCCGAACCATACAGCTTGGTAACATTACGTAACCGAATGATGCTTGCAGACATTATGCTAGTATTTTACCTCATCATGAACCGTTTGCTTGACTGCCGCCAAGCGCGGAATAAAACTTTGGGCCGCGCCCTCAAGCCCTAGAATCCTTAGTGAGCCGATGAGCACATAGAGCTCGTCAATCCGAGCCTGTTCCTTGACGGCCTGCTGCTCCAGCTGAGAGATAAGATAATCAATTTTCTCAACCAACCACTTTTCCTCTCCAGGCTTGATTGCATTGGACTTTATCTTTACCTCTTCTGTTGACGCCACAACCTCCAGAGAACGAGCAGACCGATCGCGCTTGCGCAAGTGACCACGCCTGATAAGATTGTTGACATGTAGTGCAACTGTAGCTACCGAGGTATATTTTAAGCCGTTCATAATTTCCCGATAGCTTGGGCTGTAACCATGCTCACTGATAAATGACTCGATGAAACTCAAAAGTTCACGCTGTTTCTTTGTCGGCCGAACAGATTGCGTCATCATCTTTTCCTCCTTTTTGGCGTTTTTTTGGTGCTTGCATAGACCCGTTTGCGCGGAAATTTTTCTGGAAACACCCAGAACTTGTACCAGATATAATTCCACACAGTGAAGAAACCAGAAGCAATAAACGGGCCTATCTCAATGCGGTAACCGAAGTCTACCCACAACTTAATGATAAGGTAGTTAATGCCGAGATTAACAACACTGATAATGATATAGCGTTCTGTTACTTCCGTTTGATGCTTAGCCAATTTTGGATTATCAAACACCCAATAACGTTGCAGCAGATAATTCACAATCCAACCGACAACATACGAAGCAGATGTCGACAGCCACAAAGCATCCGGTCCGAGTAGCCAGTTCAACGAAATGAGAACGATGTACCCCGACCAGAAAAAAGCACCGCCGCTAATCAAATATTCAACGATGCGCCGAACTTCACGTTCTTCCTTTTTCTTTAGTCGTCGAAATTTCATGTTTGTTTTCGTTAAATGCTTTCGCCTGTTTGCTAAAGTATACCAGAAGTTCATGTCAAGGGTACGCAACAACCAAGAATGGTACAATTATCCTATATCTATGAAAAATAACGCCTCACTCGCCTACTCCCTCCTTCTCATCATCGGCGACTTCCTTGCTCTTCTAGCCGCTTTCTCTGTTGCCTATATCTTGCGCGTAAAGCTTGATGAACGATCACTTATCGTACAGATAGCTGCTTGGGACTATTTCCGAGCAGTGGCAACAGTTTTACCCCTGTGGATCGGCGTACACGCCTTTATTGGTTTGTACAACCAAGGAGTTTTCGAGAAGCGTTTTTCCGAACTTGGGCGACTACTGGTCGGTTCGATTATGGGGATTCTGGTAGTTATCGGCTATGACTTCGTCAGCAATACGGAACTATTCCCAGCCCGACTGGTGCCGGTGTATGGCCTAGTCCTCGGCTTTGGCTTTTTACTGCTCTTTCGCACTATGATAAAAATTGTCCGTAGACTGCTGTTCCGCTATGGTATCGGCATTAGCAATGTGCTGATTGTTGGCAACACTGCCGCAAGCGAAGATATGGCGGATGCGGTTCGCAACACCAAAAGTACCGGTCAAAAAGTCCTCGCGGTTGTCGGACGCAGGACAAGAGGGTTTAAATATTATCCAACCTTCAACGAAGCTGTCGCCAGTCTGCGACGGCCGATACACGCCATCAT
>CAZNIN010000012.1:2302-23720 GCA_964573155.1 uncultured Candidatus Saccharibacteria bacterium | reverse complement strand
AAGAGATTCAAAATTGCCGGGTAAATACCAAGCTATTTTAATTGGTCGGGGATAAAGGACAAAGCACGCCAGCAGCCATGCTCGGAATGAATTCCTGCGCGTGGCTTTGGCGACCGAACCTTCGACCTTCAATCTTTGAGCTGGAGCTCAAATCTTGGGCCGAAGAATTGAATCATTAACTCAAACCAATGAAAAGGCCGTCCTGGTGGACGGCTTTTTCATTGGTCGGGGATAAAGGACTCGAACCTTCGACCTCGCGGTCCCAAACCGCGCGCGCTAGCCAACTGCGCCAATCCCCGTCGTTCAAACGATAACTTGCAAGATTATACCAGATTATCAACAGATATGGAATGAATAAATGTCGCTTAACCCCATATTTGCTGGAGGTGCTCTATTGACTCGGCTAAGCCCTGTTCATTCACTAAAATCAACGCAGCGTTGAACTGATACGGTCTGTCCGTTGCAAGTTCGTTTTTATTTACTTTGCCGTCTCGCCAGCGTGACATGATAATTTCTGTTTTTACACCCAGGCTAGAATGCAAGCTGCCGCACATGCCTACGTCTGTCATATGTGCGGTGCCTTGGGGTAACACCATCGCATCCGCAGTTGGCACATGCCAGTGATCACCAATGACAGCCGTCACTCGGCCATCCAGATAGTAGCCAATGACTCGCTTTTCGCTGCTGTAATCACCATGGAAATTCACGATTGTCGCAGCCCTTTCGACATTCCTGTTTTCGTCAAGTATCCTGTCAATTGCTGCAAGCGGGTTGGATGCTTCGACCGCTCGACCAACAGTCAGACCCAGAAGCGAAATGACCAGCACCTTGCCCTTCGATGTCTCAATAAGTTTCCAGCCTTTCCCTGGGCAATCCGTCATATTGGCTGGGCCAATAACTGGCTGACTTTCGTCCTCAAGAAACGGCGACAGTTCACCCTGCGCGGGCGTGTGATTACCACCCGTAAAGAAATCTACGCCTATGTCCTGTAGCCTCTTCATGTCCGCAATTGACATGCCTTTGCCATCAGTCACATTCTCTGCCTGCGCGATTATCAGATCGATATCGTGCTTTTTTTTGAGTACGGGCAGTTCGCTTTGGAGAGTTTCTATGCCTGGCTCACCCATAATGTCGCCAATGTACAAGATGTTCATGGTCTTCTTCTATCCTCAAGCCACTGCGGCACAGGTGTGAACAATATCTCTGGCCAGTGGCACACTTCTTCTTCAGTGACATCGTATAGCTGTTGATAAACGATTTCGACACTACCATGTACGGCAGTCGATAGATCCAGGCCCAGCTTCTTTGCTACGCCCTCTAGCGCCTGTTCGCCTTCTGCCTCTATCTCTACAAAAGTCGGAATCCAGGGCCATTCGTCCAGCTCAATTTCTACTCCATCCAGTTTCCAGCTTTCTCGTTTGGTCTCCTGGTAAGATTGCGCCTCCATGCCTATTGCCTCCAAGAGGTAGCATGAATTATCGAAACTATTTACAGTAACTGACACTTCTTTCGTGCCATGCAGTGTGCGATCATCAAGCTGCTTGTAAGCCAGAGTGACTTTGTCGCCCTCATCCCGCACTCGCACCCAGCCTGTTGCGCCCTTTTCCAGTCGAAAGTCGAAAAAGTCATAATTCTTGCGACGCATGAGGCGCATTGGCTGCACGCATTCGGCGCCAAGCTCTTTTAACTTGTCGCGAATCTTTTCATGATTGACATTCAGAAACTTGGCTTCGATCTCGGTCTGCATGCCGTTACACCTCTAACGCCTGTCCATCGCTAGGCTTTAAGAAAATGATGTTTCGGTCAGCAAAGAACGCTTCGAGCCGGTCGTAGGCGCCGCTTCTGGCTTGCTCATTCCAGTGCCAATCATGCACAGGGATGATAACTTTTGGCCGTAAACGTTCCGCCATAGCTGCCGCGCTCATCATCGAACCCCAAGGTGCAGTTACGGTGAGTGCCAGCACGTCCTTTGACTCTTCCAAATCGTGCCTGTCGCCCCCGATTGTTAACTTTCCGTCAATATGAACCGCGATATTTTCAGGCGCCTCGCCTAACGGACTCAGGTCAGCGTGCGCCTTTCGGGAAAACACCTCGATACCTGCTATCGATTCTGGCGTCGCCTTTTTTGCTCCCAGTGCTCGGAGTTTTGCTACAACTGTAGGCGTCGAGACAAACTGCACATCTGGAAACTTTTGCAGTACCGCTTCGACGAATGGCTGATAAAAATGATCGAAGTGTTCATGTGTAATCACAACCGTGTCGAGTGCATCCAATGAACTAACCTCAAATAGCCCCGACTCCCAACTAAATTGCCCGGGATCAACAAGTATGGCCTGACCAGCATCGGCTATGATAAGTAAACAGGAGTGTGCATATTTCGTAATTTTCATAATTACATTGTATATGACAATGCACTGGCTAACATATGCAACATAAGTAGCGCCAGCAGCAGACTAGTCAATTCGGTAAAAGCGTGTGTCTGAAAGTTTTTTGAGCGGAACCCAAATCTGTCGGGCTTTTTTGTGCGTCAACGTACTCAGCTTGATAAGAATTATGATCAACATCGTCAGGCCTGTACAGAGTAAGGCACGAACAAATTCCAAGATTAACGAGCCACCAATATCAAGCAACAGTATAAAGCCAAGTGTGATTGAGAATAGGATGAACATGACCATCCACTCATTACTAAAAACCTTGTTCGCCACCTGCATATTAAGTGTAGTCCTATTCTGTTGGTTTGCGACTAGAGATTCCAATAATTTGTCGATAGTAGCCTGGTGTTCGCCGTCATACTCCAAACAAAATGTAATCATAGCCTCGTATTGCCTTGCGCCACCATTTGGACGCTTGGCCCTTATCTTTGCTTTTAGGTAGTCGTGAAACATTTCCTGTATGTCATTTCTCAGCTGCTTAGGAAGTTTTTTGAGCTTTATGACCATACTGAAAATAGCATTGGCTTCGGCCCGTACGGTTTTATGCAACTCTTCTATACGACTTTTTTGTGCGGAAAGTATAGGAGCTATATAGAAACCATAGAGGAACGAGTTGACCGAGAACAAGGTAAGCGATGCGCTATCAAACTTATGGCCTGGCAGTATGTACGATAAAATAGAATAGAGTATCAGGAAAAATATAAAGTAGTAGGTTAGCCTAACTTTTGTTAGCAAATATTGCTTCATGTACAACTAGCTCCCAAGTTTATTTGGCAAATTCGATGGCGCGTGTTTCGCGGATGACGTTGACCTTGATGGTTCCAGGATATTGCATAGTTGATTCAATCTTGGTGGCAATGTCACGAGCCAGCTTAATTGCCGTCAGGTCATCAATCTGTCCAGGTTTCACAAATACACGCACTTCGCGGCCAGCACTGATGGCGTATGATTTCTCGATACCCTTGAAGCTATTGGCAACGTTTTCTAATTCTTTCATACGCTCGGCAAAGTTTTCGGCGCTGATGTTACGAGCACCTGGACGAGCGGCGCTGATGGCGTCAACCACACGAACAACCAAGGCTTCAACACTTGTTGCTTCAACATCATCATGGTGCTGCTCAGCCGCCAATGCAACTTCTTCGGGCGCACCGTATTTGCGTAGCATTTCACCACTAATATGATGGTGCTTGCCTTCCATTTTATGGGTAAGGGCTTTACCAAGGTCATGGACCAGTGCAGCATACTTAACAGTCTTGACGTTGGCACCGACTTCTTCGGCAATAATACCGGCGATGTGTGCCATTTCAGTCGAATGCTTAAGAACGTTCTGGCCGTAGCTGGTACGAAATTTGAGTTCACCAAGCAGTTGCAGAACCTCGCGTGGAATCCCAATGACGCCGACCTCACGGGCAGCGTCTTCACCCGCACGCATGACATCTTTTGCAACGTTCTTTTGAGCCTTTTCAACAACTTCTTCAATGCGACCAGGATGGATGCGTCCGTCTTTCATGAGCATTTCCAATGCCTGACGTGCAACTTCACGGCGGACTGGGTCAAAACTACTAAGAATAATCATGCCCGGGGTATCGTCAACCATAATATCGACCCCTGTGGCACGCTGTAGTGCCTGGATATTTCGACCTTCCTTGCCGATAATCCGACCCTTCATTTCTTCGTCCTCTAGCTTGACCGCCGTAACGGTACGCTCGGCAGTGACTTCACTGGCCATACGCTCCATGGCTTCGACAATGATCGTGCCGGCCTTCTCTTCAGCCAGGTCACGAGCTTCGTTCTGCAGTTTATTGACCAGACCAGTCAAATCATTTCGAATGTCTCGTTCTGTCATTTGCATAAGTTTGTCGGCGGCTTCCGACTTAGAAAGCTTAGCTATCTTCTCTAGTTTTTCCTGCTGTTTGGTACGGATTTCTCGGATCTCGTTCTTCAAGTCCTCAACTTCAGCCTCACTTTTGCGCAGCGCTTCTGTGCGCTTATCTATACTGTCCAGCTTTTTGTCTAGCGCTTCTTCACGATCCAGCAATCGTTGCTCTACTTCTTTTAGCTCTTTGCGACGAGTAGCTTCATCTCTGCGAGCTTGATCAGCTAGCTTAGCAGCCTCATCTCGTGCATCGGATAAAGCCTTGTCGGCTTCTTTGCGAGCTTTTTTCAGCTCTTTTTCGGCTGCGTCCTGAGCAGAGCCTAATTTTTTCTTGGCTGCGACTTGACTCGCACCATAACCAACACCAACACCAGCTACTGCCAGCAGGAGTGCTAATACTTCCATGTTTTTGCCTTTCTATCGGTCTAGAGCCCTGCTTTTAAAGACAGTCACTTTCACTTCATTAGTCTTATGCAAGTTTCTAGGTACACAAAAATTGATATAACTGGATTTCTCCCAAAAATCAGAAAATCCTACACTAAATATATCATACGCTCGTATATGAAGCGCCTATTTCTTTGGCGTGGTAACATTCGCTGCTTCGCCATATTCAGGCATGGCCGTCGCACTGCCTTTACCTGATTGAATCTGCGAAAGCCCCTCCCTTAGCCAGTTGTTGCCACTAACACCAGCTACTGAAATACCGAGACTGTATGCGAGCGCATTAGCAACACTCATGCCGATTCGCAAACCAGTAAAGCTACCTGGACCTTTATAGACCACGATACCGCCGATATCGTTCAGGGTTTTTTGTCGCGCATCTAACGCCTCTTGGATTTTTTGATGAATCGTCTCGGCTAGCTGCCTATGCGCCTGCCACTTGAGATACACAAGCTCTTTGCTGTCATCATAGAGTCCAATCTCAGATTCTGGTTTGTCTGTCCGAATTGTGAGTACGATCATGAGCACATTTTATCAGAGTAATTCAGACAAGCTATTGGTAACGCCAGCAACGATCGGCTCACTCATGCGCAGAATACAGCAGGACGCATTGCTGCATCCCGCTGATTTAATCTCCTAATTAGCCTTCCAGCTGTAGGTGTAGCCGTAGTGCTTCCTATTCATACCATCAATGGTTTTCTTGGATAGGCTTAGGTAATTCTTTCTACACTGTATTGACGTTACATTAGAGTAAGTTTTGGATCCGGTAGAGCTTCCGAACGCACCCCAGAATTTATCCATCTTCCAGGAAACGACGCATCTTCCCTTTCGCAGACCTGTCGAGGTGTTGTTATTGCTCGGTGTATTTGGCAACCTACAGTTTCTTCCTCCGAGGTATGTACCTCCAAACGCGCGACAATTGTTCGCAAACTGCATGGTGTCTCGCGCTTCTTTACACCTACTCGAGAAGAAGTTCGCTTCGATACTACAGTCATTTGGGTCCACTTTGGTGGTGCCACTCTTTTTTGGCAAAGTTTTTACGCTCGTCTTTGTTGACGACTGTCGTGCTGCGGCTGCAGCTGCAGCCTTTGCCGCCTCTTCGCGGCGAATACGCTCTTTTTCTGCCTTTTCAAATGCTTCGCGCGCCTTCACACACCGGTTGCTGACAAAGTTTTCTAGTTTACTGCAATCGAAAGCTTTTGCTAGGTTTTCTCGTTCGGTTTTACATCTATCGCTCAAGAAGTTTTCTTTGACACTACAGTCATACATCTTGGCTAGGTTTTCTCGCTCTGCTTTGCACTGGGGTGCCACAAAGTTCTCTTTCTTACTACAGTCATATGCTGCTGCAGGCAAGTCGTTTGCCGGGCTAAACTTCGCTGGATACGCATAGAAATTAACGCCACCATCCTCATACGTTCCGTCTGTTTTCTTGACTAGATGATCACGCATAGCGGCGCTATCTGCATATAGCTGCAAGAAATAGAGCGGCTTGCGGTTAACTCTATAGATAGGAACCGTGTTCTCTTGACCTTTGGTCGGCCAAGCATAGAACTTTATACCTTCATCACGAGCATTTTTATCATTCTTGAACTTTTCATAGTCAGCACTTCCTTCAATAACGAAGAAGTGAGCTGTGATCGAAGGATAATAGAATCGATGAACTGGTTTTGCGCCGTCGATCGGTTTGGTCGGTGCCCGAAAAGCTACACCCCAGTTAAACCATTTCTTTTGATCTACTAGCGTCTGTACTTCCGCATCTACAGCGAGCAGTGAGTCAAGCCCATCTGAAGCCTGGTTGATGTCACAAAGTGGCACAGATTTTCCGTCAGCTCCCTTCAGCGCATAACAGTTATTTGGCTTCGCTTGACTAAAAGCGATGAGGTATGTCCCGATAGCTCCTATGAGGACTACAAAAATCAGCGCGACCCATTTTCTGTTAACGGGCGACGTCAAAAACTGCAGTATCTTGCTAGAGCGTGACGCTGCACCTTTGGTGGTTTTCTTTTTACTGGTTCTTTGTTTTGGCATTGGCTAGAGCACCTTTATGCTGTTTATGGTTATATTTACTACGAAATATAGTACTTATGATAGTACTTTGTCAAATAAATTAAATCTTGGGGTGAGTAGCCGTAAACTACCGCAACAGGTATTGTAGGTCTGATGTATATGTGACGGTAATACTTCTGCTGTTCGTGTCGGTTTGCGCAATCCGAATCTGCAGGCGTCGATCAGGCAGCATATGGGATACGGTGTCGCTCCATTCTATAACGGTTACCGTATCCGGGTCGGCCAAAGTTTCCCGTAGTTCATGCGCCATAAGACCGGCGTTTTCAAGTCTATAGAAATCAAAATGAACAATGTGTAATTTTCTTGCAGCATATACTTTACTGACAGTAAATGTCGGGCTGGATACGTGATCGACACTACCTGCACCCTTGGCCAAACCGCGAACGAATGTCGTCTTACCGCCACCAACATCACTGATGAGCTCAATGACTTCACCGCCACGTAAACGTTGTCCAATGCGTTCGGCGAATGCCTGTGTTTCATCAGCACTATCGGTTTTTATTTGCAGATTCATACGCTGCTATTTTAGTACATTATTTACTGCCAGCCATAAGCGGGTGCGCTATACTGATGGTTATCATGCTACAGCTAAGCGACTCACTTCTGAACAAACAAGTTATGTCCTTGCGTACGGGTGGCCCGATCGCAACAATTTTGCAGCCGATTATCAACCCGAATAATCTGAAAATAGAAGGTTTTTACTGCGAAGACCGCTTCGACAAGTCAACGCTTATACTATTGACGCAGGATATCCGTGACACTTTACCGCAAGGGTATGTAGTGAATGATCACGAAGTGCTAGTGCAACCTGACGAACTGGTACGCTTACAAAAAATCATAAACATTAATTTTCAGTTGCCTGGCAAGCATGTCGTGACCGCAGCCAAACAAAAAGTTGGCAAAGTAACTGACTACGCTACCGAAACATCGACGTTTTATATTCAAAAGATCTATGTTGGACAAAGCATCCTAAAAAGCCTGTCCGCAGGCCAACTGAGCATTGATCGTAACCAGATCGTCGAAATCACGAACAAAAAGATCATCATCCAAGAACTACTCAAGGGTCACAAAGCACCACTCACCGTGACTTCACCTGCTGCTTAAACACTTTCTAGATGAGTTTTATGGGTGTACAATACTCTTCTAAAGATTTTCTGAAAGAAGGAGCTCCTCCCGTGCCAAAGCATGCTATTATTGCCAAAAACCTCCATAAATCGTATGGGGAACTTAGGGTTCTCCAGGGCATAAACCTATCTGTTGAACCTGGTAGTATTACTGCACTTCTTGGACCGAATGGTGCCGGCAAAACAACTATCGTGCGCATTCTCAGCACGCTACTGAAAGCAGACAAAGGCACCATCAAAGTCGGTGGTTTTGATGTGATGCAAACGCCCGAGAAAGTTCGTGAAGTCATTGGCCTGACCGGCCAGTACGCCGCCGTAGACGAATACCTGTCCGGACGCGAAAATCTACAAATGATCGGCCGGTTGTACCGTCTAAGCAAAAAAGACGCCTCAGCCAGAGCTCAGGAATTGCTCGAACAATTTGATCTCGTTAAGGCGGCAGACAGAATCACCAAGACATACTCCGGGGGTATGCGCCGTCGCCTCGATCTTGCGGCCAGTCTTATTGTGGCTCCACCGATCATATTTCTAGACGAACCAACTACTGGCCTGGACCCGAGAAGTCGTATGGCGATGTGGGATATCATCAAGGGTCTCGTTAAGGGCGGCACGACTATCCTGCTCACTACACAATACCTGGAAGAAGCCGATTTGCTCGCCGACAAAGTCATCGTTATCGACGGCGGAAAAGTCATTGCCGAAGGCACAGCAGACCAACTCAAGAAAAAAACAGGCAACGAACGCCTGGAACTCACGATCAGCCGAAAGAGCAACTTTAAAAAAGCGCAGGAAATCGTTGATGGTGAATCGCTGCAAGTGGAAGAAAAACAACGCCTACTCTCCATCGCCAACAACCGTGGAGCAAGCCAGGTTGCTGACATATTGAACAAACTGGAAAAAGCCAACATAAAGATAGATAGTCTGGCTCTGCATAAACCGACACTAGACGATGTCTTCTTGTCACTCACAGGCAAACAGACAGGCGCGCCAAAAGAACAAAAGGAGAATAAATAATGGCCGAGCCAGCAACAGCTTTCAAGACCCAGCAACATTCTGAGCTTTATTGGGCGCTCAGCAACTGCGGTGTACTCATCGTACGCAGCGCCAAGCACATCATCAAAAATTTTGACCAATTACTCGCCGTCGCTTTCCAGCCGATCATGTTTATGTTGCTGTTTCGCTATGTCTTCGGAGGCGCCATCAACACAGGCGGTACGACATATGTGAACTTCTTGGTTGCCGGTATCCTGGTCCAGAGTGCCGCATTTGGGGCCAGTTATACTGCCATAGGTATTGCAACAGATATGCAACGTGGCATCGTCGACCGCTTTAAGTCTTTGCCGATGTTACCTTCAGCCGTACTCGTTGGTCATACGGTATCTGATCTGGTTCGCAATACCGTTTCTAGTATCATCATGATTCTTGTTGGACTGGCTGTGGGATTTCGCCCGCAAGCAAATGCCTGGGAATGGCTCCTTGTATTTGCAATTCTGCTGCTATTCACTTTCGCTATGTCCTGGCTATCTGCCATCATGGGTCTGCTAGCCAAGAGCATCGAAGCCGTGCAATGGATGACATTCGTGTTTGTTTTCCCAATCACCTTTGCTTCGAGTGCCTTCGTACCAACCGATGGCATGCCGAAGTACCTGCGTATCTTTGCCGAAAACCAACCAGTCACACAGGTTATCGAAGCCATTCGAGCTCTCCTTGTTGGCACACCTGTCGGTAGCTACGGCTGGAAAGCTTTGGCGTGGTGTCTCGGAATTTTGATAGTAAGCGTTGCGATATCAATCAAGCTGTTCCGCAGCCGAACGCCAAGCTAGCTACAAGTTCATTCTTCATTACTCTCTAATGCAGATTTGATATCATCGTAGTTGAAACCTTGCCGCGACAGGTATTGCATCAGTTTTATGTTGTCCTGGTATTTGGATTGTTTGCGCTTGCGTTCGATCAGTTCGCGCAGCACCTGACGTTCATCGGTCTCGTCTTCTGCCAGTACCTCACGTATAATTTCGTCCTTTATGCGCTTTTGCCGGAGCTCTTGGGCAAGCCGACGTTTGCTGGTGCTTTTGAGCAGCCGGCGCGTTGCCACCCACCGCTTTGCAAAGTCGGCATCGTCCAAATAGCCCCTCTCTGTCAGCCTGTTGACAACTATGCTAATAACATGGTCTGTCAAGTCTTTTCGCCTCAGGTAGTCACGGATTTCCCACTCGCTCCTCGGTCTATGCGATATAAGGTTCAGCGCTCGGTCATATGCCTTATCTACCACTGCAGAGCTCTGAAGCTCAGCCAACTCTGCTTCCGACAGCTCCTGACCTACTTTGATACCTGAGCCCAAAAGCTCACTTTGCGAAAAAGAGAAAAGGTATTTGCTATCGATGTAGATGGAATACCGATCCTGCCGCTTCACTTGTTGCTTGATAGCCGTGATTTTCATTAATTATAAATAACCATCAGTGCGTAGGGCTTCTATGATCTGAGGTAATTCTGTTAATCCGGAGCTGTCGCCTAAATGATGTCCATTTTCTATCGTGGTAAATTTTCCGTTCAGCTCACCACAAAGTTTCTTTGCGTCATCAATATCGCAGTATGGGTCATTGTCACCATGTATGAAATAGAACTTCTCTGCTTTTTTGTGCAGCACATCTACGTCGTAATGATCCAAGAAAAGATTATCGAACTGCCCGTCCTCGCTCCAGTCTGCAGTTTTAGTCCATTTCTCGTTCAAAAATGCACCGACAAGAACAGCTGCTTTGATATTTGGGAACCAGTTTTGCGACAGCAAGTTGAGGATGGTGGTTGCACCCGACGAATGACCAACCATAATACTGTCGGTAAAATCCCACCCTGAATCTCTCAGGAAACGTTCGTACGTTTCGATACTCGGGGTGTGATTATCGGGCAGTGTCGGGGCAAAAATCTCGTACCCTGCATCTTTGAATTTGTTATGCAACCAGGGAAACCATATATCTGATGGGCTACCATCAGTGCCGTGCAGCAATACCGCTTTCTTCATTGTCTACTCCGAGCTGCTTTCACCTAGAATTATTCTTTGCCCTTCTATCGCAGCTTGTCTCTCTGCTTCGCGGATTCGCGCTAGTGCCTGCTGGAAGTCGGCTTCTTCTTGTGGGGTCGCCTCGTCGTATTTCGCAGCCTCGATTGCGCTTACCTCAACACCAGGAAGAAGCATCGGTCTTACCACACCGTAACCGACTTCTGAGGAGGACGCTTCGCTCGGCAGTTTCTCTGTCATATTATTTTTCCTTAGCGGCGATGTCGGCTTTTTCGGCTTCGCGGACTTTTTTCTCTATTTCGTCCAATACTTTTGGATTAGCTTTCAAGTATTCCTTAGTGGCCTCACGACCCTGGCCGATCTTGGCATCGTTGTAGGCAAACCAAGCACCGGACTTTTCGACGATGCCGCGGTCGGTCGCAAGATCCAGCACATCCCCTGTCTTGCTGATACCTTCGTTGTACATGATGTCGAACTCCGCTACCCGGAACGGCGGCGCAATCTTGTTTTTAACCACCTTTACACGAGTACGGTTACCGATGATATCTTCGCCTTTTTTGATTTGACTGATGCGACGTATGTCCATACGCGCACTGGCGTAGAACTTCAGTGCATTACCACCGGTTGTCGTTTCGGGGTTGCCGAACATGACACCGATTTTCATACGAATTTGGTTGATGAAAATAACGGTCGTCTTGGAGCGAGAAATCACACCGGTCAGCTTTCGCAGCGCCTGGCTCATAAGACGAGCCTGCAGGCCTGGCAGGCTATCGCCCATGTCGCCCTCGATTTCAGCTCTTGGTACAAGCGCCGCAACAGAGTCAACAACAACGAGATCAACGGCGCTGGAACGAACCAGCGTCTCAGCAATTTCCAATGCTTGCTCGCCGTTATCCGGCTGGGAAATCAATAAGTTCTCGATGTCTACGCCGATGCGCTTGGCATATGCGGGATCAAGAGCGTGCTCAGCATCGATAAATGCAGCTGTACCGCCTTGTTTTTGCACTGCAGCGATGGCGTGTAATGTCAGGGTAGTTTTTCCAGAACTTTCCGGACCATAAATCTCGATGATGCGGCCTTTTGGTAGCCCACCACCAAGTGCAATATCAAGGCTGAGCGATCCAGTCGGTATGGTCTCTACTGCTGTCTTGTGCGCCTCGCCAAGCTTCATGATAGAGCCTTTGCCGAACTGCTTTTCGATCGTTTCCATGGCCAAGCTCAGCGCTTTGCCTTTGCCTTCTGGCGCACCCTCGGTCTTTGGTTCTTTCTTTGCAGCCATAAATATTCCGTCCTTTACCCCTTATTCCACCCGGTTACCAAAACAATGTTTACAGATATAAGTATAGCAAATATCTAACGCAACTTTTAAATGGTTATGATTTTCCATATAATGATAGATAACTATGCGCATATCAGACTCGTTGGTGGAAAAGTTGCTGGTGGCCGCGAAAAAGGTAACACCCGAAAAACTCGCCGAACTCAAGGAACAAGAAAAGGCCGAAAAGAAGCCCTTGCAAGATCTGGTCATAAAAAATGAGGTTGTTTCAGAAAAAGACCTTACGAAATTATACGCTGCCGAAATTGATATCCCCTTCGCGTCAGTCAATGCCAAAGAGATCAAACGCGAAGTCCTGAAACTCATTCCAGAACGCATCGCCAAGCAATACGGTGTGATACTTTTTGGAATCGACGAAGATGGCTCGAAGCTGCTTGCCATGGAGGACCCCGATGACATTCAGGCAGTCAACTTTCTCCAAAAGCAGCTCGGTGATGGCCTAAAAGTCCACGTAGCGACCTCCACTGATATTCGCACAGCCCTCGATTTATATCGTGGCAGCATAAGTAACGAATTAACACAGGTCGTTACCGCCAGTGACGAAGAAGACAGCGAAGAAGAAGATGTCAGCGAAGAAGACCTTGCGGAAGATTCACCCATAGCCCAGACGGTAAACCTGCTGATCGAATATGCAATTCGTTCCGGAGCAAGTGACATTCATATCGAGCCACGAGACAGTTACATCAGTGTACGATATCGCGTCGACGGCATTCTAAAAGAAGCCAACAAACTACCAAAAAAAGTCCATAGCGCCCTCGTGTCGCGCATCAAAATATTGTCCAATCTAAAACTCGATGAACGCCGTGTACCGCAAGATGGCCGATTCAAAATCCAGATTGGCAGCGCAGTGTATGCACTGCGTGTTTCTACGCTGCCTATCAGTGAGGGCGAAAAAGTTGTCATGCGTATACTAAGCGAATCCTCTAATGCCCTATCGCTTGAAGAACTGGGTTATTGGGGCATAGCATTAGAAAACATCAATGACGCCATTGCACAGCCACACGGTATGGTCCTCGTAACTGGTCCAACGGGTTCTGGAAAATCCACCAGCTTGTTCAGCATCCTCAGCAAACTCAATAAGCCGTCGGTCAATATTTCGACCATTGAAGACCCGGTCGAATATAAAATTCCGGGCGCCAATCAGACCCAGGTGAACGCCAAAGCCGGCATGACTTTTGCCAATGGTCTGCGAGCGCTGTTGCGCCAGGACCCAAATATCATTATGATCGGTGAAATTCGTGACATAGAAACGGCCAGCCTGGCCGTGCAGGCTGCCCTAACCGGCCACCTCGTTTTTGCAACACTGCACACCAACAATGCTGCCACCACGTTGCCGCGCTTGCTGGATATGGGGCTAGAGCCCTTTCTGATTGCCAGCACCGTACGCGCTGTCGTAGGTCAGCGACTGGTACGGCGACTCTGTACAGATTGCCGCGAGTCTTATACTCCGGACGCCGCAACACTCAAACAGGTAGCTGAGATTTTTAAGACAGACAACAGCACTGTCATGAACCACGTACACGAGCTAGAGAAACAAGCACTTGCTGGCGGTATCGGCAAGGCGAATGTGGGAAAGTCCGCCAAAACCGACGATCTGAGCACAACTCCATCAAAGATCACCCGGCTCTGGAAAGTTCATGACGGCGGCTGTGAAGCATGCAACCACACCGGCTATAAGGGTCGCGTCGGTATTTATGAAGTCTTGGCCAACTCACAGGATGTACAGAAGCTCATCGTCGCAAACGCCACCAGTAACGACATCCAGAATCAGTCCATAAAAGAAGGTATGGTTACCATGCAGCTGGACGGTTTTGTTAAAGCCTTGCGTGGCCAGACATCTATAGAAGAAATTCTGCGCGTAACGACAACCGGGGACAATTAAAGATGGCGTCATTCAATTACACCGCCCAAACAAAATCCGGTGAAACACAAAAAGGCACGATTACCGCCAATACGCAGGAAGCTGCCGCGAGCTTGCTCAAACAAAGAGGCATGAAGCCCATTGTAGTAAAACAGGCTAATACTGGCATGAACATGAATATTAAGTTGCCTGGCAAAAAGGGCGTTAAGCCAAAGGATCTCGTTATCTTTACGCGGCAGTTTTCGACAATGATTAACGCCGGCGTGCCAATTCTTCGCGCGCTCACTACGCTTCGTGAGCAATCAGAATCAGCAAATCTCAAGGAAGCACTCGACCAAGTTGTGGCCGACGTTCAGGGAGGGTCACAGCTATCCGACTCTATGGAAAAACACCCAAATATTTTTTCAGAAGTATATGTGAACATGGTTCGAGCTGGCGAAGCAGGTGGTATCCTCGACCAAATACTTATACGTCTTGCCAACCAGGTGGAAAAAGATAGCCAAATGAAAGCCAAAATGAAGAGTGCCATGATCTATCCTGTTGTTGTCACCTTGGTGGCTGTTGGTGCTGTCGGGTTTCTGCTGACCGGAGTTATCCCCAAGCTTGCAGGCATCCTAAAGGAAAATGACGTGGAGCTTCCTATTTACACCAAGGTTGTCCTTGGCTTGAGTGATTTTCTGGTGAAGGGCTGGCCTATCATTATTGTGGGTTTGATAGTCGGATTTATCTTTTTTCGCCGATACACCAAAACTCCAAGCGGCAAATACAACTTTCACAAGCTCCTCTTAAAGGTACCGATATTTGGCAAAATTATTATGAAGGTCAATATTGCTCGCTTCGCGCGGACATTCAGCTCTTTGGCCGCAGCCGGTGTTTCAGTACTTGAAGCGCTCAATGTCACCAGTGGTTCACTCGGCAACGAAGTTATCAAGAAGGGTATTCAGGATAGCATCGTACGAATTCGTAATGGCAGTAACATATCCGACAGTCTGAATGAAAGCCATGTCATGCCTCAGATTATTATCCAAATGTCAGCGGTCGGTGAAGAAACCGGACAACTCGACACCGTACTAGAGAAGGTGGCTGACTTTTACGAACAAGAAGTTGATACCGTCGTAGACAGTCTTGCTTCAATCATCGAACCAATCATGATTGTTGGGCTCGGTAGCGTAGTCGGTCTGATCGTACTAAGCGTTCTAGGCCCCATCTTTGCCCTACAGGGATCGGTATAATCATTGTTGACAATACAAACGTAAGCAGTTACTTTAGAGGTATTACTAAAAAAGTAAAAACCGCATTTTAAGGAGTGGTATAAATGCTTAAAAAGAATCAAAAAGGTTTTACAATCATCGAACTATTGGTTGTAATCGTAATCATTGGTATCCTGGTCGCTTTGGCGCTACCAAACCTGTTCGCCGCACAAGCACGCGGTCGCGACACAGAACGCAAGAATGATCTCAAGAACTTGCAGCAAAAGCTTGAGACATACTTTAATGATAATGGTCAATATCCTGCTGCTGCAAGCTGGTCTACAGATATTGGCGCATCAACTGAGGACACGACTGATCCCAGAAATAATACATATACATATACTACGACCGACCAGTCTGACTACACTTTGACCGCAGATCTGGAAAACGACAGTGATCCAGACGCAACCAATGGTAACTACGTTATCAACAGC
Source organism: uncultured Candidatus Saccharibacteria bacterium (assembly GCA_964573155.1). Lineage (GTDB taxonomy): Bacteria > Patescibacteriota > Saccharimonadia > Saccharimonadales > JAGQNK01 > JAGQNK01. The sequence goes on along the minus strand of CAZNIN010000012.1, from coordinate 7,886 downwards.
GTAAACTAAAAAAACGCTCGTTTAAAAAACCAGCCTCGTACCCGAGGCTGGTTTTTCTTTGTGCTAAAATAACCATAAGCATGACACATAAAAACGAACATGGTTTCACGCTTGTCGAACTGATTGTGGCTATTGTTATCATAAGCCTCATGGCCATCGGTGTCACAAGTCTGTACATAGCTATCGAAAAGACCCAGCGCAAGACACGGCTTCTCGAAACCGCGACCCGCGCAGGTGAAAAGAAAATCGAAGAACTCAGGAACAACCACTACAATGCACTGGAAAATGACACTGTTATCGACTTCACTGGCGAGCTGCCTAGCTCTCTGCCGGAGCCTCGTAGCGGTTCGGTTTCCGTCAGTGAACCAACGCCAGGCATCAAACGAGTTGACGTAACTGTTTCCTACAGGGACGGTAATGCAAACCGAGATGTTGAACTAAGCTCACTCATAGGCGTGCTGGGGATAGGCCAATGAGCAAGCTGAAAAGATCTCAGCAAGGATTCACGGTAATAGAAATGCTGGTGGCTGCTACCGTCACTGGCATGATCATTGTTCTAATGATGACATTCCTGGCCAATAGCTTAGCTACAAACGCGCGTGACACTGCGCGTGCAGATATGTTGCGTGAGGTGCAGTTAACGCTCGATAATATTGGTCGCGAAATTCGTCTTTCGGCTAATGCAGATGAGCAAAACCGCTGGGAAGACGATAACGCACCTGACTCATCTGACCCTTATAGCTGGGAGTCGAACGACACTGTTCTTATACTCGCGACTGCTGCACTGGATGCAAACAAAAACGTATTGTTCTCTGATCCTCTGCATTACATCACCAGCAAAAATAACAACATATATTTTGTCCAGAACGGCACGTTATATAAGCGCATACTCGCCGATCCAGTCAGCGGCAATACAGCATCGACATCGTGCCCGCCCAATCCAAACGACTCATGCACTGATGATCGTGAGCTCATACGCGATGTCAAAAACTTTACGATTCGTTACTTTGATAACCAAAACAATGAAGTAATTCCCTCCCTTGCTCAATCTATCGAACTTACGCTGGAAGTCGAAAAAATTAAATATAACCAAGTGATAAACACAAACTTTACAACGAGGACGGTCTTCCGCAATGAGTAAGCCCAGCACGTTCACCAAACGACTCAACACAGACAACCGAGGTATGATCCTCATCACATCCTTGCTGATATTTTTGTTGCTAACATTTATTGTCTTATCTCTCGCCGATCTATCTATTGCACAGTATGGCAGAACTTCACGGAATGTTTCTGTCAGTAACTCCCTACTTACCGCCGAAGCGGGTATTGAGCAATCGCTTCATGAGTTAAACTCCGACAGCACGTTCACAGGTCTTCCAGAAACGGTCTTCTTCAATGACGAGACTAAGGGCCGCGCGACCTTCCAAAGCACGGTCGTAGATGGATCCGGACCAAACGAAAAAGTCGTTACGTCAATTGGTCGGGTTTACCGCCACAATCAGACTTCCGATCCGATCAGTGAGCGCAGGATCAGGGTCACAGTAGTCGGGACAAGTGCACCTGAGCCATCAGTTATAGCAGGGGCCGGCGGACTAATCCTGCGCGGCAGCGCAAGTATAGTCAATTCAGACGTACGGGCCAACGGATATATTGACCTAAACGGCGCATCCAAAATCGGCACCTCGTCACAGCCAGTGAATGTTGAAGTCGCACATCAAAATTGTCCAACCGGCAATAATCCCGGCCCAACCTTTCCGCAATACTGTACATCCGGCCAGCCAATCACCATGGATCACAGCACAGCTATCTACGGAACCGTCTGTGCTCGCAATCAGACCAGTACCGGACCAAATAATAATATCAAGCCAGGCAATGGTGGACAGGGATTAGTCGTCGGTTGCCCGCCACCGGAAGCAGTTCCGCTGCCGACGTACGACAGAAACGCACATATAGCTGCCGTAACGACTACCTCTACTGGCAGCAACATAACATATGACTGTAGCAAGTGGGCATCTGGGCAAGGCTTCCAAAGAACCTGGCCCGCCAACCTTCGGCTGACCGGTAATGTAAGTATGTCCAGCAGCTGTGATCTTACTATCACGGGTGACGTTTACATTACAGGAAATCTCAGCATCGGAGGGGCTGCTCGTATTCGAGTTGCGGACAGCCTCGGTAACAGAAAGCCCGTAATCATGGTTGATGGAACTATCGATGTGGGCGGCAGTGCGGCGTTGATTCCAAATACCAGCGGTACCAGTGCGCATTTCATTAGCTTCAAAAGTACAGCGACCTGCAGCCCAAACTGTACTAGCGTCACGGGCAACGATTTGAAAGCATCACAAAGTCTTACGACTATCGATGTGGGCGGTGCCGGCAACTTCCCAGGTACGGTTTTCCAAGCCTACTGGTCAAAAATTGTAATGGGTGGCAGTGGTACAACCGGATCAGCCATCGGACAGACCATCGATCTGAGCGGTGCAGGAACCATAACTTTCGGTACCAGCCTCTCATCCGGCGAGCTCACATGGACTATTCGTAGCTATCAACAAGATTTTAATTAGCAGGGCCTGTCGGTATATTCGCATAGATGGTACACTTATTGGAGAATGCGTTAGTGCTTATATGAGCGAGTGGGCATGAAACAGACATATTTTTACCACGACAAACCGTTATTTGGCCTTGATATTGGCTTCAGTAGCATCAAGGTGATGCAGGTTGAGACCGGCAAGAAAAATAAACATACGGTACTTGGTTATGGTGTTACCCCGTACGACCCTTCTACCATCAAAGATGGTATCGTCGTAGATATTGAATCCTTGGCAAAATCAATCACGACGCTTTTCTCCAAACAAATTGTAGGCGATATTACCACCAGACGAGTAGCTATCGCCGTCCCTTCTACCAAAACATTCAGCCAGCTGCTAACGTTACCGAAAATGGCCAAAAAAGACTTGTATCAAGCAATAATGGCAGAGGTGGAGCAGTACATACCCGCCCAGCTTGACGATCTCTATACCGACTACAATATTATCCGCGAGACACCCGAAGGAATCGATCTACAAATTGTAGCAGCCCCTAAAGTCATAGTTGATTCTTATCTATCTCTTATGCGTGTCCTTGGGCTCGAAACAGTCGCTATCGAAACAAACATAAACTCATCGAGCCGACTTTTTGTACGCGCTGACCGCAGCAATGTACCAACCATTCTTATCGATTTCGGATCAATTTCTACTGATATCAGCATATACGACAATGGGCTGATAGCCACGGGCACTGTCGCAGGAGGCGGTGATAACTTTACTCAGCTAATCGCGGAAAAACTTAAAGTCAGTCAGGAAGAAGCTCAGATCATCAAAACTCGTTATGGTCTCGGTGTGAGTAAACGACAAGCTGAAATTACCGACGCATTAAAGCCACTACTTGACCAGCTCGGTAAAGAGGTCCGGCGCATGATTCGTTATTACGAAGAACGCTCAACCACACAGGGCAAAATCAGCCAGATCGTTACTATGGGTGGCGGCGCAAACATGCCAGGACTGAGTGATCACCTGACAAACTCTCTCCGTCTAGCGACCCGAATGTGCGACCCCTGGCGAAACATGACTTTCGACGGCCTGCAACCACCAAGCGCATCAGAAAAAGCAATGTATATAACTGCTACCGGGCTAGCCATGATTCAATCAAAGGATGCTTTCTCATGATTTTTGATCATACTCTTACCTCCATCAATCTGCAGCAAAAATCTTCGGCAATCTATCTGTTTTTTGCTTCGCAACGTAACTATGGCTATGTCTTGGCGCAAGAAAACAGATATATTGCACGAGCATTTTCACTTCGAATCTTGACGGAGGCAAAAGCATGATCAATCTCTTGCCACCGATCGAAAAAGAAGCAATTACGTATGCGCGCTACAATACCCAATTACGCCGCTGGATATTCGGCGCGTTGATTGGTCTGGCGGGAGTTGTCATGGTTGTACTTGGCGGTAATATCATCTTGCAACAGAGTGTTGATAGTTACGAGCAAGCAATAGCGACTGGTAAGGAGCAGCTCAAAAAACAGGATCAAAAGAAGACGCTTGAAGAAGTCAAGGGTATCCAAGACAACTTCAAGCTAGTTGTGGATGTACTCTCTCGTGAGGTACTTTTCTCCAAACTTCTACCGCGCGTGGGGCAAGTGATGCCTACAGGTACTGTGCTGGAAGGATTGAGTCTTACGACCGAGGGTGAACAGACGGCTTTTGACCTAACCGCAAAAGCAGAAAGTGTTGCTGCCGGTTCACAGATTCATATCAACCTCACCGACCCAGAAAACAGACTGTTTAAGAAAGCCGATCTTGTCAATGTTTCCTGCCAGAGTGAACAGGAAGAACCCTCCCCATACCCATGCACAGTCTCTATGCGTGTTCTGCCTGCCGACACCAATGAGTTCCTGCTCATGAAGAAAGAGGACAAGAAGAAATGACCAGCAAGAAAGTTTTTTACGCACTGATGAGTCTTCTAGCGTTGATAGTGATCGGTTCAATTGCAGGAACCGTTCTTGGCACTGGTCTACTAAAAAAATCTGGCGACTCCCTCATGGAGCGCAAACTTGAAGATGCCGTACTGGAGAAAGATGCAGAAGCTCTCATTCGTGCTAAGCGTGACATCGAGCAATACAAAGAACTAGACCAGGTAGCGAAGGCTATTGTACCTCAGGAAAAAGACCAGGCTCGCACTGTGCTAGAGATACACACGATTGCTTCCCAAGCTGGCGTAGTAATAGAAAACATTTCTTTCCCACAGTCTGAACTTGGACAACCGCCAGTTAAGGGTAAGAAAAAGTCAACACTTCCTGAAGGCGCAACACAACTTACCGAAGTCGAAGGACTCAAGGGTGTATTTGCTATGCCAATTGATATTACCGTAAGCCAAGACGCTCCCATTACCTACAATCAGCTACTCGACTTTTTGCAACGTCTCGAAAAAAACCGACGTACTTCTCATGTCACAAACATTACCATACAACCCGACGATGAAGACCGGAGTCGAGTTCACCTTAGCCTACAAATTAACACGTACATAAAGCCATGAAACTAGACAAAGCATATCTACTAGACAAAGCAGCCCTACTTGCGACATTTATCAAGCGTTTCCGATTCATTCTGGTATTTGTCGCCTTTAGCATCATGTATGCATATATTCTCACCCAGGTAAATGCCATAAACGCCCGCGAACCGAGCGATAAACAAATCACCGACAAGGCGACTGCCGCACCCCGCACCAAAATAGATCCTGAACTAGCAAAGCAAATCACCTCGCTCGAAGAAGAAAACATAGACATCAAGACAATCTTTAATGAAGCCCGTAAAAATCCATTCGCGGAATAATCAAGCTCGAAAAAGAAACTATCAAAGCGAACTAGTTGCCGTAAAGCTTTAGGTTTTCTTCGTGGGCGCCAACAATGACTTTTGCAGTCTCGTATGGGTAAGGCACAAAAGTAAAATGATAATTCTGCTGCTCGCCAGCTGTTTCAATTACGATAGTGCCATATTTGAATATATGTGCGAATATCCCTCTTTGGTGCACACTCACATCTTGGACGT
>CAZNIN010000012.1:0-2202 GCA_964573155.1 uncultured Candidatus Saccharibacteria bacterium | reverse complement strand
TATTTGAATATATGTGCGAATATCCCTCTTTGGTGCACACTCACATCTTGGACGTCACCAATGCTCAGCTGAGAAATCTTTCGGTTAAAGAGCGTCACATTCAAAAGCTGTGAGAGTTTTTCTGAAGTAACCAAAATAACATTGGTTTTATAGAGAAAAGCACCAATTGCAGTGCCCGCCGCCACTAGAATCGCAGCCAAAAAACATAGAAGAATTACCGGCAATTGTAGTGATGAAAGGTTAACACCAGTACCCAAATCCGACCCTGAGCTCACAAGCGCAGCACCAACTGCCACGCCTATCAAAATCAATGATACAAATGTACCGGTCGCATAAATCAAGAAGAGGCCGAACCAGTGCTTGCGGACTTCGCACAATAACCGCTCGTCCTTATCAAACTCAATAAGTTTAAATGCTTGCTGTGCGCTCGGCGACAGCTGAGATGGTTCCATTGGCTTCATGTTAGTACCAATTATACCACCTAGACGAGCGATGCCTGCCCATCTATGGACCGTTTTTTCTTGCCCAGGTGCAGGTATGCTTTGTGAGTTACTTTACGACCACGCGGAGTGCGCTCCAGCAAACCAATCTGCATTAAATATGGCTCATGAAAATCTTCTATTGTGCCTCTTTCTTCAGCAAGTAACGCAGCGATAGTATCGACACCCACCGGACCCCCGTGATAACTGTCTATGATAGCCTCGAGCATACGTCGATCCGCCGGATCAAGCCCCAACTCATCAACCTCGAGCAAACCTAGGGCATTTTTGCTGATGTGATGATCAATAATGCCATCGCCATTGACATCGGCATAGTCACGAACACGTTTTAATAACCGGTTGGCGATACGCGGCGTTAATCGTGATCGGCTGGCGAGCTTAGCTGCCGCTTCGTCATTAATTGCTACACCGAGGATTTGTGCCGCACGTTTGATAATCAGAGCAATCTCCTCAGGTGTATAAAATTCTAGACGATGAATCATTCCGAATCGATCACGCAGAGGTGCTGCCAGCGATCCGGTACGCGTTGTTGCGCCAATAATCGTAAACTTCGGTAAATCAAGCCGTAGACTCTTGGCGCTTGGTCCTTTGCCGAGCATGATATCTAGCTTGAAGTCTTCCATTGCACTGTACAGCACTTCCTCTACGCTGCGATGCAATCGATGAATTTCGTCGATAAATAATATATCTCCGTCCTGTAAGTTGGTTAGCAGACTCGCCAAATCACCTGCTCGTTCTATAGCCGGACCCGATGTGATCCGAATCTGCGCACCCATTTCGTTGGCAATAACACTTGCCAATGTTGTTTTACCCAAGCCCGGCGGGCCGTACAGTAACACATGATCTATCGGCTCACTTCGTTTTTTGGCCGCTTCGATTGAAAGCTTGAGATTCTGCTTAATCCGCTCCTGGCCGATGTAATTCACAAAATCCTGTGGGCGCAGTGTTACCTCAAGCTCTTGCTCTTCTGGAGTACTGTCATCTGCACTGGTATTCACTATTCGTTCTATTGCCATAACCTATCTCACCCCAAAATTTTGCAGCGTACCTTCAGCTCGTTCACGTGCAACGACTTCAGATAGCGGCAGATCATTAAACTTAATTTCCTTGCTATCACCTATTGGCACTATGATCGTGCTGTGACCAGGGCTGTCAGTATCTGTACTGAATCCAATATTTCTCCTTTCGAGAACACCAATCACTTCATCGAAATCAGGGAATGTAAATTCTGTATGCTCTACAAAACCCTCGCCTTTGCGTAGTACTTTACCTGGTTTTGGCTGCATTATCTCCACCCAGCTGAAACCGAATCCGCCTATAGAAACCGTTCCTAAGAGTTCAGCAGAAGCCAGCATCCTATCATCAATATAAGCCTCACCAATGCCATCGCTCGCGACTTCCGACTTCAATTCGAGGCAAGTCTCTAGGTAGTCAATGCCGTTTGCACACTTTACTGCGAAGTGATCAGGCATCACAAACAGCTCGTCGGGAATATGCGCCTCACTTACGAAATGCAAAAACAATTCGCCGTATTCTCGTGCACTCTCAAACACTTCAGCTTTTTTCATGAACCCCCCTTGAGCGCTAATCGTATGCGATCTTCGGTAGGCAGTTTCGCGTCAATTTTACCGAGTGCTATGCTTGCATCTTGCGGCGAATAGCCAAGGCTGACGAGCGCTTCTACCGCTTCATCCTGCATTTG
>CAZNIN010000011.1:0-23834 GCA_964573155.1 uncultured Candidatus Saccharibacteria bacterium | reverse complement strand
AGATGGAACAGTGTGTCAATTGAAAGCTCGGCAAGCAAACTGATCGGTAGTGAGCTTGTCGGCCAAGTGGTACGTATACCTTCAGCCCATCAGGAAGGACGTATTGCCGCTCGCCAACAATCTACATTAGATGATCTAGCAACAAAGGGTCAGATCGTGTTTCGTTATGTGGACGCTACGGGGGAACCGACCGAATCATATCCAGAAAATCCGAACGGCTCGCCTGGCGGCATAACTGGTATATGCGACGAAAGTGGGGTGGTACTGGGCATGATGCCACATCCTGAACGTGCCATACGACGTGAACAATACCCAAATTGGCGACGTGGCGAAGGTGAGAATCCTTTTGGCGCAGCATTTTTTAAATCAGTAGTTAATTATGCGAGGGAGCTATAAATGAGCAGTACACCTGAGATGCAAGAAGTAAATATCGCTCTTGGTGACGAGATGTCGGAGTTTTTTACTGAGGCGTCGAAACTTACATGGAACAATCGTCCTGGATGCCTAGATGTGAGCGGTGTTGCATTCGGGAGCTCACCGTTAATCGATGGGGACTATTTCCCAAGCGGCGTATCGTACGGACACCAGCTTGATGGCATAGGCACAAAGCCTGAAGTCTCCGAAAGGCTCAATGATCATTCTGGGTCGGCGTTCGATTTGTTCGCGATGGTCGTCGACGATGCAGCACCAAGCGGTGGTGAAGTTATCTCTGTGGATAATATTCTTGACGTACGAGAACTGAGCAAAGACAAAGAAGACATCATGCACGGCATGCGACAACTGGCGGAAGGTATGGTCAGGGCTGCGGAAGCAGCCGGCGTGGTGGTCACGGGAGGAGAAATAGCCGAGCTTGGAAACAGGATTGGCGGCTACGGTGATTTTAATTACAACTGGGCTGGCGTTGCCTTCGTTGCGGTAAATAAAGAACGGCGCCTGACCGGCAAAGAACTTGAAGCAGGACAATCACTTGTTGCTTTCGCTGAACCTGGCTTTAGGTCAAACGGCATGACAGATGTGCGCAACGCTATGCTGGAGCATTATGGCAACAACTGGCACGAGCAGATCGAACCAGCGCTGGGAGCAACATCATTGGGCAAACTGGTACAACGTCCGTCGACCATATATGCGGGTCTTACAAGAGTGCTTCAGGGTGGCTGCAGCCTAGAGAACGAAGCAAGGGCAAACATCACCGGTGTCGCACATATAACGGGTGGAGGACAGCCGAGCAAGCTAGGTCGGATGCTACTTCGTACGGACGGACTTGGAATTACTATAGACAGGCCTATCGATCCGCCGGAAATGATGTTACACGTGCAAAGGCTTCGAAGTTTTGACGACAAAAAAGCATATAGCAAATGGCACATGGGTCCAGGCATGATAGTAGCCACAACCGAACCAGAAAAAGTCATTTCAGAGGCAAGCGCACATGACATTGCAGCACAAGAAATCGGTCAAATTACAGATGAACCAGGCATCCGAATCAAAAACTGCGGCGCCGTCCAGGATGAGGAATGGTTAATCTTTTAATTAATCGGTCTTTAGCCAGTAAATGCTTCAGTATGTAATATTTATCCACAATTTTATCTGATTCTTTGACAAAATATTGACAGTCATGGTACTGTTGGCAGTAAGTGTATAAAATAAACACTTATGCGAGAGGCCAGGGAGATGGCAGACATACCAGATAAACAAATCAAAAGACTGAAGGCTCTTATAGCAGAGTCAGAGACAAGTTTGGCAGCTGCAAAAGAGCTGCTCTTGAGCTTGGTTGGCGAAGACGAGATAGCTGAAACACTTGCTAAGAAAGAAGAAAATCTCGGCAAGGTTATTGAAGGCGTGTTCGATGGCCAAAACATGGTTGGCTCTGATGGTAAAACATATCCCGTGCCAGCCAACTACGCCAGCAAATCAAAGCTCGTTCAGGGTGACATCCTGAAACTTACCATCGCTGATGACGGCGCATTTATGTACAAGCAGATTGGACCAATCCCGCGCAAGCAAGTTGTTGGTACATTAATGCAAGAAAACGGTCACTATTTCGTAGATGTGAACGACAAACAGTACCGCGTCCTTCTCGCAAGTGTGACATACTTCAAAGCCAAGCCAGGCGACCAAGTCAGCGTGAATGTTCCGGAAGACGACAGTCATGCCGAATGGGCAGCTCTCGAAGCAGCTTTATAAAACATATTCATCAACATAAGCGTATTTGTTATGTTTGTTCGGAATTTTATGACATTTCGATAGCTATACACGTCCGCGCCGAGCAAGCTTATGGTTTAACTACAGGTTCGTGCTATAACTAACTGCATGCTAGCAACGCTCGAAACACCATCAGTAAGTGCTGAACAATCTAAATTCGACCAGGCATTTTGGGCAATGGCCAGTACGGTCGGTTTCCAGCCAGATGGCAGCGTCATGCCGCCAGAAGGAGCAGACCAGAATGTTTGGCAAAAAATATCTGACGCTACTAACACGGTTGTAACACCTGCTAATGCAATTGACTTGCTTGGTTTCGCCGGTGCAAAATATGGTATTGACAACCTGGACAGCTGGAAAGGTATTGCCGTGGCGTCGGCTTCTTTCCTTGCTGATGTCGTTGATGGCAAAGTAGCCAGAGCCACTGGTACACAAAGTGAGCTCGGCGAAGCACTTGACGCTGCCGGCGACAAGGTAAAGCTCGCTTACGCCTTAGTCAAAATATGGCAGATGGACCTTGCCCCGAAACCTCTACTCGTTGGAGTGGCTGCTCAGAACGGCCTCAATGCAGGATTGACCATTGCCGATCGAATCGTTAATAAAGAAGATCCTGCCTTACATCCCTCTTGGTATGGCAAAAGAGCTATGTTTCTGCAGCAGGCCGGGGTGGGACTACATGTGGTTGGTTCACAGATGGAAAAAGACGAGATGCGATTTAGCAGAGGTATTAAGATCGCAGGTACTGTCTTGGGCGCAGCCGGTATTGCACTCGGTACCGTTGCCAGCGTTGATTACGCGAGGACTCTTTATAGATCGCAGGAATAGCAGTAACCACAACAGACAAAAACTAGCTCGTCGCGGTATAATGATGCAGCGATGGGGAAAGCACTATATCGGAAATACCGATCGAAGAAATTGTCAGAAATTGTCGGGCAAGAACATGTGACGACAGCACTGGAAAACGCCCTAAAAAACGACCGCGTCGGACATGCCTATCTCTTTACCGGACCACGTGGCGTCGGCAAAACGTCTATTGCGCGCATCATGGCTCACGAAGTGAACCAACTTCCGTATGATGAAAACGCAACGCACTTGGATATTATTGAAATTGACGCAGCAAGTAATCGGCGCATAGATGAGATTCGCAGCCTGCGGGAACGTGTTTACAACGCACCAACCAGCGCAAAATACAAAGTCTACATTATCGACGAAGTCCATATGCTGACCAAAGAAGCATTCAATGCACTGCTCAAAACGCTAGAGGAACCGCCAGCTCACGTTATATTTATACTCGCGACAACAGAGGTGCATAAGCTACCGGAGACTATCATCAGCCGCACGCAGCGCTACAGCTTCAAGCCAGCCGAGAGGTCAGCCACGGTAAAACACCTTAAGTCCATCGCAAAGGCCGAAAAGTTAGATATTGACAACGAAGCTCTCGAGCTAATAGCTGCGCATGGTCGTGGCAGTTTCCGTGACAGCATTTCGCTTCTTGACCAGATTGGCAACTCCGGCAGCAAGATTACTGCAGATGACGTACGTCGTAGTCTTGGTATCGCACCGGAAGAAACCATATATGAACTCATTAATCTACTCGCCCAGGGCTCAGCCCCGGACATTATTAGGACGCTAAAAAACTTGCACAATCAGGGTTATCAGGCGCCTCAATTAGCGAAACAGCTTGGTCAGGCCTTGCGACAATCGATGGTCAACAACCAGCCTTCGCTCGATGTGGCAGCCACAACCAAATTGATGCAGCAACTCATTGACGTACCTGCTTCTCACGATCCATTCTCATTACTCGAAATCACTCTCCTTGAACCAGTTCTACACCGACCACAAGGAACCCCGACAAGAGCTGCTCAATCAGACCCGCCAACTACCAACAACCCGACGCCAGAAATAGCTACAGCACCCAAAAGTGAAAAAACAGAGACTAGTTCTGTCAAGCCGACCAACCGATCCAAATCTAAACCAAAGAAAGCCGATACCAAAGTAGACACGTCCCAACCTGTTACAAATGCTGGTCATACTATTTTAAATGAAGACAATTGGCAGCAAGTACTCGGGGCCCTCAAGCAGAAACACAACACTCTGTACGGTATCGCACGAATGGCTGTTCCAACATTTGAAGAAGGCAAGGTTACCCTCTGCTTTAATTTTGCATTTCATCAGAAGCGCATGAATGACAATAAAAATCGTCAAATTATGAGTCAATTATTTCTGTCAGAATTGGGAACGGCAGTTGAGATTGTGTGCGTCGTAGACAAGAACACATTACCCACCAAGCCGCTGCCCAAACCAGAAACAACCGCAGAAACTTCTCAAGACAGCCCCGTCAACACTATCAGTACTATCTTCGGTGGCGCCGAAATACTTGAGTAACATTACATCTGAGAACTATTTGCTATATACTAAGAGTTAGTTTATGACTTACGTTGGGGAAAGTGTGACGAAACAAGATCTGCCATACAGTATTGAATCCGAGGCAAGTGTGCTGGGCGCTGTTCTTATTGATAACGATTCGCTCATCAAAATAGCAGACAAGCTCGAGCCCGAAGACTTCTATGATTTACGTCATCGTAGTATCTACGAGTCTGTACAAGTTTTGTACCAGCAGAACAAACCTATCGATGTTCTTACGTTGTCAGAACATCTCAAAGCTCACGGCAAAATTGAGGATATTGGCGGAGCAGCCTACCTGTCCGAGCTCACAAACTACGTTCCAACGGCAGCCAATATCGAAGCATATGCAGAAACTGTCGCCCAGAAATCGCTTCGACGGCGACTCGTGGAAGTCAACAAAGAGATCCATGGCTGGATGCTTGATGAAACCAAATCGTTAAACGAACTGATAGAAGAAACCGAAAACGAAATTTTCAAGCTCACCCAACGACATATTAAAGAAAATATTGTCAGCATCGAAGAAGTCTTAAGCGAAAGCTTCGAGCGCCTCGATGAGTTGCATAAAGACAAAGGCAAACTTCGCGGTATCACTACTGGGTTCAAGTCACTCGACAACTTGTTGGCGGGCTTGCAACGCTCAGATTTGTTTGTGCTTGCCGCCCGTCCGGCAATGGGTAAAACCGCGATGGTATTGAATCTCGCTCACAATGTCGCAACCAAGGCAGAACAGCCAGTGTTGATATTTAGCCTGGAGATGAGCAAAGAGCAGCTCGTCGACCGCATGTTGTCGCGTGAATCCGGCGTCAGCGCCTGGGCACTCCGAACAGGAAATCTGACTGATGATGACTTCGAGAAAATTGGGCAGGCCATGGGTACACTGGGTGAGGCACCGATTTATATCGATGATACGCCTGGCCTCACTATCGCCGAGCTCCGAACGAAGGCCAAACGCGAAGCTCATCGACACCCACTCGGTCTTATCATCGTCGACTATTTGCAGCTCATGAGCGGTGGCGCCCGTTTCAGCGGGCAGGCAAATCGTGTGCAAGAAATTTCTGAAATTTCCCGCGGACTGAAGGGTGTCGCACGCGAATTAAACGTACCCCTCATCGCGCTTAGTCAGCTGAGCCGTTCCGTCGAAAGCCGCCACCCCCAAATCCCGCAGCTATCTGACTTGCGAGAATCTGGATCGATTGAACAGGATGCCGACGTCGTAGCATTTCTGTACCGCGAAGATTATTACAATCCAGAAACCGACAAACAGAACATCCTGGAAGTCCATGTACGTAAGCATCGTCACGGTGAAGTCGATAATGTTGAACTGTACTTCGACCGTGAAAAACAGCGCATTACCGATATTGACCGCATTCACACCCCATTTGACTCATAGATTCAGTAACTAGCCCTGCAGAGCAATGTACTTATGTAGATCAGGCACCGTTGTCGCGCCGTCACCTACGGCACTTGCTACTCGCTTTGTCGTCCCACTGCGCACGTCACCAGCCACGAACAACCCGGGCATCGATGTTTCATGCGTCAGCGGAGCACGACCATGCAATTCTTTGAAAGCACGTCTCGCTTCACCCTCGACATCACCACCAGCCAGTACAAATCCGCTGGCGTCTCTCGCAACCTCATCCGGCAACCAACCGGTCTTTGGCACCGCACCGATCAGTACGAACAAATCGTCTGCCGGCAAGGTAACAGCTTCGCCACTTTTTTGTACGGTGAGCTCCTTTAAGCGCCCGTCGCCGTCTACACTCACAACCTCTGACTCAGTAAGCACTTCGATATTTGGCGTACTGCTAATTCGTTCAGACAAATACGAACTCATCTTTTCTTCAATAGACTTGCCGCGCACGAGCATATGTACCTGACAGCCCGAAAATGATGCCAGATGCATGGCAGCCTGGCCGGCACTGTTGGCACCGCCAACCACATACACCGTCCGGTCACAATAATCATCCGTGACTCGTGGCGAGCCATACGTCACACCGCGACCACTATACGCCGCCAGGTTCGGTACAATCAGCCTACGGTATTCCACGCCCGAACTAATCAGTACCGTGCGCCCCAACACCACTTCAGAGTCTTCGCGCACAGCTAGTCCCTCATCGGTAGCCTCAATCTCTTCAGCCCGCATAGGCGCCATGAATTCTGTCGAGAACCGTAGCGCTTGGTCGATCATCAACGACGTCAACCTTCGACCGCTTACGCCTTCGGGAAAGCCGGGGTAGTTTTCGATAAGTGATGATGTACCCGCTTGCCCGCCGAGTTGGGGAGCAGCGTCAAGTACAAGTGTGTTCAGGCTTTCTGACTCAGCATTAATCGCCGCCGATAACCCGGCAGGGCCTCCACCGACGATAATCAGATCGTACATTTTTTCTTTTGACATAGTAAAAGCACCTCCTTCGATGCAATTAAAGATTTACATTCGCCTTAGTAAACGATTGCTTATCCCTATTGCGGAGGCGCCTCATATATTTTGGCCGCATCGGCTTGGGCAATGCTAGTGTCGGTAGCTGACAGAATCACTGAATGTTCTTATCAGCTAGAGCCATTATGACTCCATAAGTTTTATTATGAGCTATTATTTAGGTTTTGTCAATACTACGTACGGGCTTTTTTGGGATGAAAAAGTGATATACTAATCATAAGTATGAAAAAAGTGGGGAATTGGTTCGCTGCGAGCTGGGTAGGGATTATGGCTACTGTCATTTGCGCAGCAGCAGCGTGTTTTCTTCTGTGGTTCGGTCTTGGGAATATGTTACCGGGTCTAACCGAGACTGAAATACATCAGGCCAGCACTAGCAGCACAACCCGACAGCTTCTCGACAATCCACTTGGCGCGCCACATAAAATCCTACAATTCATAACTCAAAAAACACTACCCGGAGCAGTTGGTGTTCGATCAGCGAGCGCTATTATCGGCATATTCACTATCGCGTGCTTCTATTTCGTACTGCGCAATTGGTATTCGAAGCGGGTCGCTTTTCTAAGCACCCTCACGCTTGCATCATCAGCCTGGTTTCTCCATACAGTACGCTCGGGTACAGATGGAAGCATGTATCTGTTGCTCTTTGGCGCTGCAGCCTGCATCACTTGGCTAAAAAAATCACGCGGAAAGATGCCAGCTATTTTTGCGAGCGCGGCATTCGTCACGGCGCTACTCTACATACCTGGCGTGATCTGGTTTGTCATTCCGGCTTTTCTTTGGCAGGCTAGCGCTATCGTACAATTACTGGAAAAGAGAAATGCCGCCGTTCTGACTATCCTGGGCATCGTTTGCCTTGCAGCACTCACGCCGCTTGGTTATGCAATGTACCACAATCATGATCTGATAAAGCTTTATTTTGGACTACCCCAAACCTTTCCCGACCTTGACCTAATGGAGGTTGTTCGCAATCTGATAAACATTCCAGCCGAGCTCTTTGTCCGCGGACCTGATAGTCCGGGTACTTGGCTGGGGCGTCTTCCGATTCTGAACTTATTTGCCACAGTGATGTTCGTAATTGGCCTATATGCATATTTCAAAAAACGCCAACTCGACCGTACGCCGTTTACCATCTTCGTATTCATTGTCGGGACAGTCTTGGTCGGGTTCGGTGGACCTGTTAGCGTGAGTATTTTGTTGCCCTTCATCTATCTTGTAGTGGCGGCTGGCATTGCGCTGTTGCTACAACAATGGCGTACGGTCTTTCCGCGGAACCCGTTTGCACGCGCAACAGGAACTGTACTGTTATCCATTGTTGTATTACTCGCGGCGTATCAAGGCATCACGCAATACTTTGTTGCATGGCCTAACACCCCCGAGACCAAACAGGCACATAACCAAAAACTCGAGTAAGACTGCTCCAATCTGTTACAATATATCCATTCACATTAATGGGAATGGCACAAATTTTTGATGGCCAAAAATGCGTGTCGATAACTTAGCAAGGAGATACCGTGGGAAGATTTGATCAAGCAAAAATGCTGCTACAGGTTAAGAAGCTACAGAAAGAACTACAAAAAATGACCATCATCGCCGAACAGGGTGATGGAGCAGTAAAGGTAGAAATTACCGGTGAACAGAAGATTAAGAAAATCCACATCGATCCAGACCAAGTTGATCTCGACGACATCCATCAACTCGAGCGTTGGGTCGAAGACGCCGTCAAAGACGCTATTCAGCAGAGCCAAAAAATCGCCGCCGAAAAAATGCAGCCGTTTATGGGTGCACTTGGTGATTTGGGACTTGGCTAGGGGCAACTGAGGCATGGCGCAGGTTTTACCGCCAGCACTAACTGACCTCATCGAAGCACTCGGCTCGTTGCCTGGTGTAGGGCCGCGTACAGCTGAGCGCTACGCGTACTTTTTGCTAAAAGCTGACCCTAGCACGTCCAAACAACTTTCCGACAAGCTGGAGCATCTTCATGACGGTGTAGGATACTGCAAGAAAACTTTCGCACTCACTGAAAAAGGCAAGGAGTTGTCTGACTTGTATACTGATCCGCTGCGCGACAAACAGCTGGTTGCTGTCGTCGCAGAGCCTTTTGACATAGTTGCGCTCGAAAAAACCGGCCAGTACAAGGGCACGTATCATGTACTTGGAGGTTTGGTTTCACCTATCGATGGCATTGGGCCTGAGCAACTTCACATTACCGAGTTAATTAAGCGCATTGATGAGGATAAAGTGAGCGAAATCATACTGGCAACCAACGCCAGCGTCGAAGGTGAATCAACCGCGCTCTACATTCAGCAACAAATTGGCGACCGAAAAGTAAAAGTCTCACGTCTCGCTCGGGGGCTGCCAGTCGGCGTCGACCTCGAATACGCCGACCAAATTACTCTTGGCCGCGCACTCGAAGGCCGCACCACACTCTAAATAAAATCAGGTTCGGACAGTATACTTTTGCCAATCATGACACTGGTTTCGTGACATACACCATCGCCTTCTAGGTGTCTCAATATGCCGCCGGTTTCAATCACTACTTCATCAACCCTATCACAATTCGTGACGCCGCATGCAAGCACAAATTCCCCATCATTTCCCGCGGCTTGCGACGTATCGTTGATAGTGCGCAATAGGACAGCATCTGCTTCTGGATCCAGCCTGCGTCCGCAAGCTTGCGCAAGCACGGAGCGCTGACACACTACAAACTCTGCTTCTTCGGCAGTGTCACGCAAAACTTCTTTGCGCTCATAATTCCCAATATAGTTTGAACTTGTCTCGATACTCATATATTTCCTTATCATTTCATTGTAGCACACTTTTTAAGTTTTGTCAATAGTTGCTATCTGTTATACTGTTGGTAATGAACCAAAAAATAGCAGAACTTGTTGAAAGCGCTCAAAAAATTGTCGTCCTGCAAGCAGACAACCCTGATGCTGACAGTCTTGGCTCGGCGCTTGCACTCGAACAAATACTCGGCGAAATGGGCAAGCAGGTACATCTGTACTGCGGCATCGATGTGCCGGATTATTTAAAATATCTGACTGGTTGGGATCGTGTTAGTACTGAGCTGCCAAGCAGCTTTGACCTAAGTATCGTGGTTGACGCCAGTACGATGACTTTGTTTCAGAAACTGAGCCAGTCCGGCAAACAAGGCTGGGTTGCCAGCAAACCGTGCATCGTCCTCGACCATCACGCCGAAGTCGACAATCTCATTCCGTTTGCCACCGTAAATATTACCAATACTGACGTTGCATCTACGGGACAACTTATATACAACATCGCTCGTGAGCTCGGATGGCCGCTCGATGCAGTATCATCCGAACATATCATGACCTCTATTCTAGGCGATACTCAGGGTCTCACAAATGACCTGACAGGTGCGGAAACGTACCGCGTCATGGCAGAGCTCATCGACTTAGGTGTAGACCGGCCAGCCCTCGAGGAAAAACGCCGAGAAATGTCCAAAATGCACCCAGATATCTTTAGGTACAAAGCTGAGCTTATAAAGCGCACTGAATTCTATGCAGACGGCCAGCTCGCCATCGCTGACATTCCACATCAAGAAATCATGGAATATAGCCCGCTGTACAACCCCAATGCCCTCATCCAATTCGAACACCTACAGACTGAAGGAGTGCTTGTATCGATAGCCATCAAGCATTACACCGACGGTCGTATCACTGCGGGCATACGATGCAACACTGCCGCCCCAATCGCCGGCAAGCTAGCTGAACACTTCGGAGGTGGCGGTCACAAATACTCCGCTGGCTTCAAAATCACCAACGGGAAGCCCTTCAACCAAATCAAATCAGAATGTATTGCACTCTCCACAGAACTTTTGGTAAACCGAAACAAGGATATCAAAGATGAAATTGCATAATACGCTATCGCGAAAGACTGAAAATTTTGCACCGTTAGATGGTGATGATGTGCGAATGTACTCGTGTGGACCGACGGTGTACGACCATATCCATATAGGTAACTTGAGCGCATTTATTGCAGCCGATACTTTGCGACGTGTACTACAAAACAGCGGCTATAACGTGCAGCATGTCATGAACTTTACCGACGTAGACGACAAAACCATTCGCAGAAGCCTTGAACGCTTCCCGGACGATGCGCCCGAAGTAGCACTCGCCAAACTAACTGATGAATATAAACAGATTTTCTTAAGCGACATGCAAGCTATCGGCAACGACGTAGACGCCATGAAGTTCGTCAGCGCCGTAGAGAGCATAGAAGGCATGCGTGCACTCATCACCGAACTATACAATGACGGCTTCGCCTACATCACTGATGACGGCGTGTATTTTTCGATTGAAAAGTACCGAGCCAGCGGCAAAAAATACGGCCAACTCCTGGAGCTCACCACTGGAAATACGAGCGAATCGCGCATTGATAATGACGAGTATGACAAAGAGTCAGTGCATGATTTTGCGCTCTGGAAAACCAGAAAAGCCAGTGAACCAGCATGGCCGTTCGAACTTGACGATAACGACCTGATGGGCCGACCGGGCTGGCATATCGAGTGTTCGGTCATGAGCGTCAATAGTCTCGGACAACCATTTGATATCCACACTGGCGGCATCGATCTCATTTTCCCACACCACGAGAACGAGATTGCTCAGAGCACGGCTGGCAAGGGTGACGTTTACGCATCATTTTTTGTGCATAATGAGCATCTCTTGGTCGAAGGCAAGAAAATGAGCAAGTCGCTCAACAACTTCTATACACTACAAGATATTCGCCAACGGGGCTATAGCCCGCTCGCGTTTCGTCTGATGATGCTTCAGTCCCACTATCGCAACCAGTCGAACTTTACCTGGGACAACCTTGAAGCAGCCCAAAATCGGCTGCAGAACTGGCGAGCCATGTTCAATCGCCGGTGGCAATCGAACATACTAGATGATGGCCAGCCGGACATTACACCTGAGTTACTTGAAACTTTGCAGGATGACTTGGCGACGCCACAAGCTGTCGCACGTATAGACGCCTATTTCGACTCGATAGAGTCCGCACAGGCGATGCCTAACCGAGATACGCTACTCACTATCCGTGACACGCTAGGACTTGACTTGCTGGATGACGACATCACAGACGAGCAAAAGCAACTCATTGCCAAGCGAGAGAAGGCACGCACTAGTAAAGACTGGGCGCTGTCAGATAAGCTTAGGGACACATTACTGCTTCAGGGTGTAGGTATTAGCGATACATCAAAAGGCCAAGTATGGCGTCGTCTTTAGTGCGCTATATATAGCGCATATACAAAAGACTTGGAAAACTATTATTTGGTTGAGTTTTTTAGCGAAATACCGTTTTCCAGATAATTTCGACTGTTCAAGTAATCCAGCAACAACACACGCAAACAACCAGCGACGGGAATGGCCACCAGACCACCGAGCAGTCCACCAAAACTTACACCGATTATGACAGACATAAAGACGAGTAGCGGCGACATTTGAGTTGAGTTCGCCTGGATTGTCGGCTGAATGATATAGTTCTCAATCTGTTGATACAAAATATAGTAACCAAGGATTATCAGCGCATCCCATGGTGACGTGAAGAGTGCCACGGTCGTGACGATTGCCGCCCCGATGAAGTGTCCCACCATCGGAATAAGGCCACAAATGAATACTATGACCATCAGTGCGATAGGATAGCTTATACCAAGCAAAAATAGTGGCGCCAAAATGAGCAAAGCTGCGGTAGCCGCCAGTAAAACCTGTCCGTTGACATACCCGCGGACGACCTTATACATATCACGCACCAAAGACTCAACATGATCACGGCTTTCTTCTGGTACAAGCTTCTTAAATAGCTTCATCCATGCCGGACCTTCGATGAGCATCATGAAAGTCAACACCAATACGGTCAACGTGGAAAAGACGCTGCTACTCAAACGAGTCGCTGTTGATACGGCGGTTCCTCCGATATTACCTAGCCGATCAGAAAGCTCACTCGACAGGTTGTCTATCTGCTGCTCAAGGTTATTTCTTTGAACAAACTGACCAAGCGTACTGTCTTCTGACCGCAGATCGTTCACCAATCGCGGTGCAGCACTAATAAAGCTGCTTGTTTGCCGCACAAGTGGCGGTACGATACTTGCCAGAAAACCACCCAACACAACCACGAGAAGCAAAAATGACACGCCTGTAGCCAGCGTGCGACTGCCGCGTTTCTTGCCAGGCAGGTGACTCGCAATCCAGTGCACCGGTGCATTTAACGCTAGGGCCAAAAATACGGCAACGAAAATAAGCGTTAACGCATGTGCGGCTTGTCGCAGTGCCGATACAAACAGCAGCGACAAAATAGCTAATAGTAGTACCCTGATAACCGTTCGGTTAGAAATCGTAACCTCAATCTCATCCTTTTTTTCTTTTTTGAGCCAGCCCAGCATGTTTTGTCCTTGATTGTTAACTTGCTGTTATTATCTCATGTCGCGCTTATTTCGCAATGCTTGCGCATATATATCGAGGAGTTTTTGTCCGACGACCGCAACATCATACTCAGCCGCTCGTTTCTGCTGCCATTTTTTGGCCCGTTTCCTTGCGGCCGGGTCAGATATAAATCGCTGTAATGTCTCTGCAAACTTGATCACATCATTGGGACTCACGATCTGCTCGTCTTTGTCGCCCATAACAGTGCGGTAGCCTGGATTATCGCCTGCGATGACAACATCTGCGCCTGCAGCCATCGCCTCAACCAACACAATCCCAAAGCTTTCACCACCCATGCTCGGCAGCACTACAAGATCCGCGCTCGCCAGTAAGTTCGGCTTTTCGCTCTCTGCGACATAACCAATAAATTCTACCGAATTATCTAGATTATTCTGGCTGACAAATCGTTGCAGTTTCGGAAGTAATGGCCCTTTGCCAGCTATGACGGTTCGCACATTGGATAGTGAGCCCTGTCGCTGCAGAAATTCTAGAGCCTTGAGTAGCTGCATGCAGCCTTTGCGCGCCACTAATCTGCCCAGGTATACGATAGTAAGTCTATCGTCGCGATATTCCGCCAGTTTCCGACCAGCAGTGAAGTGGTTTATGGGCACTGCATTCGGGACAACTTGGCTCGTTATACCGAACTGTCGTTTGGCAAACAGTTTCGCGGGCTCTGAAACACTCACAGTCGTATCAAGCCTGTTGCGCGATTTTCTGACAAGCGCGGCAAGAACACGTGTAGCAACTGATTCGACCCGCGAAAAAGGCAAAATATGAAAAGTACCGACAACAGCTGTTGAGGAAGGCGCGTTAGTAATGATCTTTCCCGCCAGAAAAGGACTATACGGTAACTGCACGTGTAGCACATCAAACTGTTCGTCATGCAATAAACGACGAACTGTGCGAGTCGATGCCGGCAAGGGAGTCGACATACGGTTCTGATTGAATCGCACCCGCAGATTGCGGCTCAGGCTATGGATGTTCGCAAGATCATTTCGCTCAGTATGTCCAACGAGATAATGTACATCATGTCCTTTCGAAGCGTACCATTGACCAAGCGTCAGCACATACTGCTGAACACCATCCGTCTTATCCAAGCTGTCGTCCAGAACAAAGCCGATTTTCATGACCGCTTCATCAATCGTTTGTACAGCCGCTCATACTGGTCAACTACATTTTCGTAATCAAATTGTTGCACATAGTCGAGCGCCCATTCACGCCAGAGCTTAGCTAAATCATTATCATATAGCATCAAGGCCAATCGTCTTGCGTATTGCTCTGTATCCTCAGGGTTGACGAGTGATATCATACCGCGACCCTGCATCACCGACACATAGCCAGGATTATTGGCGGCGACAACTGGTGTTCCGCATGCCATTGCTTCGAGCAGCACAATACCAAAGCTTTCTCCGTACGGTGCCGCCGAGCTAAAAACGCTGGCTTCACGCAATAATTGCACTTTTTCTGTTTCAGATACATACCCCAAAAACTCTACATTATTCAGCTTTCGAGCTTTGACTTGTGCGACCAACTTGTCGCGGTCTGGACCATTGCCCGCAATCAGTAGCTTGCTTTCTGGATCATTCAATCTAGCGAACGCATCGATCAAATAGTTCACGCCTTTTCTTCTTTCGAGCCGACCAACATGCAGAATAATCCTACTTGTATGATTTATACGACGACCGGGACGATATTTTTTCAGATCAATTCCATTTGGAATAATCTGAATCGATGCGTCCGTCAAACTGCGGACATACTGCGCCGCTGGATCGGAAACGGCAGTGAAAGCATCAAATGATTTCAAAATGGAGCGCGTGTATGGCGTCACCACTTTTTCGATGGCCTTGGTCATCACCCCATCTGGCATACGAGCATGAAAAGTCGCTATGTTGATACTTTTGCTTCTGCCAAGTAGCTGCCGAGAGAGCATCGGCACCCACGGTTCATGAAAATGCAGAATATCGAACTTATAATCGTCAACTATCTGCTGCAGTTCGTCCGAACTCATACTGGCGGAAATTTGAGCGGTCGTCGAAAAAGGTGATCGAACATCAGTGCCCGCACCGACCAAAATTGTATCTTTGGGCGGATTCTCGCGTGCCTGCTTGGAGAGAGGAGTGATGATATGGACATCATACCCTCGTTTTTTTAGTTCTTTTTGAGCGGCCAAGACACACTCCTGGACACCGCCGCCAAGACCAATATTGTACGGACATACTAAACCTATGCGCATTCGTGGGTAACCTCACGATTGTTGATAATATGGCAGCTCATGATAAAGCCTGCCCGTATCCAGTTCATTGGTAGCTATTATAGCAAAGAATTGTGCTAGCTTTTTGCGAGCAGGGCGCGTAACTTCTTCGGCAATAAAGGTGCGGCCGTTTTCATGTCAGCTATGACGCTAGGCGCGTGCCCATCCATACGTGATTTATACTCGGTAAAATCATTGAAGATCACGCGCATATGCTGTTCAACCATATGATTGTCAAAGTACCGATCGGCTTTGACTGATATATGATGTACGGGCAAATCAATACGCCACTGACAATTATCGAGCTTCAAAAATTCAGCCGTTGTAAACATATGTGTTCTGACATCGTTTGCATGCCACAGATGAACTTCAAAATCCATAACATTTCTGAAATGATCGCGTCGAACTGACTTAAATTTATCTCGTGCATTGTGCGTTTTAGCATATACGGACCGCAGCACAAACGGATGCAGTAGAACGTTTCGGAAAAATATTGCCGGGAAGCGGCGGGAAAAGAACCGTGCAGCACTGCGGTAGGCCAGCATTCTGGGTTTGGTGAATGTAAAATCATCGTGGTGGGCAAAACCAACGACACTCACCAACATATCTACACGCTTCACCAAGTCCGGGTAGCGCTGCAGCATCCTTGTCACTACTACAAATCCAAAAGATAAGCCTGCGATCGTCACGCGCCGACGCTTATAGCGCAATTTGATAAACGCCGCGAGATAGTCCGCTAACGTATCGATATCTGGTCTTTCGCCAATTTTATAAAAGCTTTCCATACCACCGAAGCCAGGAAGATCCGGCATCGTCACTGCACCATACTGATTCAGATCCTGGACCACCCCCCACCATCGCTCAAGAGATGAATGGTGGCCATATACGAAAAGAATTTCTTTAGTCTTATTCTTTGGCGCAGGCAACCGGAGCATTCGCCCCTGTAGCCCGTTCATTTCGAGAGGTACGATAAAATCAGCGACATTGCGCCCTTGTTTTTTTGCCATATCTGCCATGAACTTTAGAGCAAAACAGGGTAGCAAGGCAAGTCAAGAAAGAAACATAACGTTGTTATTTTGTACAATTTGTTGCGCTAATGTTTGTGTCGGCTCGTGGTCCGTCCAACAAGTGGAAAATGCTTTTTATTCGTAAACCAAGTCCGTGCCGACCCAAACATACTCCCACGGCTCCGGTTCTGGCCCCTGCAAGTCAACGCCATCAGGATAGCTCGGAATCCAACCATTCTGTTTGGCTATCTTGTAGTTATCGGCACTAATCCACCGAAAACAAGAGCTTGTCAAAAATGCACCACTGCCATCTTCGCACCAAAGATCAATAGTATAACCAGTATGATGTCGTGAATAACCGGGCACTGCTGCTTGCGTCAGCACAGCCTCAACTGCCTCGTCAGCTTGCCCTGCGGCAATTTGGGCAGTGCTTACTTTATGCGAATTCAGCCGACTCAGAAATAAATTTCGCTGGTACTCGGGCGACCGATAGGCAGAGATCAACGATAAGGGTACGCCCGACTGCTCGGCGGCTATTTTTAAGTTATGCCATGATGCAGCAGCAAGCGGCTGCAGTAGATCATCGCCCTCTAGACGTGGCTCGTTAAGTTTTTGAATCGGACCAACAGGCATACTTGTCATGACATATCCTCGCGCCTCAGCTATCTTGCGAATTCGACTGTCTGCAACTTTATCCCCGGTAATTACAGGAGGCACTTCAAATAGTTGCGTATTCGGATACTTGATTGACAATGCAAGCTTGTTGAACCCCCCAGGAGTGAACTGCCTTATCGTTTTTTTTCTTGTTTTTTTAGTAGAGTGTTGACTATCAGCAACCGCATGTTCGTTGCCTGCTGGTCGTGTGTCGCTTCTGTTGATAGCGATTAAAACGCCCACTATGCCAAATACAGCCAGCAATAGCATAACGACGGGAGCTTTGTTGCGGCGCTTCCTGTTTTTGTTTAATCGCGAGAACTGGCGAGTATCAACAACTGGCATAACAACCTTAGTATACGCTATGCCTGTTGCTTAACAGATAGCTATAGGGTAGAATCAACCTGTTCGTTTATCAGTAGGGCGTCGCCAAGTGGTAAGGCACATGGTTTTGGTCCATGCATTCGGGGGTTCGAATCCCTCCGCCCTAGCCAAAATAAAAAAGCCTGCGCTTGGTAGGCTTTTTTATTTGGTCTGACAGAATTTTGGAATATACTTGTAGTTAATATGTTAGTGCTTAAGTAGGGGAAGTAGTATGCTGTCTGCAATCAAAGACAAGTTCGCTGCGGTAAAACAAAAATATCAAACTGATACACGTTTTAAGAAGATCAGTACCGTAACAGTTGTGATAGTTTTTGCAATAGTAGGTGTCGTCCTGGCAGGCATATCCATGGCGAGCTCCCCAACCGCAATCACCCCGCAACTCGCTCAAAGCAAAGCGTGTGGGGCAAGAGTATCTAATTACTCTTATCAAGTGCCATTCGGAAATGCACCATGGAATGTACCAGTCTGTGACCTGCCGAAACATCCACGCTCAGCGGAGTATGCAGGCAGGATGTTTAACTACGGCATCTACAACGACGAAACTCCCTCAACAGCCAATAATAAAGGTAAGTTTACTGTAAGCTTTGGCTTCGAATCAGCAGATAAGAACTGGACACGGGCAGTATATTACGCCAGCGACGCGACCACTACCAGACAGGTACAGGTATGTGGCAATGGCTGTAGCCCATCTAATCTTGATGATGGCAAGGGTATGTACGATATAGAGGGGTTTCTGCCAAATCGCAAGTTCCCCTGGAATCCACGGTGGGAGGTCGCAGCCGCCGGTGACAACGAGCTGATTATCATAGACGAGCAAAAAGGACATCTATACTCGTTTGCTTCCGTGAAGACCGGTCCTCTGGCTGTTGCTCAATGTGGCCCATTCTACCGGGAAAGACTCTGTGCGAGCAGCGCTAGGATCCTACGAGACCATCACGGCAACATAGCGGATTACCGAACCTTTGAGGGGAGTGATGGCAGTCGAGGCGGCGGGATAAACTATTTCGCGACTCTTCTCACCCCTCAAGAGGTGAAGGCCGGCGAGATACGCCACGCGCTTGGAATGGGCATATACAACACAGCCTTCGGACCTGCCTGCACAAAAGAGCAACTCGCAAAAAATGATCCAAAAGTGATAGATATAACGTGCGGCACCGCCGTCGCACCTGCTGCTAAGTATGAGTGGCCATCAGTGAGCACGATTGGTGAAAGAATCAGGCATCATCAAGGTCTTCAGATAGACAAAGTCATGACGCTATCCAAGACAGTGCCCGAAGGCATGAGATTCGCACTGGACATCGACGATACTTTTATCGAGAACTGGATAAACTCGCGACCAGACCTAAAGAGTAGTCCACGCAAGGCTGAAACAGCCAGGATAATCGCTCGGGCGCTACGCGACTACGGCTGGATGCCGCTAGATACCAGTGGCTACGGCGCTGGTATACAAACCGCCGGAGGAATGAGTGAGAAGAACAGGAAACTCTGGCAAGAGCTTGGCATCACAAGCGAAAAAGACGACAACATCCTGCACGGCCTATTCACGAAGGACAATATTTACACCGTTGCACCACCGACAAACAATTGCACCGACGGAACTAAGTCCACCTTTTATTGCAAATACCATACGAGTACATATGACACTAGCACCAGTCGCCCGGCACCACAACCGCCAACACAGACACCTTCAACTCCAACCAACAATGATCCTAGCGGCGGAGATCCGGCACCAACCCCCACACAACCACCGACTACGTCAGATCCTGTTCCGCAACCCGCTCCATCAACGCCAAACCCTAACCCCCCCGTGTCTCCACAACCCGCCACTGGCACTACTATTACACCAATGACTGCCGAACTTCCTAAAAGCATACCGGTACAAATCGGCTGGGATTGGGATATGTTCGAATTCCACCAAGGAGCACAGTTGACTTGGAGCGCAAGCAGTTCGCCGCATGGCATCAAGCAGTATGTTATCAAGAAAAACGGCAAGATAATCTACAAAGGATCAGGCCGTAGCTACACCGACTTCCGTATTGATGACGGACAAAGATACAATTACGAATTGACAGCAGTCGACAATAAGGGAAACGTTTCTAAAACTAGTAGTTTCGAGGGTACCGTACGTTGTACGTGGTTTGGCTGGTCCTGCGGTTTCGAAAAGAAATAATAGCCTTAGTTAAAGCCAAAACAAAAAACTTTTGCATCCCGTCTATGTGGTAGACAGACGGTCGCGCAATACTGTATCATGAGTGGAAGAAAACATGAGGGGAATATGAAATATAAAAAATTATTCTTATTGATTGCTTGGATGTTTGGCGCAACGTTAGTGTTAACCAACACGTCGGCGAGTGCGGCACCGGCAACATTTACGGTAACAAATACAAACGATGGCGGAGCGGGGTCACTACGCCAGGCCATACTTGACGCTAATAGCAACGGCAATCCAACAGATATGGATGTGGTCGAGTTCAATATACCCGGAAGTGATGTGCACACTATCAATATCCAGTCAGATTTGCCACTCGTGACCGAAAAGCTCACTATCGATGGATATTCCCAACCTGGCGCGCAACCCAATACATCACAAACTCCTCAACCAATAAACAGTGTTATCAAAATCGAGATAAATGGTGAGGACGCTACCATTACCCAGCACGGTATCGGTCTTGCTGCAGAGGGTTCAATCATCAAAGGACTCGCCGTTTATGGGAGCAGTAGGCTTTCAGGAGAGCTGGACAAGGGTAACGTCGGGCTTATCGGCAATAACACCTCTTTGCAGGGCTCCTATATCGGATTGCGAGCTGACGGCACGACAGCAGGTGCTATAGACAGCAACAGTGCAGGTGTCATTGCCGTGGGCAATGATGTCACCATAGGGGGCGTAAGCCCGGCAGATAGAAATATTATCTTTAGCCACAGCTCAATTTCGCAAGGCGCCGGCGTAGCCGCAGCCGGAGGGTCCACTCTGATATACGGAAACTACGTAGGCATGGCAAAGGATGGCGTGACAGACTTGTCGCCAGGTACAGTCGATGCGAATGGACTCTCTGCACCGTTTCATATGGGCATGAACTTACTAGGCGCAGGTGGTGCAAAGGTCGGGGGGTCAGACAGCAACAAGCGTAATCTAATATCCGGAAACATGTCTGGTATAGTGATAAGCTCCGCCAATAACCTAGTACAGGGAAATTATATTGGCACTGATTATACCGGCAAGCCGAACAGTGGAATAACTAATGGTATCGGTGTTACTGTGGTAGCGGGCAGCGATTCACTGATTGGGGGAACTAATAGCGGCGAAGGTAATGTTATTGCCGGCGTACGAGGCTCGGGCATTGAAATTGCAAGCATGTACATTCCCGCTGGAGACATGACCATCACTCCATCACGCATTGCAGTGCTCGGCAATAGCATTCACAGCGTCAGTGTCTTTAATCTTCTCGGCGTTGGCAATACTAACCTCGGCATAGATTTATCTGAGTTTATCGATAATGACGCTAATTTCACTCCTGATCAATTTGAAAAACGCGGGCCAAACCCAAACGATGTCAATGACACAGACGGAGGCCCAAACAATGAAATAAATTATCCCGTGCTCAAAACGGCCCAGCAGATTGGTGATAAGCTGACTATTACGTATGATCTCGATGCAGCAGGTAGCCCTAGTAACACGTATCGCATTGAGTTCTTTACTAACAATGAACGATCAATATTCGGCTATGGACCTGGCGAGACATACATCGGTTCTGCAACTGTAAGCCCTGGCACTGATAAGACCACAACGCTAACAGTTAACAGTAACTATAGCGGAAAAGCCTTGAGCGCCACCACAACGGCCATCGATGCAACTTCTTCAACAGGTTTCGGGGCGACAAGTGAATTTTCGCAAAACATAAGTATCGGAAGCCAGTCCGACTTTGATGCCGATGGTATTGCAGATAGCGAGGAAGCGGGGGGACCGAATAATGGAGACGCCAATGCGGATGGAACCCCCGATAGTCAACAGCCGACTGTTACAACTTTCGTGAACTCTGCAAATATTTATATCACCCTGGTTACTGAAGGTTGCTCCGAAAACGGTCGTGTATCTTCGATCGATCTTGCATCGCTGGATCGAAAAGACAACGGCTACCACTATCCTTACGGCCTCACGGACTTCACCCTGTACTGCAGCAAAGGCGAAACCGTTGATGTCGAGATGTTCATTCATACCCAAATCAGCCCGGAAGGATACCTACCCCGCAAATTCAATCCTAGCACCAATACATTCTCCGACGTACTGGGTGCCACCCTTGCCCAAACAACAGTAGGGGAGTCGACTGCACTAAAGCTCAGCTACAGCATCACTGATGGCGGACAATACGATGATGACGATGAAGCCAATGGTGTAATCGTTGACCCGATCGGTTTAGCAACCGAGCAGCCGGCCAGCACGCCAGCAGGTGAGCTTGCAAAAACTGGCTTAACTACACTCGTCACAACATTCCTAGCCGGCAGTATTATTGCTGCTGTCATCTATACCTACGTCGACTATCGCAAACACAAAAAGCCACTTTTGCAAGCGGACGCAGAAATCGGTGCCAGTTCCGCAAAACACTACACTTACTGGCATCACCTGAAAGTCGTAAGCGTTCCTTTGGCTCGCTACAGACTAAAAGTCGTTGTGGAAGAACGTCGACAGCGCAAAGTTCCGCAGGTTGGATAGGATTCCATGCACGTACATGGCCCGGGCATGATACTTAGAACCACGAACAATATCGAACATAGAACCATAACGGGCTAGGCTATCCTTGGTGCGAATACCGTGAAGGACTTTTTTTGCGGGCGTACGCGATATCGTGATTGGGATTGATTTGGGCCATAAAACTATTGGCAAGGGTGGTATGCTGATGGTTTCGGCAAGCAATACAACCATCAAACTACGCTAAATGTTGTAAAAATACTGACCAAAAACTGTTACAATAATCATATGTTAATTGAAATGCTGCGCTGGTGGTATGGGCCGGGATGGGTTCACGCAGTCAAAAGAATAAAAACCAGAACGGTAAACGTTGCTCAAGCATTTTCAGCCGGTACGCTCATAAAAACACTTTTTGCGCCATGGAAACGTATTCAGTACACCGGCAAATCTTTTGACGCCAAAATGCAAGCAATGATGGACAATATGGTTTCGCGCCTCATTGGCATGGTAGTTCGTTTTGGAGTGCTTTTTGCCGCACTCATTATGATAACTGGCAGCTTTCTTTTGAGCGTTGGGATTGTGCTGACTTGGCCTCTCATACCAGTTGCTATTCTGTACAGTATCTTTCGGGGGATTACAGGGTGAATGGAGCATCACTGAATCTACAAAGCATTCGCGCTAGAAAGGCACGCCTGAGTATGCGCCTCAAAAAGGGCGGGTACGTTGCATGGATTATTATTGGCGCTATATCTAGCTTCGCGGCCGCGTATCTCATCCTGCTTCAAGACAACCATTTGGGGTATTTTTTGCTCTCAACTGCACTCATTGCTCTGATGTGGATAACATGGTTTAAAACGGAGCTCATAAAGCTTCCGGCAAAGAATCCTGGCAATAGTGTCGACGATTTACTCGATGCAGATTTTCTTGCAAAGCTTACACAACCGGTTACGCCAAGATCAGCTTGGGCGGCCATGACTGGTCATTGGCAAGAAATATTTATTACCAATCGTTTGCTGCTTGACCCCAAACTTGTAGAACAGACGCTCAGTGATAACGATGCCGACATGGAGCAAGTCTGGCAGCTTGCCCGGAAGCTACAGTCAGCGCACGACCCAAATAACCTCACGGCGGGCACAGTGGCGACAGCCCTTATCCTGTCATCCCCGCAACTCACGCAGCTTCTTACTTCACAGAATATTCGCCCAGAAGACGTATTGCAGGTGTATGATTGGCTTGCAAGATTATTGAAATATCAACAAATGCCAAAGCCCTATTTTGGAGGCATAGGTCGTGACTGGGCATTTGGTTTTACGCCCAATCTAGAACGTTTCAGTACCAATATAAGCCAGCAGGTCGAGAAGGGTGGCGCTCATTTTCA
>CAZNIN010000010.1:19639-25003 GCA_964573155.1 uncultured Candidatus Saccharibacteria bacterium | reverse complement strand
ACCCAATCATTCTTGTCTTTTTTCAACAGCGACCACAGTAAATACACATTTCGCTTCGGCACTTTGCGCTCAAAATCCGTTATGTGCAGCAGATGTGCTTCATCTTTTTTTAGTTCATCAATCTTGTACAGTCGATCGTGCATAACACCATCGAACAGAATTACCTGCTGACCCGGCCTGAAACGAAGCACATTATTCCATTGGTGTAACATCTTGGCCTCGTGCAGCCAGAAATCATGTTTCAATTCTGTATCCGGTACATAGAACCTGTGCATCTTCATAAGCTAGACTTTGACAAAAACGTCTCTTAACTCCTGAGGTGTATGCACGATGTAATCAGGGTTTTGGGCTGATAATATTTCCTCGCCGTTAAAACCCCAGGTCACGGAGACGGTCTTGAGGCGGGCTTTTTTTGCAGCCACAACATCTCGTACTTCATCCCCGACATAGTAGGTCTGCGAACGATCTAGGTCATGTTGTTTGATAATACGGTTGAGTGCTTTTGCCTTGCCGAATATACCAACACCACCGTAAATTTGCTCAAAAGGTTCACGAACATGGTGAATTTCTAAAAATTTACGCACGTTTGCCAAACTATTAGAACTCATAACGAACAAACGATGGTCATGAGCAAGTGCTTGAATCGTATCATCCATGCCCTCAAAAAATGGAATCTCGTGCATACGTTTCGTGAGCGCGCTACGCCCCCTCATAGCCAGCTGTGGGACGCGCCAAAGCGGAATACCAAACTCTTTGAAAATTGCCTTGATGGTCATATTTTTTGTCCGGTCATAATCATCACGTGTCACTGTCCGTTCGATGACCTTCAGTTCATTCAAGATTTCTAGCCCTACAGTGATACTATCGGCCAATGTACCATCAAGGTCAAAGATTATCGCCTTGTCAGATTTTTGGTTACTCATCTTATATATAAGTATACGGTATTGGTGCCGAAATTTTGCTAAGATCAACCGAGGAGACTACTTCTTGGAAAGCACGGCAAGACTTTCGATATGCGGCGTA
Organism: uncultured Candidatus Saccharibacteria bacterium; assembly: GCA_964573155.1. Classification (GTDB taxonomy): domain Bacteria; phylum Patescibacteriota; class Saccharimonadia; order Saccharimonadales; family JAGQNK01; genus JAGQNK01. Next base: position 23,980 of record CAZNIN010000010.1, on the reverse strand, counting down.
CGCGGAAAGAAGTTATAGGCACCAAAAAATGCGAGCTCATACGTGTCGAGCAGTTTAGCTACATCGCGAGCTTGGGTAGCGGGATTACATGACAAATACATAACCTGACGAGGCTGTGAGTTTTGTATTTTTTCGACGACTTTCTTGTGCAGACCACTTCTTGGGGGATCAAGTATGAGACAGCTGTCAGGTATGATGTGGTCGAGCGCCTGTTCGGTGCTCGCCTGGATGATCTCAATATTTTTATTTGCCGCAGCGTTCTTCTCTGCCATCATGACGTTGAAAGGATCTATTTCTACGAGTTTGAGCGGCGTCTTTCCAAGCGCCAAGCCAATGGTGCCAACGCCCGCGTACATATCAACCACCGGCATATCTGGCAGCATATGTTTTTGCATATCCTGAAGGGCTTTTTCAAAGATTGGCACATTGACCTGAAAAAAGGACAGCACATCATAGGTAAGTTGCCTGCCAAGGACAAGCTGCGTTAATGACGTGTCGCCGTGCCGGTACAGCTCCTTAGTCGGCACAGAGGCTGGACTTTTTGGATTGCTATAATATACGACCGTTCCCGCAGGAAAATCTAGGCGTGGAAAGTTCTCGTCTTTTACGAAAAGCGCGATAGCTGTTTGCGATGGCATGACGCCCCGAATAATTACCGACTTTAGTTGACTTGCTCGGATGCCGTGTTTGTTCAGGACATCAATAAGCGTTAAGCCAGCCGTATTCACACAGTCATTAGCTAGCAGGCTCTGCCTAATTTTTATTTTTCCGTGACTTCCGCGCTTGTAGTGAGCGAGCGATATACCATCTTCATCACCCCAAAATGCGTATTCCATTTTGTTGCGATAGCCATCAAGGCTACCAAAAGTCTGCACCTCGAACTCCGGTAGTTTCACCCTTTCGCGCTCATATATTTCGTGCGTGATGTCTTTTTTTGCCTCAAGCTCCGCTGTCCAGTCCAGGATATGCCAGGGCTGTGTTGCAAGCATTTCATCCGCAACAACTTCTTGACCAATTCTGTCAGTCCTATCACTATCCAGAATTTTTTCAGCAATGCCTTCAGCATAGTCACGACGCTTTTTGGTCAGGCGCACCGATACGCGCTCGCCAGGCAATACACCCCAGACGAAAACCTTACGGCCATCAGGCAACACACCAATACCCTGCCCGCCATGGACAAGCTTATCGATCTTAACTTCAAACAGCTGCATGAAACTTTAGCGGAAAAATCCTGCGATGAGGACGATCGCAAAAGCTGCCTTCGTCAATAAACTGATCGCCAAATAATTACGCTCAATAATCAAGTTGTTCGCGCCTCGCAGATGCATTCGCATGTTGCGCATCCACGCAACATACTGAAACAACACCACTGCAAACAACGCATACGCATACCAAGGCAGCTGAGTCGTACCGTAGACAGCAGTAGCGGTCATATAAACTGCGATAAACAGTAGTGGCAACAGGCCAGTAAACAAGCTTGTGAGGTATGCACTTCGAACCGGTGTCGCAACTTCATTGTTCTGACGTTCAGCGATGAGCCCAATCAATGCGGTAGCAATTACGAGTCCTGCTAGAAGCTTGAGCGTCGGCAAATCACTTGCACCATTGACAAGCGCTGTCGTTTCAACGATAAGCGCGCCAGTCACTGCAAAGTCAATCCAGCGCAACGGCAACATACGCGTCTCTTTCAGGTACGCCGAATAACGGTTGGTGAGCTTGGTCAGATATAGGATAGGCAATATAGCTGACACCACGAGGGTAGCAATAACCAGCCAACGCAGCTCTACATCATATACGGCCTGTACGGCGGGTACTAGCACCGCTTCAGTCGTGCTCGTGAGCTCGTCTTTGGCTATGTGACCAATTGTTAGCTGATAGCTTGTATTGTCCATGAAATAGCCGGCAGCGAGAGCAAGCAACACGAGTAATCCAGCCGTGATCAAGTGCAAGCCCCGTAATGTACGCAAAGTCACTGACCTCGCCAGCTTAAATGACTTGAATCTACCAGCGACAGCAGTCCTACTTGTTCGCGTTGGCTTTTTACTATTTGTCGTTTTAGCGTTAGTTGATTTAGTAATAACCGACTTTTTTGCTGCTACTTTTTTTGTCGCTGCTTTTTTGGTCGCAGCCGCTTTAGTTGTTGCAGCTTTTGCTTTTGTCCGCTTGGCAGAACTTTTAGTGGTCCTAGCGGCGGCAGTTTTTGTTTTGGCCTTGGTTGATTTAGTAGTAGTTGCCATGGGTTGAGTGTATCACTTTATCTGTTTTATTAACAACTACTGTCACATCGGCAGCTTCTGCTACAATTAGAGTATTACGTTAACGTAGGGAGACTTATCGTGGAAGGCCTGTTTTTTCTGCTCGTTATAATTGTAGGTTTTGTGTTGGCGTCTGGTATTCGGATTGTTAACCAATACGAACGGGGTATTGTATTTACGCTCGGTAAATTTACCAGCCTGCGTTCACCCGGACTCAATATAATCATTCCCGTCTTGCAGACAATTCGCAAAGTCGATGTGCGGTCAACACCAGTAGATGTACCAAAACAAGAAGTCATCACTAAAGACAACGTTACTATCGGTGTCGATGCTGTCGTCTATTTCCGCGTAATTGATCCAGCTAAAGCCGTGCTGGAAACAACCAACTATGCCTACGCGACAAGTCAGTTCGCTCAAGCTGCACTGCGAGATGTCGTCGGTAACGTCGAAATGGATGAGCTGCTTGGTAAGCGCGAAGAGGTCAGCACACAGATAAAGACAATTGTGGATTCAGAAACTGACAAATGGGGTATCGACGTAGAAAACGTCAAACTACAGAACATCGAGTTACCACAAGATATGAAACGCGCCATGGCCAAACAAGCCGAAGCCGAACGTGAACGACGTGCTGTGATAATCAACGCCGAAGGCGAAAAAGCTGCCGCGCAGCAGGTCGCCGAAGCTGCGGCAATGCTTAGCCGAATCCCCGGTGGCGTCTCTATTAGGACACTGCAGACACTGGAGAAAATATCCGTAGAAGCAAGTCAGAAAACGGTGATAGTTCTACCGACCGACCTTGCAGGCACCGTTAAAAACCTGATCAAGTAGAGTCAGATAATTCTTTATACGGGACGTGGCACATGCCGCGTCCCGTTTTTTGTGTGTATTTTTGGTGATAGGGTCCTTTATGAGACGCCTCTTCGGGGTTTCTCATCTCTGCTAAGCAAAATAGAATACATTTTGTCCGGCTGCTCTTCCCGATGCGATTTACATTGGTCTATATGCTACATGGCAAGCACCGCGGCCAGTCTTTTCTACGTATTTTTGATGGTACGGTTCAGCCTCGTAGAATTCGCCAGCAGGCATAATTTGCGTAACAATCGACTTGTCTAAGGTTTCCTGAACCTCGTCTCGTATGTGTTCGGCAATCATCTGTTGGCTGCCATTCATGGTGAATATCGCAGAGCGATATTGATCGCCAACGTCAGGTCCCTGCCTATTTAACTGCGTTGGGTCGTGCATGTAGAAAAACTGTCTGACGAGAGTTTCATAGCTCACTTTCTTGCTGTCAAACTCAATCAGTACCGCTTCCGCATGTCCGGTATTTTCGACACAAACGTCTTCATATGATGGATTTTTTGTGTGGCCACCCGTATATCCCACGGTCGTTCTCATTACACCAGGAACTTGATCAAAGTAATATTGTACTCCCCAAAAACATCCTGCTGAAAATACCACAGTGTCCATGTATAGAGATTATACGCTCTTTCCTAAGGGCGCAGTAATTTGAGCAAGTCCGGAGTTCCATTACTCAATGAAATTAACGTATTGCCCCGAAGAGGCACCTGGTCATCTGCCATTTCTATGTACGCATTTTGCAATACGACATATAAGCCGATCTCTCCCGTTTCGGCCAACACTGCTTCTTCTTCGCTCCCATGTTGTTCGTCCACAAAAAACAGTTTACCTGGAGTAAGTCCGAGGAAAGTGCCTACGACATTATCCCCATCAAAGACAACACCTGGCCCATTCAAGTCCATAAATACCTGTGGTCTATCGATCCGTAATTCTTCTCCTGCCCTGATGTCCAGGCTAGGAATAATCGCGTCCGCAAATTTTGCAGTTAGCTCAGGCCATTCGTCTGCTTGCCTGTCTGCCATTGACCAATCGAGTACTTCATGAAAAGCCTCGAGTAAATGTTCTCGCCCTAAGCACAATGGCGCGGTCGTATACTGATCTGTGATTGGATTCTCGACTGGCGGATCAAACTCAGGAAGTTGCTCAAGTTCTTCTGCCTCAAAAATATCTTCTGCAATGCGAAAAAATACGCTATCATCCTCTGTGCTCATAGAGCGAGATGATAGCG
>CAZNIN010000010.1:0-19539 GCA_964573155.1 uncultured Candidatus Saccharibacteria bacterium | reverse complement strand
GCGACACCCGTTGATTTTATGTCGCCCGTACTACGACGATCCTTTGATTTGTTGCGTGTCCCCTCCGGGTACATCACTACCCACTCCCCCTGTTCAACTAGTTGGGTTGAGGTATCGAGCGCACTACGCCGCGAACTTTCATCCGTTCTGTCCACGGAAAATGCTCCTAGGTCTCGAGCCAACCCCCCGATATAAGGCAATTTCCACAACTCTTGCTTGCCCAAGAAGCGCATCGGCCGCTCTGAATTCGCCACTCCGATTGCGATCACGTCAAACCAGCTGGTATGTGTTGGAGCGATAATCGCGCCCTGTTCCGGCTGCGATGCGGCCAACTCAGAAAATACTTCGGCACCTTCTATCCGGACATCCGCAAACTCCATAAGTCTTTGAAGATTCGCCCGCACGCGCCAATATCTATCCTCATTCACAAATGAATGTTGTTGCCGTTCGCTGCCTGAAGATGCTTCCGGACTTATCATTATGAAATGTAGTATAGCAAAAAAGCACGTATAATAAGCTTATGACCAGGGTGATAATTGACGTACGAGAGCCAAACGAATACATAACCAACCACGCTTCTGGTGCCATCAATATACCGCTTTCCGACGTACCCACAGAAATACCGCGTCGTTTTCCAGACAATGATACTGAAATAATTCTTTATTGTAATTCCGGCAATCGTTCGGGCATGGCCATCCAGTTACTTCAGGCGCTCGGATACTCCAACCTCACCAATGGAATCAATCAACAAAATGTAGATAAGGCCTAGATTCTACTTAAAGTTTACTGTCTGGATACATACTTTTCGTGACCTCATCCACCTCGGCACGAAGCTGCGGAAATGGCACACCTTCACGAGCAGTCACTCCTTCGAGTGACCAGAATATTCGCTCTGAAAAACCGAGACCACAGGCTGGCGGCATGCCATATTCAAGTGCCTCCACATAGTCGATATCCATCATTTGCGCCTCGTCATCACCTGCTGCCCGCAGTTTTTCCTGCTCGACAAAACGCTCATATTGATCAACTGGATCATTCAGCTCAGAATATGCTTTGCACATTTCACTGCCTCCAAATACGAGGTTAAATTGCTCGGTAAGATCCGGATTGTTTGGCTGAACTTTGGCCAAAGGCTGCATGAAAGTTGGCATATCAACCAAAAACACGGGGCCAGGAATGGTTTTGCGGTATTTTTTCCAAAGCTTATCCAAGCTTCTCTGACGGTTGTCCTGCTTCTCTACTTCAAGGCCATGTTCTTTGAGCTTAGCTTGAACCTCTTCCATTGAAGCATTGAATACATCTATATTGTATTGTTCACGAAGCACGTTTACAAAGCTTATACGAGGAAAATTTTCTCCGTCTGCGCCAAAGTCTACTTCTTTGCCATCGGCCAAAGTAAAGGTACGCCTTCCCCATGTTTCGTCAACAATCCGCCGTATCATCTGTTCAGTCAGGGTCATGCCCTTTTCCCAGTCGGCATACGCCCAGTACCATTCCATGGCAATATGCTCTGGAAGATGCTCTTCACTATAATTCTCATTCCTGAATCGCGGCCCGATATCATATACCTTCTCAAAACCGGCAACTAATAAGCGCTTCAGGGGCAATTCGTGGCTGATGCGTAGATAAAAATCCTGATCTAAGGCATCCATATGCGTCACAAACGGATTTGCGTCTGCGCCACCAGCAGTATGCTCGAGCACTGGAATGTTAACTTCAGCAAAACCATGCTCATTCAGAAAATCGCGGGTCGCCTGCCAAAACTTGCTACGACGAATAAATCGCTCGCGCACATCTGGATTTACATTCATATCTACATAGCGACGACGCATCCGTTCTTCTTTGTTGGTAAAGCCGTCCTGCTCTGTTGGCATAGGCCGGAGCGATTTTGTTAGCACACGGAGATTGTTAACCTCTAGCGAAATCTCGCCTGTTTGTGTCTTGATAACATTACCGGTCGCTTCAATAAAATCACCTGGATCGAGCAAGTTAATATGCTCAAAGCCGATTTGGCTCTTTTGAGCGTTGAGCGGCTGCACAACATCATGCTTCAGGAACAGCTGAATTTGACCGCTAGCATCGCGCAGAACAAAAAACGCTATCTTTCCAAATTTACGCGTACTAACCAAACGACCGCTTAGCGTAACAAGACTGCCTTCAAGCTCGTCGAACTTTTCGATAATTTCTTTCGTCGTATTAGTACGTCCCGCTTCAGCCGGATATGGATTAATGCCGAGTTCTTTGAGCGAATCCAACTTTCGCAGCCGCTCGTCTCTGAGTTCTTTTAGATTTGCCATATTTCTACCCTATTCTACCACTGTTTCAGCAAAATCTTTAGCAAATACACCAATGTACATCGAGGTACGCAAATCATCGCCTGCCGCAAAGTAAGGCGCTATAAGCCAATGACACCACCTCCTATCACCAAAATATGTATCCAAAGCCTCGTAAGCGTCAAATGCAAATGCACGCATCACCTCATTGTCCGTTCCAAATGTACTAGATGCACCGCCCATTACCGCAGACGGCAGGCTGAATGGTCTCTGTACTACTGCAGAGTGCAGCAAAACCATATGTTCCTGCTGCTGAAGCTCTTTTGTAATCTCGGTAACCTGATCGTCTTCATATTGCACAACATCCGACATCGCCTGTCGAATTCGACAATCCCGCAACACTGTAAGCGGTAACCCACAGTCACCGAGACGACCCTGTGTCTCTAGGCTCTCTATTATCAGTTCACCCATTTTTAGTTCCTTTCCACAAAATACAAAAACTCCCGAAGCCTTATCGTCGCAAGTGCCCGGGAGTTTTTGGTGTTACAAATATGCTTCTAGGCGCTTACGACCGAAGCTTTGTCTTTGTAACCAGTGAATGTAGAACTATCTGCATGAGGGTATCTTTATATTGTACCATAAATAAGAGATTATAGTCAATTTAACTGATGTCGGCAATTTTGTAAGTAGCAGTCTCCATCGGGGTCTTTATCTCGACTTCTTCGCCTTCTTTTTTGCCCAGCAGCGCCTTGCCAATTGGCGATTCGTCAGAGATTTTACCGTTTAGGGGATCGGCCTCCACGGTGCCGACGACCTGGAACTCTTTTGATTTACCATTGCCGTCTTTTAGCTTAACGGTTGATCCTAACTGAACCCTACTATCACCTTTCGGTTTCTTGATGATTTCTACGTTTTGTAAGATGTTTTCAATCTCCGAGATACGACTCTCGACTAGCTCTTGCTCCTGTCGAGCAGAGCTGTACTCGGCATTCTCGCTCAGATCACCGAACTCACGTGCCGTTTTGATGCGTTCTGCAATCGGTCCACGCTGTTCAACAAGCTCTTTATGCTCGGCCTCTAGCTCAGCCACGCCCTCTTTGGTCAGGTAAAATTGTTTCTTCATATAAGACTCCTTTCTGAAGGTAAACCACGGTCTCTCGGATTTACATTATTATACCAAAACTTGTTTATGCTAAGAATTCTACGATTTTGTCTGAACTCAGGAATTTTGGCTCTGCTTCTGTACGCTTCTTGAGCTCATGCTCCCCTGACGCAATCGTTCGTTCGCTCACCACCACACGATATGGGATTCCCATAAGATCTGCGTCCGCAAACTTTTCGCCGGGGCGAGCATCGCGGTCGTCATATAATACCTGAACACCAGAATCCGTCAAGCGGTTATATAGCTCATCGGCTACTGATATCACAGATGATATATTTCCAAGTCTTGCGAGGTACACTTTGGTCGGTGCAATATTCTCCGGCCAGACCAATCCACGATCGTCGGAAAGTATTTCAGCAATAGTACCCAACAGTCGTGTAATACCGATGCCATACGAACCCATAAAAACCGGTACATCTTCTCCATCCTCATTCGTGTACGTCAAGCCGAACGGTTCAGAAAACTTGTATTCCAGGGTGAAGATATTACCAACTTCTATTGATTTTCGCTCAGTGAGTGCGGCACGCTCCAGTCCCAAATCAGTGAGCACTTCATCAGTGAGCACTTCTTTGTTAATGGCAATATTTTTCTGCGTATCTATGTAAATCGTGTCTTCGCCCGCCTCCGAAACCGTCTGAAATTCGTGCGAATATTTAGCAAAGGTGCCGCCGGAAGCAAATGTCATATAGGTCTTGTCTCCAATACCTACCCGATCATACACACGGGCGTAGGCTTGCTGCATTTTTTCATAGAATACGTCGTGCTCTTTTCTGTCTCTGGAAAAAGAGTAGAGCGCCTTCCAGTAGAACTCACGGCCCCGCATTATGCCGGACTTGCTGCGCAATTCATTACGAAAAATCGTCTTGAAGTCGTAGGGATAAATAGGCAGGTCTTTATATGATCGCACGAAGTTCTTCACGATACTGGAATACGCCTCTTCGTTCGTAAACGAAAGACCGAGTTCCGTACCATTTTTGAGTTCGGTCTTGAACCAGTTGTCGACAATTTCGTCATCCCATCTATTCGTTTTCTCCCACACTTCCTTGCTCTGGAGAGCCGATGTTTTCATCTGTACGCCGCCCACAGCATCCATTTCTTCTTTCACGATAGCTATGATGTTTTCCAAAACTCTGTAGCCAAGAGGCAAAAGACTATACACCCCAGCCATTTCCTTGTGGATGAAGCCGGCTTTGATCAGCAATTGGGCATTTTTGGCGACCTCGTCAGCAGGTGCATTATGTCGGGTTTTGGTAAATAATTCGGATAGTTTCATACTTTTCATATTCCTTGTTTGGTTTATTGTAACACTTTAGGACGAAGCTTTGTGCCATCTGAAATCGAAAGATTTAACGCACGAGTGATCGCCGCATCAATCACCACATCAAGCTCTGTAATCGGATCCATGTTTTGGTAATGACTCAAAGCTTCTGCATTTAGATGTCCGGCAAATAAATCATCATCAAAAACATCCAGAATTTGTTGTTCGTCCGCTTCAACACACCGTATTATCTCGTTTCGCATCATTTTCTCCATAAAAAATCCCCTCTTTCTTCTCAGAGGGGCATCAAATTTATTCTTTACAAAATACAAATATCATCGCCCCGGGGTGGGCGGTGTCGGCACATCGAGCTCGAACTGCATTTTATAATTCATCGGAGAAAATTATACCACTTTAGAGGTGAAAAATAAATAACAAAGAGAACGCCAGGCCATTTTTTATCATGTGAACCAATATGGGCGACCACAGGCTGTCGGTTTTATCTCGCAAGTACACCAAGATCATCGATAGTACAAACGTATCCAGCGCTGCTGCCCATAACAGAGCGCTGCCGCTGCCCCACTGAAGGTGTGCGGCCGCAAATATAATGCTCGTAATAATGGCGGCGATAATTTTTGGTAATTTATTACGCAGTCCCGTGTACAAAAAACCCCGACAAACAATTTCTTCGGCAATTGGCGGCAATATCACTAAGCTGGCAAACACCAACCAAAGCGCGTTGCCTGTCGTAGACCGACTGAAACCTATTTGCTGCTCTTGCTCAAGATCCAAACCAGGAAAAAAACCTTTTACAGCTATCGTCAGCGCGATAAAAAGCACAAAGTATGACACATAACCAATGATCGCGTAACTGATATCCCGTATCTCCGGCTTGACCAGACCGATCGATGCAAGAGAAATGTTGCGAGATTTCATAAACTGCCACAGCAACCACAGCATTACTGCTTCGACCGCTAGAATTGTCATAAACCGCGCGAGCACCGATTCTGTAAGCCATGAATCAACCCGACTAACGTCCCACCCCAAAAGCACTGGAAGTAAGCCGAAACTTAACCCGACCAAGAACTGCGATGCAAAAAATGTTCCGATCGTAATAACAATAGCAGCAACGGGGCCATATTTTATGCTCTCGTTTTTTAGTGCATGAGAGGGCTTGGCCTGATTGGCGTCAGGATGACGATTAGGTGGAACCGGGGCGTTAGAAGAAGCGTCTGACATCTATCACCGTAATCACCACAAACAGCAGCATTAACAAAGCAAATCCGGTGCCATGGATGATATCTTCTTTTTTCTTTGTAAGCGGTTGACGAGCTGCCCTAAAGAGAAGAGTGACAAAGAGACGACCGCCATCAAGTGCAGGTATCGGCAACACGTTCATAATGGCGAGTGTCAGCGAGATAACAGCAATAATAAGCAAAACGAACTGATAACCCAGCATGCTGCCATCCTTGAGAATAACAAATATGCCAACTGGTCCCGCTACTTGCTCACTCGCCTTGCCGCCTTCGCCCTGGAACAAGCTGGCAAGCGCTGAACCAAGCCCCTTGAACGTGAGTTCCGTAAACTGCTTGATCAGACCACCAGCGACAACTGGCGCCGACCATGTGGAGCGCTGCACGACATACTCACTTGGACCAACCCCCAGATACCCTTTCGGCTGATCGGTGCCTTGGCTAGCCTCAACCTCTTTTTCTGTTCGCAATTGTACGGCTGTCTGTCTTGTTTCCCCTTCACGGATATAAGAAATGTCAACCTTTTGACCCGCCAACTGTTCAGTAACGTCGGGGAAATCTGCAGCGGCATCAACGGGCTGGCCATCAATAGCTGTCAATTGATCACGTACCTCCAACCCCGCCTTATCCGCTGGCGAGCCAGGCTCTATGTACGCTACCAGTAGTTGCTGTTTAGTCACTTCCGTGTCACTGGAAACGGTAAATTGATTTTCAACGAGTTTCGGCATGCCGACAAGCGCAACTACGGTCAAAAGCACGAATGCTGTGAGTAAGTTCATAACCACGCCGGCAACCATGATTTTTATCTTGGCGGACAGACTCGCTGCACCAAAACTACCCTTTTCCGTGTCGGCATCGTTCTCACCTTTTAGCTTCACGAAACCGCCAAGCGGCAACACATTCAATGTAAAGTCAAAGTCGCCCTTGTCACTTTTAACGCGTTTTTTCCAAAACGCTGGCGGAAATCCTATACCGAACTCTTCAACCTCAACGCCGTTGCGCCTGGCCATAATAAAATGCCCAAACTCGTGCACGACCACGAGCCCTATGAACATAATTAACCCAACGATAAGTAATAACATCTAATGCTCCAGTATAAACGTTTTAGGCGTACTGGCCTAGTATTTATTTGCCATGACGTCGTTCACGTTCAGCGTATTCGACCAATGACGCATCAAGATCATCGCTAGAAAAATCTGGCCAATATTTGTCAGTAAAATAAAGCTCCGCGTAGGCCGCTCGATACAGCATAAATCCACTGATTCGTTTTTCGCCTGACGTACGAATAAGCAGGTCAACTGGCGGCACAACTGGTGCATAGAGAGCCGCCTCTATCTTTTCTCTTGTAATTTCCTCTGGTTTTAGCCTTTGTGCGGCAATTTTTTGAACGGCCTCTACTATTTCATCCTGTCCGCCATAGTTAAAGCACAGCGCAAGCGTACCGCGCGTATTACCGCGCGTTGAAGCTTCGGCCTGTTCAATTGCTGTTAGTAATTTCTGGCTGACTTTTTTGCGGCTGCCGAGCCATACGACACGGATCTGCTCTTTATTAAGCTCGGCAACGTCTTTTGTTAACATACGGTACGCCAAATCCATCAGATACTTGATTTCTTTGGGTGTCCGACTCCAGTTTTCGGTCGAAAATATGAATGCCGAAACGTATGTAACGCCGCGATCGATAGCCGCTTTGGTGATATGTTTCAAATTATCATACCCGCGGCTGTGACCTTCAAGCGTCGGTAGCCCACGCTCCCGTGCCCAGCGACGATTGCCGTCAAGAATCAGCCCGACATGCTCTGGAATATTTGGTTCTAACTGCATACTTGGCACAGCCTAAACGGTCATTATTTCTTGCTCTTTGGCTTTTTGTGCCACTTCGACATCAGTCTTTATCGCGGCCATCGCTTCATCAACCCGCTTTTGTAAGCCCTTTGCCTCGTCCTCACCAATTTCTTTATCCTTTTTCGCCTGATCAATTGTCTTCATAGCATCATGACGAATATTGCGCAAAGTAACCATGCAGTCCTCAACCTTTGTACCAACCAGCTTTACATATTCCCGGCGACGCTCTTCGTTCAATGGCGGAATTGGCACGCGGACAACCCGGCCATCATCTGATGGATTCATATCCAATGACGGATTATTACGAATTGCTGCCGAAATCGCCTGCAAATTGCTTGGATCGAATGGCGTGATCTGCAATAGCTGCGCTTCTGGCGTACTAACGCTCGCCACCTGAATGAGCGGCATTGGTGTACCATAAGCCTCAACCATAACCCCATCGAGCATACTCGGATGTGCTCGGCCGGTTCGAACTTTTTTCAGTTCTTCCTGAAAATGCTCCACTGCTTGAGTAAATTTAGCCTTTGTTTGATTGACGACTTGATCTGGACTCATTGCTTCTCCTTAAAGACACCCTTAATTGTAGTGCAGTTGCAAGAAAAAACGAAGCCTCAACAAGAGAGGCTCCGTCATCCCGTGAAGTTGGATATTATTCAACTTCGCCGAGCGCCATACGGCTAAATCGGCGAACCACGATATTTTCACCAAGTTTCGCGATATGCTCCTTGACGTATTGACCGACTGTTTGGTCAGGATTCTTTACATACGGCTGATCGAGTAGGCAGCGTTCTGCAAAATGCTTCTTTAGCATGCCCTCAACGATGTTGTCGATCATGTTCTCTGGTTTGCCGTCAGCCTTTGCTTTCTCAGTAAACTCAGTCTTCTTAGCTTCACGTGATGCTTCATCGACATCTTCTGCAGATACAAACTCCGGGGCGCTGGCAGCAATATGCATCGAGACGTCCTTTACCAATGCCATGAACTCGTCTGTCTTAGCAACAAATTCACTTTCGCAGTTGACCTCTACCAGTACGCCTATGCGGTTATCGTGATTGTACGTACCGACAACTCCGGCACGAGCTTCACGCTCGCCGCGCTTCTCTGCTTTGGTCAGACCTTTTTTGCGCATTGCTTCCAGCGCCTTGTCAAAGTCGCCTTCTGCTTCAACCAGCGCCTGTTTTGCGTCAGTGATGCCGACACCGGTCAGGCTGCGGAGTCGTTTGATTTCTTCAATTGTAATCTCTGCCATTATTTCTCCCCTCCCTTTGCTTCAACTTCTTTATCGGCTTTTTTGGCATGCTTGTTCTTGCCTGCCTCAATTGCCGCCTGCACATAGTCCATGACAAGCTTGAGTGTCTTGATTGCGTCATCATTACATGGAATTGCGTAATCTACATCCGTCGGATCAGCGTTTGTATCGACAAGTCCGATTATTGGCACGCCCAGCTTGCGTGCTTCGCGAACAGCGTTTGTATCATGAGTAATGTCGATTACGAAAACCGCACCCGGTCGAGCTGCCATATTCTTGACACCTCCGTACACGTGGTTCATCTCATCGATCTCTTCCTGGAAACGCTGTACCTCAAGTTTGTTATACTTGGCGGCTAACTGGCCGTTCTCCATTTTGGCTTCAAGATCCTTTAGATACTTGATACGTCCGCCAATGGTGTTACGGTTGGTTAACATACCACCGAGCCAGCGCTCTACAACATACGGCTGGCCCGTTGCTTCGGCCGCCTCTTTGACAATATCGTGTGCCTGACGCTTCGTACCGACAAGCAGAACCTGCTTACCTTCAGCAGCTGCGTCTTCGATAAATTTCAGCGCCGAATCCAAAGCTTCCACAGTCTTAGTTAGATCGATAATATGACTGCCGCCGCGTTTGCTATGAATATACGGAGCCATTTTTGGGTGCCAGCGACTGGTCTTGTGGCCAAAATGCGCGCCCGCCTCTAATAGTTTTTTGATGTCTACATCAACTGTAGCCATAATAATGTAAATCCTTTCGTTCTTCGCTGGGAGCGACCACATCGTATCTGGAGCCAGATAGCGATAGGAAGGATTTTCTCCCCGCTGCTTGGGTTAATGACTGAAGTAGTCTAACAGATACGAAACAGATTGACAATAGTACTCTTTTCATATAGAGTACATGAGTTAAAAGTCGACTGCAGATAGAGCTCGCTGCTAACCGGCTTCAATAACTAAAGAGCTGTCAGGAAATAATCAATGAAGAAAGATATCCACCCGAGCAACTACCGCCCCGTAGTGTTCCAGGACCTCAACAACAACCAAACGTTTTTGACAAAGTCTACAGTCGCTACCGACGAAACTATCAAACTCGACGGCGTCGAATACCCGCTTGTCAAAGTCCACATTAGCAGCGCATCGCACCCATTCTACACCGGCCAGGAAAAACTCCTCGATATTGAAGGACGCGTAGACAAATTCAAGGCTCGCCAGGAAGCTGCCAAAGCTCGTGCTGAAGCCATGAAAGCCAAGGCCCAAAAAGTTCGCGCCAAGAGCCCGAAAGCCGACGAAAGCCAAAAGATTGGCACCCTCAAGCGCAAGAAATAGCTACGTTAGCCAGCCAACCGCCTCTTAATTATCCATAGAGGCGGTTTTCTTTTATACTAGGTACATCGCCATGCAAGAAAAAGCACAAGCACTGAAAGACGAACTCAAAAACCTGCAAGCAAAACTGCAGGATCCATCTATATTTTCGTCAAAAGACTATCCCAAGCTCGCCAAGCGTATATCTGAATTAGAGAACATCACAAGTCTCTATGATGAGTTGCAGGATATACAAAAACGAGAGTCTGATGCACATGAATTGGTGGCGGCTGGTGGCGAACTAGGCGAACTGGCAGCCAGCGAGTTGGAGGAACTGAAAGATCAAAAAGCCCAAACCGAGGCTCGACTTACCGAGGCGCTGACACCAAAGGATCCAAATGATGAAAAGGATGTCATCATCGAAATCCGCGCCGCAGCTGGCGGCGACGAATCTGGCATCTTTGCTGGTGAGCTATACCGCATGTACATCCGTTGGGCCGAGGCGCACAATTATAAAACCGAACTTATGAGCGAAAACCCTTCCGATGCTGGTGGGTTCAAGGAAGTTATTTTTGCCGTGCATGGTCTTGAAGCGTATCGCAATCTCAAATTCGAAGGTGGTGTCCACCGCGTGCAGCGCGTACCAGCCACCGAATCCCAGGGCCGCATTCACACCAGCACCGCCACGGTCGCCGTCATGCCGGAAGCCGAAGAGACCGATATTCAAATCAATGCCAACGATTTGCGCGTAGACGTTTTCCGCTCCGGCGGTCACGGAGGACAGTCCGTTAACACCACCGACTCAGCTGTACGCATCACGCACTTACCCACCGGTATCGTAGTAACCAACCAGGACGAAAAATCCCAGATAAAGAACAAGGAAAAAGCAATGAGCGTCCTTCGTAGCCGCCTTCTTCAGATGAAGATAGACGAAGAAAACGCCAAGGCCTCTGCGCAGCGCAAAAACCTCATTGGCAGCGGGGACCGTAGCGAAAAGATTCGCACCTACAACTTCCCCCAGGACCGCATTACCGACCACCGCATCAGCTACAGCCGCTCCAACATCCCGGCCGCCCTAAACGGCGAAATCGACGATATTATCACCGAACTCCAAAAGGCCGAACACGAACTCCTCGCCCAAGAGTAAAGACTACGCCTCAGGTCCTTTTGGCTGCTCGGCCTGCTGCGCCGGGTAGTGCTCACCGCCAAAGCTTATATCGTGGCCAGCCGCTGTTGCATCTTGAATAGCCGCCTGCTCATAGCCCTCTTTGTTTAGCTCGTAGTGCTCACGACCTTCATCGACTGACTCTTGCACAGCATTAATGTCATCTACTACATAATGTTGGCTCGCCTCATCAAGCTGTTTATTCAAGCCTGATTTGATATTCGTTGCAGCCAGCTGCGTGTCAGCATCTTGCTCGTCATCGGTGGCAAGAGCCTGCTCGATAGCACCCCGCGCAGCGCGTATTGCTGCGTCGTGATTTTCTGCGTAACGCTGATCTTCAACAGCCGCGCCATGACTCTCATAGATATCTTTGGCCTCTTGGTGCAAATCGTTGCCTTCGTTATCTAGTATTGGTTGATTTGTTTGTGCTTCTGACATTATTATATTTCCTTGTATTGTTTGTTTTAATGAACGTATAGTACTATTATATCAAACATTAGCGTTTTTGTCAACCCAGTGCTCTAATGTTTCTCCAATAAATTATGCGGTGTGTTACAATTATCCTCGTTACTAACAGATAGGAATCCCCTTTTTATGACGATAAGCGTCTGGCTCGCCTACGCCAAAGACAAACTGGAAAACGCCGGTATCGGCACTGCCAGGCTGGACAGCCAGGTTCTTCTTGCCGACATGCTGCAACAAGACCGCAGCTGGTTAATGGCGCACTTGGACACTGTCGTTACCGATGAGACGCGTGCCGAGCTAGACAAACAGCTAACCGAACGCGCCAAGCATGTGCCTCTAGCTTACATACGTGGCAAGACAGAGTTTTATGGCCGAGAATTCTTTGTCGACAGACGCGTGCTAGAGCCACGACCGGAGTCTGAAACGATGATTGATATACTCAAAAAATTACCCGGTGTTGAAGACGGAATGGAGATTATAGATGTAGGCACTGGTTCTGGCGCCTTGGCTATCACTGCCAAACTTGAGTTACCGAAAGCTACAGTTATTGCTACAGATATTGATTCCGGCTGTCTTGCGGTAGCTGAGAAAAATGCTGCTAAACATCATGTGGCTATAAAATTTGCGCAGGGTGATTTGCTCGAACCAATCAATGACACCCCTGGAACATCTGTCATCACACTAGCCAACCTGCCCTACGTACCAGAAGACTATCAGATCAATCCTGCTGCCATGCAAGAACCACGCCTGGCGATATTTGGAGGCGCCGATGGTCTAGATCCGTACCGCAAATTATTCGCCCAAGCTGCTGGCTTCACAGAAAAACCACGCTACATCCTTACCGAATCACTGCCACCACAACACAAGCAACTGGCATTTATCGCCGCTCGTCATGGCTTCCGCCAAATACAAGCCGACGATTTCATTCAAGTGTTCCAGGGTGGGCACCAGCAAGGCGTTGCTTACGGCGCCTCAAGCTATACTTAGTGGCAGTAGTTAATTCGGCGTTGCCTTGAGTTTTGTTGTTGTTTCCTGCTCTTTACCGTCACGCAAGTAAGTGATCGTCACCTCTTCGCCGACGCTATGCCTTCCGATCAAAGAAGTCAGACTATTACGTTCGTTGATCTCCTGACCATTTATTTTGGTAATGATATCTTCAGGCTTTAAGCCCGCTTCATCCGCAGGGCTGCCCTTTATGACTGGTGACTGGCCTGCATCACCCGGCACAATATACGCACCTCGCTTAGTGTCTACGCCTAACTCAAAAGCATAGTCATCAGTAAGTGATACATAACGTACGCCGAGATACGGACGTTCAAGTTTACCTACCTTTATGACGCTCTCTATGAGCCCCTTTACATCATTTATTGGAATCGCAAAACCGATATTTTCTGCTCCGTCACCAGCCACGGCTGTATTTATGCCAATGACCTCTCCGTTCATATTTATCAACGGGCCACCTGAGTTACCTTGGTTGATGGCCGCATCCGTTTGGAAGAGATTCTGCAGTGTTTCAGCATTCATGCCGGTAACATCAGCCGCCTGCACATCTCGTCCGTAACCGGAAATTATGCCAGTCGTAACTGTGTTCTGGAATTGACCGAGGGCGTTACCAATCGCCAGTACTTTTTCACCAACTGACATTTTGCTGGAATCACCTATCTTTACAGGCTTGAGGTCCTTGCCTTTGGCATCATTGATTTTCAAAAAAGCGATGTCAAGCGGATCACCTTCGTTGGTTTGACCAACTTTTTCGACATCTTCTAGTTCAGTACCATCCGAAAGCGTGACAGTAACTGTATCGCTGCCCTGCACAACATGTCGGTTTGTCGCAACCAATCCATCTTTGCTAACAATAAATCCAGTACCAGCGCTCTGTACCTGAGAGGGCCCTAGATCAAAGAAACCTCGTCCGCCTCCGGTTCTCGTAGTTACATTCACTGATACTACGCTTGGTCCAACTTCATCTGCTAACTTGCTGTATAGCTGGCTTTCGTTGGAAATTATCTGCTGGTTCGTTCTGTCGTCAATCGTTATCTGATCATCGACTCTTGAGCCTGCCCAGCCGCCAACGAAGCCGGAAGCTGCACTGACCAATACGAGAAGAGCTATACCCAATGGCGCTAAACGACGTGGTTTTTTCGGTATTTGCTGTTCTGGCGCCGGCGGCGCGTTTTTTACTTCTGTCTCCACAAGCAGTCCCTCCCTCATTACACTCACTCTATCGCTACGCTATTTAAATCGCCTTGTCACCCCAATCGGAAAACGTCAGGACAATCACCACAATAGCCACCATCATTAGTATAAACTGTCTACGCCAAGCTGGGGAGAGGCGATCAGTCTGATCAAGATAATACATAGACGCCAGACCATAGCCGATTACCACCAACAACAGGGTTGGCTGCGCTAACGCATTATAAAACAGCAGCCAGTGCCCCAAAACCCATACTAAAGCTGCCGCAAAATAGCCCCACAAGTGGGAAAATAACTGGGTATATGGTTCGTCAAAACTAGAAAAGAAGTGTCGCGCACATAAATAACACACGAGCCAGCTGGCAATAACCAACGCATACAAGGGCATATCACCGGAAACCAGGAACAATGCCGTGAGTGCTACAAATTGTCCTGCTCCAGCCTGTAGGGTGACCTTGAGCGTACTAGAGCCCGGCTTCAATAACACCAACCATAGACCATAGGCGGTCGCCCAAACAACCTGCCACATACCAATATTTGTCGATGCCATGAATACTACTACTGATACGCCGACCATGATATCCACTGCATTGGCACGGATATTCGCCAGCCAGTATCGGGGCCGCACCGCAAACATACGCCACTTACTAAGAATAATCAACGCAGCAGCAAGTGGCGCAAAATCAATCCTCACTAATACATAAAGTAGCGCGGGCAATAGTGCATTCAGCCCAATATGAGCTAAATTAGCAAAGCCGCTTTTTGGCTTAATTCGCGAGGCGAGTTTGTTCATTCTGACCTAGTATTATAACAAAGTCTGCCGTCCCTGGATTTATCTTGGCGTCTGCCGGCATTCGGGTAACGGCGGTTGTACTGAATCTATTCTCCAGATAACGTCTAGTGTATTTCTTCTCACCATTCCTCAGGTCCACCACTATGGTCTTCTGGATGCCCTTGGTAGGCGCGTCGGCAACATCACTAATATTGTAACCGTAAGACTTCAAATCATCCGAAGTTCTTCCTGCCAGTCCAGTAATATCCGTTCCGTTATAGATTGCCACTGTGGCGTTTTCGTGTGCCAAGAAACCGTCTTTTAATCTATTCCTCACGAAAAACTGAATTTCTTTATAGTTGTCTAATCCTGCTTTTGGATACACCACGGACTGTCCATGCACCATACCGGTAGTTACATAGTCGTTAGGAGCATCCGCAAGCCCCACTGAAGCGATCTTGTTGCTGGGAATTTCACTGCCAATTTCGTATAAGCGTTTTACCTCGTTCAGGCCAAGATTTGTACGAATATGGTTACCAAAATCACCCATTAGCTGATTTATCTTGATGGGGTTGCCATACGTACCAGCGCTGAATATCTTGTCTTTCAGCGCAACCAATATCAAGCGTTGACGCTCTGATCGGTCAAAGTCGCCCCGAGAGCTGGTGTAGCGTGAGCGAGTATATGCAAGCGCTTTGACACCATTAAAGTGAGTTCGTCCTGCCTGTACATTCAGATTATAATGTTGGCCCAATAGCCACATACCCGGCTCATACACCGTGGCAGATTCTGGTACATTCACGTCAACGCCGCCCACCGTATCTATTGCTTTTGCGAAGCCCGCAAAGTCAATGACACCGTGATAGTGGATTGGTATACCAATTTTGGACTGGATGATGTCTTCTACAGCTTTGAACCCAGCATCTTCCGCTTTTGCCACACGATTACCGTCGCTATAACTCATACTCGCCAAAGCGTTACTTTTGGCATTTGCAAATACTGCGTTTATCTTAGAGTAGCTGCCGCCACTTGTTTGAACATATAAATCGCGAGGAATACTCAAAAGCGCTGCCTCTTTCTGTATCGGGTTGATACTTGCGATAACAATCGTGTCCGTCAAATCTGCGCCTTCATGACCCTCGCCACCCCGGCCCAGCAAAAGTATGTTCACACGACCATCTCCTTCGCCGCGAAGCATAGACGGATCAACATTATCCTGCATCGCAACAGCGCCCCCGCCACCCTGGAATATTTTATTCGCAAGCCACCACGCTCTTGCACCAAAAAGTCCACCAATAACGAATATCGCTAGCATTGCATGCGCCAACGCTCGCTGCTTGGTCCAATTCTGTTTCTTGAACGGATTAAATATAAGGAACTTCTTAACACGTTGCATACGTGAGAGTCGCTCATGTTCCTTGCGCCTCAGTCCAAAACGACGCCGTCTACCATTTTTCTTAGCATCCTCACTTAGCCTTATCTCGCCAGAAGCTTTGCGCACTGGTCGCCGTTCGAGCAAACCATCGCCAGAAGTATGTCCAACCTTTCGGGAAGATAGATCTACCGGGTGGAATCCATCAGTTGCACGAAAATTACCTATCCTCGAATGCTCAGCCTTATAGGCGTTGCCATGTTTGAGTGAAGGTGTTCGTTGCGTCTTGCGTGGCCTAGATGCCCGAATGAAGCCATCAGTCGATGACGAATGACCAGATCGAGCTCTGTATCTTCGAAAATTGTCCATAGAACTAGCTACCAGTATATCGTCTATGTTCCGTCCAAGTAAAATCGTTTTATACGAGCCTGTGGATGGAATCGCATACTACTTTAGTGATATAGTTAATGTCTGAACAAGTAACGTTATATGCAACAAGACCCAATATACCAACAGCCGGGGGATGCTACTGCACCGCCACCTACACCGCAGCAAGACTTCGGCAAAACGCACAAACGCGAGAGCTGGAAGAGCGCATTTTCCACCATCTTGATCCTCATTGCTGCCCCGATTGTAGCACTCCTACTGACCGCTTTTGTGTTCCAGTCGTACGAAGTAGATGGGCCAAGCATGGAAAGAACCTTGCAAAATCGTGACAGGCTCATTGTCTGGAAGTTGCCGAGAACAATCTCACGGATTACGGACAAGTCGTTCATCCCAGCCCGTGGTGAAATCGTCATATTTATTATGCACGGCATTGAACAGTATGACCCAACACAGGACAAACAACTTATAAAGCGGGTGATTGCCCTACCCGGCGAAAGAGTGGTTGTTCGCAATAATACTATAACGGTATACAACAATGAGCATCCGGACGGTTTCAACCCAGACGTTGAGGGGAACTATGAGATTATCGAAAGCGACGAAGAGATAAATGTAGATCTCACTGTTCCTGAGGGTGAAATATTTGTTGCCGGAGATAACCGTCCTGATTCACTCGACTCACGCAGGTTCGGTACTGTACTGGCATCAGATATTGTCGGCACGCTTGCGTATCGCATCTTTCCTATCAATAAAGCCGAGTCGTTCTAGATCTTCAACGAACTCTATTGGTTTGTCTATATACTATCGAATCGTTTCAGCAGTGTATTCAGCTCATCATCGCTTTTGTAGTGAATTTCCAGACGGCCACCTTTAGCAGTTCGCTTGACGGTTACTTTCGTATTCAATTTCTTGCCAAGGAATTTCGTTTCGGGCGTTTCTGACACAACTGCTTTGATAGCTTTTTTTGATTCAGCGCCTTTTTTCAAACTTGTAACAAATTGTTCAGCTTGTCGCACTGTCCACCCATGTTTAATAATCTGCTTCAAAAGCTCGTTCTGCTTATCTTCGTCGCCTTTTAGCGCCAGTATCGAACGCGCATGACCTTCAGTTATGTCTCCATTCTGCAATGCATCACGCGCTGCTAATGGCAAATTCAGGAGTCGCACAATATTATGAACAGTCGAATGGGCTTTACCGAGCCTTTCAGCTATTGTCTGATAGCTCATATTGAACTGTTGGTGAAGTTTCTCAATAGACAGTGCCTGTTCCAGTGGTGCCAAGTCAACGCGCTGGACGTTTTCTATAAGTGCTATCTCTAGCTGCTCCAGTTCTTCGCGCTCACGAATGATCGCTGGCACTTTCTTTAATCCAGCAACTTGCGCGGCACGCCAGCGTCGTTCGCCCGCTACAAGAATGTAGTGGTTCTCTTCGGGAGACACAATAAGCGGCTGCAATATACCGTATCTTTCTATCGATGCAGCTAGTTCCTGCAGTGCCACCTTATCAAAGTAAACTCTCGGCTGTTCAGGATTTGGTACGATATCCTTTATGAACAACTTTTGTACTCGCTCGGTATCTTCGGTCAGTATAGTCTGATCAAAGTCGGTAGGTATGAGAACGTCAAAGCCTTTTCCCAGTCCTTTACTCATTTACCTATCACCTCCTTAGCCAGTTGCTTGTACGATCTAGCACCCTTAGACCATTTGTCGTGTTCTGATATCGGCTTGCCATAACTTGGCGCTTCAGCCAATCGTACATTTCGTGGGATAATTGTCTTAAATAACTTGTCGCCGAAGTGTTTCTTGAGCTCATCATAAACTTGTTCAGAAAGGCTCGTCCGACTGTCATACATCGTAACTATAACTCCCATTAGTTCAAGATTTTTATTCAAGCCTTGCCTCACGCGCTGCATAACACTCAGTAGTTGGCCCAGACCTTCAAGAGCATAATATTCTGCTTGCACGGGAATAATCAACTTATCAGCAGCCGATAAGGCATTGATCGTCAGTAGCCCTAACGCCGGCGGACAATCAATAAGCACATAGTCATAATCGAGGCCAGTGATGGCCTTTTTCAAAAGTAACTCTCTAGATGGCTTATCGACCAGCTCAACTTCTGCGGCGGCAAGCCCTGCGTTAGTAGGAATAATATTCAACTTTGGTATGTCAGTCTCATGTATTGCCGTAGCGATCTCACCTGACCGGAATAGTATGTCATAACTTGTGGTCTCGACAGCTTCCTTAGCAAGGCCCAACCCACTCGTTGCATTTCCTTGTGGATCAAAATCAATAATGAGAACCCTCTTGCCGGCCTTCGCCAAGTATGCGCCAAGATTTATGGCGGTAGTGGTCTTACCTACACCACCCTTTTGATTTAGGATAGCAATAATATGTGACACTGTTGATATTTTCCCTCAAACTTATACCTTAAGCGTATCATTTCACGGTTTCATACACAACGCCCATACAACCGTGACCAATAATGTGCATATTTCGTGCCTTGCAGAAAATATCACCCAACTAGACGTTACATGCCGTGTCGTAAAATATATTACTTTGCATGAAACTGCGCGTATTAGGCCCGCGAGGTTTTAAACTTGTCATGAATTTTAAACGCCGCTCGTGTACCAAGAGGCGTTCTGGATGACTCGGGAAAAGCCTGCTTGGTGCACTTGCGGCGAAATATGTATGGTTTTAGAAGTTTTATTTTACTTCTTTATTCCATGTGTGTTTGATTTAAACGTGTGTGTTTTTAATTTTTAGATTTTATCAATGCATTGGAGACAATCCTCCGCCGCTTTTCTGGGTCATAGGTGAGTGATTCCTACCAGAAAATTGACCCACTCTTAGT
>CAZNIN010000009.1:20507-27737 GCA_964573155.1 uncultured Candidatus Saccharibacteria bacterium | reverse complement strand
TGCCATCTATTTCTTGACGCAAGGTATCTAAAGCTTCAGTATTTCCCATAATGTATCAATCATAACACCTACTGGCTAGGCCTACCCTTACGTTCTGCCATTTCACAGCCTGCTATAACTTTCCTTAAGCTGTGCGTTTATCTTTTTGTAGTCATGGCTTTCTACATATTTCCAGGCCTGGATATACGGCTTGCCCCAAGTCTGTTCGTTCTTTTTACTGGACGCAATATCCCGACTCAAACGGGCCGGTTCTTTCAAGATATCAATGTAAATTGCTTTCATCCCTGCGTGGACCGGAATGTGCACAAGGGTATTAAAGTCGTGCTCAGTACCAAATAACCTCTTCCACTCATTACCAAGCTCTGTGCCATCCCCCATAATATATTTTGAGTTTGTTGTGAATAGCCGATGCAGCAGCTCGTGCGCGAGCGTATCAACAAACTCATCTGGCTCGTGCTTCACGCCAATTACCAGCGGGTCACTGAATGCACCAAACCACGGTGCAATGTAGACGTCTATCAAGTTTTGGTAAAACTCCAGATCATACAAATCACACATACCACGTACTATTTTCTCTTCGTATGTGCTCCAAGCCTTTCTATAAGCGCTGACTACTTCTGCCATGCGCTCATCATCGGCCAATGTCTGCCCTTCTTTCGCCCACAGCTCATGCAGATGCTGCGATGCGTTCATCCTGAGCAGCCACGCGTCTTTGATTCTGATTTGAGGAAGTTTTCTCATACTCAAACCAATCGTATCACTTTACCTGCTAAAATATGAATATGATATATGAAGAACGCGTATACGAAATCCCTAACCAGGTTCGCAAAGCTTTCCATAAACGTTTCGAACAGCATGCAAAAACACGGTTTCAAGTTTGTCGGCTGCTGGGATGAAGTCATTGGCGACATGCAAAACTTCGTGTATATCCTGTCATGGGACGATATGAATTCTCGCCAATCAGCTTGGACTACCTTCAACGCAGACGAAGAATGGACAGGTATCAAGAAAGAATCTGCCGAACAACATGGTCAATTAGTTGCGAAGACCAGCAATCGTATCCTGGCGCCTGCTAAATATTCACCACTCACCTGATATGATCTAGTTTATATCAGCAGTTTGCTCTTTTCGAAACGATCTATCTCGCGTAGTCGACTGATGACGTGCGCACGGCAAAGCCAACTCATGCCCAAGGGCAGTTCCGAATCCACTTCTATCACGCGCGGCTTGCCTTGGTCGTTCGTCATTTCAGCTATCGGTTCAAACCCTACCGCCTCAAATGTTCGGCGGCTTACGTCATTACATACAGCCACCGGCAAGAAGCCTACTGTCTTCATGAGACGCGAGGAGTTCCGAATCAATTCTTTGCCAACTCCTTTACCTCGTTGACCTGGCGCAACCCATACACTCCCAATTTCAACTACCGCCGCCTGGTCAGCTTCATCAACGTCCACTTCCATCACATTGCGCCTAACCTGCCGCGCATAGCCAATCAACTCCCTTGCTCCGCCGCACAGCGCATACATACCCATACTTGCATAGCTCTGACGAAGCGTGTCGATTGTAATCGGAGCCATGTCTTCTGCGGCGGCTCCTCGCACAACTTGCGCAAGCTCGGCATCAGTAAAACCATCGCATCCTCGGGACACGATAATTTCTCGCTGCTCTATATTGTCAGTAGCCAGTGTAATGCTCATATAAAAACCTAGAAGATAATAATACAACTATTTCTTGTTTTGTCTAGTTTTATTTAGATCATTCTTTTTAGTCATATAGTGTTTTTTTGTGGCTGCGTCGAGGCGCTCGATTGCATAGCGAAGAGTCGTACGTGGCATGGTTGCGGCGTGCTCGTCCAAGAAATCTAGCAGCAACTGACGGTTGATGCGCTTTCCTACTTCGCGCAGTTGCCAGCCTACAGCCTTTTGGACGAGATCGTGCGGATCATGTAGCAATATCTCCGCCAACTGGAGCGTAGTGGACGCATCCCCCTTCATAATAAAATAAAACGCACTCATGATGCTCACACGCTTGTGCCATAAATCTTCTGAACGAGCGAGCTGGAATAGTATTTTACGATCAGTACCATATTCGTGCATACCAATCACATACCCAGCTGACACATCCACCAAATCCCAGTTATTTATCCGCCCTTTCCAAACATTTGCCAGATACAAGTCATATATCTTTTTCTGCCCTTCCTTGCCGGCTCTCGGGTAACTGCTTGCAAGCAATATCACTGCTGCTAATCTATGCTCGTGAATCGGCGAATCAAACAGTTTTTGCACTTCTGGGAGCGGCAAATCCTTGAACTGCTTGCAAACTTTGCGCGTCATAGGCACACGCACGCCGATGAACTGGTCGCCCTCGCCGTACTGTCCTTTGCCTGTCTTGAAAAACTTCTGCAGAAAAACAGCATCCGCATCACTCGCGTACTTCGCCAACTCATTCTGGAGATCAACCGCTTTCATGTTTTGATTATTTCAATTCCAAGAAAGTTGCCTCTGTACTATTTTCTTTTTGTGAATAAACCAAGGAAAGATGGCAACTTTCCATGTGATGTATTCCTAATGATTCCAATAGGTTTTGAGTAAAGCCCGCCTTCATATTTTATTTTCTGCTTTACACGCGATGGTTTTGTATATGCCTGGACCTTGCTAATTCCTGATGCTCGCTTAACCTTACGTTTTACCTTGGTATAGCCAGTCAAATTTCTAACTGATGGTTTTTTGTATCTTACTATCTTCATGAGGTCTTACAGTTCACTAATTAATTTTGAAATGCTTAACCGTTTTTGCTCTGTTGTGTCGCGGTTGCGGACGGTTACGGTGCCATCTTCTAGCGTGTCGAAATCGATGACAACGCAGTACGGTGTACCGATTTCGTCCTGGCGGCGATAACGCTTGCCTATGTTGCCGTTGTCGTCCCACATGACGTTGCCGATTTCTTCTTTCAACATACCGTAGACTTCGCGGGCCTTTTCTACCAGCTCCGGCTTGTTTTTCAGTAGCGGCGAAACAGCAACTTTTACGGGCGCAAGGTGCGTGGGAAGCTTCAGGAATACACGCTTTTCTCCATTTTGCTCGTCCTCTGCGTAGGCGCTGACAAGAACCGCCATCAATGCTCGTTCTACACCAAATGACGGTTCGATTACATGCGGCACAAATGGCTCGCTGCCGTCTTTTGGTCGGTATAGCATGTTCTTGCCGGATTCACGCTGAACATTACCTAGGTCAAAGTCCGTTCGATATGCCAAACCAAGCAATTCGTCACGACCATGCGGATAATCAAACTCAAAGTCTATAGTACGTTTGCTGTAATGAGCCAATTCATCTTCTGGCACTTCCAGTTCGTGCACACTATCTTTTGGCAGGCCGAGCGCCTCTAGGAATGTGTGGATGTCCTTTATCCACTGCTCAAATACTGGTTGCCAGTTGTCAGGATGGACAAAGTACTCGATCTCCATTTGCTCAAATTCGCGGCTGCGAAACACAAAGTCTCGCGGACTGATTTCGTTACGAAATGCCTTGCCCTGCTGCGCGATACCAAACGGCATATCTGGACTGAAACTATCTACAACATTCTTGTAATTCGTAAAAATACCTTGAGCTGTCTCTGGCCTGAGATAGCTCGTAGAGCTTTCATCATCCACCGGGCCAACGTTTGTCTTGAACATCATATTGAACTGGCGTGCTGGACCGAACGGATTTTTGGTACCGCAGGTTGGACACTTGCTGGTATCGATTTTGTCCTCGCGGAAACGACCCTTACAGTTACTACATTCTACGAGCGGATCGGTAAAGGTATCGACATGCCCGCTCGCCTTCCAGACTTTCTGATTCATCAGAATCGCTGCGTCCACGCCATACATGTCATCGCGGTCTTCGACGAACATCTTCCACCAGAGGTCCATAACGTTTCGCTTCAACGCAACACCAAGCGGGCCGTAATCCCACGTACCGCTTAATCCACCGTAAACTTCAGATCCCTGATAGATAAAGCCGCGCCTTTTACAAAGACTGACAATATCTTCCATGGAAACTTTCTTCTGACTCATAATTAATCCGTATTATAACAGATAGGGCTAGAATCTGCGCTTGCGTCCGTATGGTCCGTGATTTGGTGGCGGGGGTAGCTTCAGCTTTGGTTGCCTTTGTGCTACTGGTTCATTCTGTCTGGTCATAGACCTGCTCACATACACTCCCGCCAAGCCGCCAGCAACAAGCCCGAAATATGTTCCGTTTTTCTGCTCAGCGTTTTGCCGGCGCTGTTCGGCTGCTATTTCCAAAGGATTGTCGTGTTCCGCGACAATAACCAAGCGGTTATCTTCGGGTGCCGAAATCACATCTGCGCTCGCACCCAGAGTCAGCCCTGCCAGAGCGCCGCAACCTGCACCAATACCAGAGATCAGTGCGCTTTTTACCCAACGAGGTGCATTATCTATCCCCAACTCTTTTTCCCAACTCATGGGATTTATTTATACGCTCCCGCAGATACTAACTCAAGCAATACCGCAATAATGCGCCCTGCTATTACTAAATGATACGTTGCTTATTATGTATCGAGTGTCAGGAAATGCATGGCTGCTTTTGCCAGTTCAGGCCTATCGACCCTTACCGCCGAAACAGCCAACCAGTCGATAGGCTCACCAACCCGAAAGTTACAAGAATAATCTAGCTTCACGGTCTCGGCGAGACGGTATAGCGAAGAAGCAACGTCTCGACGAGTCGCTACATCCGCAGCATATGGCGCTCCTACATAGGATAGTACATCTATTTGATCTAGGGGCGTGAGCTCTGTCTCCCCATGATATGTATCATATAGCTGATCAATCTTAGCTTGGTCTATTGGGTCAGGATCTACAAGAGCAGCGCAAGCCTGCAGTACACCGTCCACCGGAATGTTACGCTGCGTCCCATCAAAGAAACCAAAGAGTGGTGTCTCCAAACTTTCGCCAAGATGATAGTGTATGCGACTCCGTGCCCACGTAATCGCCCCGCGGAAAAACTCATTCCATGATTGCTCTGGGGGCTGCCTCAATTCATCAATATACACCGACTCCCCCGGATGCTCTTCGGCTGCGTGTATCGCTTTGTCCATTAGCTCGGGCACAATCGGAACCAATGCCTCAGCTCCACCACGTAAACCTAGTGCTCGGCCAAATCTGGTATATTCCAGTCCGTCTGCTCCCATCTGGAATAGTTCGGGTGCAATATGCACAATCAGTCCATCGCCCGTCAACACATCCTGGTCCAACCAAACGCCATGAGTGGCAGAGGCCATCGAATCGTGAATATTTTCTAAAACTTCTTTACTCATCGGTAATCTGTATTTATATATTATATTTTTTAATTTTTTACTATGCTATTTTGCTTTCTTGTAGTGTTTCCGCGCAAGGACAATAATACGCCTGCCGAACCGCCAGCCGCTAGACCAGTAGCCAGCCCTGTTGCAAGTGCATCTGCCGCACTCGTTACAGGAATACTTTCCGCCTCGACGCCTTGTTTGTGAATCAGATCATCACGTTCAAACACATTTGGATCGGAATTCGCAGCAAAGCCTCCCCCGACAAAAGCACCTATTCCGAACACTACAGCCGCGGTGCCTCTTGCTCCCAAGCCGGACGTTTTCCGTCTGCCGTATATGTTGCGAGTACTCATGGCAGTCAAGCCACCAAGCATCACACCACCGACAGCAGCCATAAACAGCTGCGCCTTTACGAGAGCGTTTTGCGACTCTTGGTTGTCCATAATATCTACTGCCTCCGCTAGCTCAGCTCTCGGAGGTATGACAAAAGGAGCTTCCCCGTCATTCCCAGTACTTAACTGATATGCATAATCTTCACAAGATTCTGGCAACACATCTTCCACGGAACCGGTTTCGCTCAGCTGAGCTTCGCAGTCCCGCAGAACTGCTATTTGTTCACTCTCCGTGGGTTTATGCTCCATCAAAGCGCCCGTGAGCGTGCTTGCGCCCAACGCGCCAAGTAGCCCTACTCCCAAAACTTTAACAGGTCGAAGGATCTCTGCCATAATCTGCTCCTTGTTGTAATAATTTGGGAAACCAAAACCCACCAGATTTCTTACGTTAAGATTATATACCATTTAGTCAAAGCGGCAGCGGCAACTACTGCTCTTCGACCACCTCTTCATTTTCGAGGGTCCAATAGTAATCAACCAACCCCCTGATATCGTCAGCACTGCTGAACGCTTGACCATAGACTGGCTGGAAAACTGATTCGTCAGGATCGACATCATCAATTTGTATACCCACGGGCGCAATGACGCTGCGCTGATCCGCAACAGCAAAAGTACCGAGCGGAACAGAATGAGTACCATTAAAGTGACCGCACATGCGCTGCTCGAAACGACCTTGCATGACATGACGCGAATGTTTGGCAACGTTCCGCCAGTCAAGATGACTATTATCCATATCGTCGAGCCAGAAATCACCGATATTACCATGGCCTATCAAAACCATGCCTGACACTTCCTTGTCTGCGAGATCAAAGCCTATTTCGTGCCTGAGAGCTTTGCGTCGAATCTCTACGTCCGCGTATTCGTGGCGATGTCTTTCGGCAAGATCATCCGCCTCATCATGGAATGCTTTGCGCTGCGTCTCTACAGGAATCTGTCCGCCAGTCACAAAATTATTCGATACAACGACCACTAGCTTTCCAAGCGCAGCTGGCAACGAAACTCTGCCGTCGCTCAAGCGTGCCTCATGCTGCTTGACGGCTCTCTCTAAGCGAGAAAAGAGCTTCCTCTCTTCTTTTTCTCCACGAAACGTACTCATAATTGTTGTATATTATAGCACTTTTTCAACATATTTTCAATATTGGCACTACTTTTTCTTCGGCCGTTTGTGACGCTGCACAATATTCAAAAGCGAGCGCATACATCCTACGGCAAATGTACGTGGCGCAGTTTCACTATCTGCGCTTGGCAACTCTACACTTCTGCCATCACGGATACCCACAAGCTGATTCCCATTGTGAACATCCAGATTCAGCAGGTAGCCTTCATGAGGCTCTTCTGCCAGAGGTAATGTTCCGTCTAGACCAAAAGCTTGTACAAGCCCCAACTGCATTCCCTGACAACCTTTGCCTTTGACCTTCCTAAAACCATCTACAAGTACCAACAAGCTCTCATCATCTGGCCTAAAAACTCCGAACTGAGCCTCTACCTTCGTGACATCCGCACGCGCTTTTAACATATTTGAACCAATGCAAAC
>CAZNIN010000009.1:14380-20407 GCA_964573155.1 uncultured Candidatus Saccharibacteria bacterium | reverse complement strand
CGGCTACTGTGCAATTCGATCAAATGCGGACTTGAAGACGGAGAAGGTTGGCGGCCAACTTCAGTGCTTCCGGTGCGCAGTTAGCTGCATCAGTAACCTGTTTCAGCACCAGTGGCTGATCAGCGGCGTATGCGAGGCGAAGCAGTTTGATATTGTTGGCAGCAAACGGCGCACCTTTCTGTGCACGAAAAGCCATATAATCAAAGTCGAACACATAGTGGTCATTTCGCTGCAACTTCCGTCCTTCCGTATCAGTCAACAGATTCGGCATATGCCCCGTCACATTTAATAGCTGCATACTGAACCACAACTCTGTCAGCTCTGGCGAAAACTCCAAATCATCCAATGCCTCGAGGGTTCGTTGCAAAATAAGAAAATACTCTTCGCCTGCTGCATCTTCAGTTATCCGATTCATCCTTTTTAGAAACTCATACGACAACATCGTTCGATTGATGTCTTGAACAATGTTACCGAAGTGACTAATAAGTCTCGATGATACGAGCGTGCCCATATCGCCCCGTCCCGGCAAGACGGTGATACTACTTACACTGAGCAACTCTATACCGCCTGCCAGTTTAGACCGCGGACGACGAACGCCTTTGGCAATGACCTTCAGTTTACCCTGATCGGGCGTCAAAAGCGTTAGGATGCGATCGGCTTCACGGAAATCAGTCCGTGCAAGTACGATGCCAGTTGTGATAAGCTGATGCTTCATTTTGCGGTCGTCACGATTTCATCTACAGCGCGAACAAGTTGCTTCAAACTAGTTGCCGGTTTGTATAACTGCTCTACGACACCGAGCTCATCTGGAAAAACCATTTCTCGTGTCATCACTAGAGTATGCAAAATAACCGGAATGGCTTGCCACTCTGGATACGACCGAAACTCATATAGAAACTCTATTCCACCATGTCCGGGTAATTGCAATTCTGACACTACCGCATCCGGCGTAGTCATATCAGCCAAAGCTATTGCCTGTTGAGCGCCCTTTACCCACGCGACGGTGTGCCCCGCTTGTTCCAGCGCTTTTACATATACCTTCCCGAGCAAAGTATCTGGCTCTATCAACAAAATATTCATACAAGACTCAGCTGAGCGCTGGGGTGGAGCGTTGCCGCCAGCCCAATAAATTTGTTGTGCTTGGTTACCTTAAGCGAGGATTCCATTGTCTTGAATAATGCATCAGCTACAAATATACTCGCTCCGCTCGAGCCGCTTACAGCCGGTATAGACTGCTTCACATCACCGAATAGTGCCTTGCCTCGACGAAGCGTATCGGCGCTCAAACCCGGTTGATTGTCAAAGACACCAGCAACCAAACCACGAGCATTTTTATGTGCTGCCAATACTACTACGTGACGATTATTTTCGAGCGCTCGGGTTTCTATCATGCCATACCCTAGCAAAAGTAACGCCGACTCCAGACTTTCGCGGTGCGCCATAACCGGTCCATATTTACCAGACAGGCTCAGCTCCAGATCGCAATCATTTTGCTTCGCCAGCGGCGCAAGCTTATGCGCTGTCTCATTCAACACTGAGGCAACAGATACAGGCTCAAGCTGGAATATAGCTTGCGCCTGTCGATCGGCGCTAAGCAAAAAACCGTCCACCAATCGGAGAGCCGTTTCGGCTATATAAGAAATGTTTTGGATGTCCTTGGCGCCAGACGATGTCTGGAAAAGTTCGGATGCGCGAGCAATTTGTAACAAGGGTAGTTTTAGCTGTTCAGCAACCGCTCGTAGCAATCTGTCGTCTGCAGTCGTCCCCGCCACTCCATGTACCCTCTTTCAATGAAAGCAATTATACCATCATTTGGATACTAAGTTTGTTCGATTACGTAGGTAATTTTTACGGCGTGAAGTCGAGTGTCTTTAGTACGATTTCGTTGAAATCTTTGCCATAGCTCTGGCCAGAAAGCGTACTGACACGAATAGTTTTGTCTCGAAGGGGGAACAATACTGCACTTCCCTGCATGCCCCGTTCAATCTCACCGTCTACACGAGCACCGAGTACCTCAGGAGCCAGCTCCGCTTTATATGGCGAGACGCGTACTTTGCCACTTTTTGCATCACTATCATAGCTTTCCAGAGTCCTATCATACGGTCGCTCCATAACCTCTACACGTAACGCAAAAGCTGTTCCAGACCTGGGCCCCGGAACAATTCCTTCGTGAAAATAACCATTAATTGGCGTGCTGCCGCCAGAAACATCAACCATTGCGCTCCAGGTCTTAGGATACTCAAATTTAACACTTCCAAATGTATCTGGCCCGGCATACTTCAGATGAGGTTCTTTTGCCTGTTCGGCGTATTTCTGCTCTTCGACTTTTTTCGTCTCTTCAATTGCTACATCTACCGCAGCTGATACTTTTTGATCAGAATTATTCTTGTAATCTTGCATCTCGGCGTACGCCCAGAACGCGAAACCACTAGAACCCAAAAAAGCCAAAATAAATACTATGAGTGCAATGATAAGTCCCCATGGTTTATGCTTTTTCTGTTCTGACATAGATATGCCTGCCTGGGGATATGACTGCGGAGATTGCATCGGCTGGCCAGCTGGCGGTAAACCAGGATTTGGCGGCATCGCCTGAGTAGGTCCCGTCGGGGGCTGCTGATATGGATTATCAGGATTCATATAGCTTATGCTACCTCATTGATGGGACTTTAGGCAACTGTTTGACATAAGTAGTTCTGAGACGCATCACTCCAAGTCTACTTATATTTGTATAGGTATACTCCGTTTTTCTCCTCATCGACTTCCTTGTTAGGAATTTTGAATGCGAAACTCGCCAATTTGACTTTCTGTTCCGGATAATTTTGAATAATCTTTTTATCCAATTTTTCCATATATCTGTCCAGTAAGAATACGTAGATTCCATCTGTACGCGGCCACATATGCCACCAATAATTCGCCCAAATGATACGTATATGTTTGCGGTACTTCCACGTACGAATACGACTGTAAATGACCAGTATTGGATTGAGTTCGTAGCCAATTACCTTTAGCCCCTTCTCTGCCGCGGCAATCAGCATCCGTCCGTCACCGCTACCAAGTTCGAGCAAGGTCTGCCCCGGCTCCAGATCGAGCAAATCAAGCGCCGCTTGTTTTTGCTTGTTGAGTGTCGGCAAATACGGCGCCCCAAAAAGCACCACAAACCCAAAGAGCAAAACCAACCATACCACGGCTAAAAATATAAATACCCACATATACTAGACCTTGCTCCGCGCTTCCCAGTCCGCCTTGACCTTCGATACTTTATTTTCAGCTTCTTTTAGATGTGTTTCCAGTTGTTGAGCTATGTTCATGCCACGTTCATACAAATCAACAGCCTCATCGACGTCCAGCTCTGCTGACTGCAACTTATTCAAAATCTCGTCAAGCTCAGCACTGAGTGATGTATAGTCTGTTTTTTTGCTCACCATATGCTTTTATTATACCTTAGTATCTTTATTAATGACGCGGGCGGTTACGCTACCATCCCGAAGCGTTAGGTCGACATCACTGCCGACTGCAATAGTTTTTACTGAAGTAAGGATCTTTCCTTTCTGACGCAATACCGCATAACCTCGACGAAGAGCGTCAGTCGGACTGAGCGCTACGAGTACTCGCTGCCGAAGCTGCAGCTCATGCTGAACGTCACGCATAAATTGGCTCATCGTTTGCGCCAGCTCAGTAACATTTGTTTGCAGCTTACTTTGCGCGTCTACCACACATGCTTGCAGATGGCTTCCCAGAGACACTTGAGCATTGTGAACGTTCTCAAGTACTGCCCGTTTGTCTGGCACCAATAGCTGCGCAGCGTTGCTGGGCGTGCTCGCCCGCTGGTCAGCTGCTAGTTCTGCCAGGCTTATGTCTACTTCGTGGCCAATCGCTACAATCGTTGGGATACGGCTCGATGCAACAGACCGCGTCAGCTGTTCGTGGTTGAATGCTGCCAAATCCTCAGGGCTTCCCCCTCCACGCGTCATGACGATAACATCTACGGGATTTTCGTGCGTATTGAAATATTCAAGCGCTGCAACAAGTTGTCCTGGCGCCCTGTCACCCTGTACCTGCACATCAGCCAGCTCAATTTCTACTCCGCCCCAGCGTTCGTTCAGTATCTTGATAAAATCATGGTATGCCGCTGATTCACCTGATGCGATAAGTCCGATTCTTTTTGGAGGATATGGCAACGGTCGCTTTCGAGAATCATCAAACAATCCTTCTTTGCGCAATTTCTCCTCCAACAGTGCGGCTGCCCGCTTGAGCGAACCTTCACCAACTGGTTGAATTGCCTGCGCCGTAATGCTAAATCCATACAGCGGATGTAACCTCGGCGTGCCCATCACCTGCACCACTAAGCCATCTTCGAGTGGTCCCGGCAACTGATATACCGTACCAAAAAATTTCACGCTCGCGTTCTCGTCTTTCAAGTCAAAATATACCCAGCGGTTTTTGCTTACACGAAAGTTCGCTAACTCTCCAACGACTGTGACAGAGGGATACGCATACTCGATGGTTTGGTTGAAAACCGCGACAAAGTCGGAAACGCTGAAGATAAGATCATTCATGCTTCTTCTACGTCTTTTTCCAATCGTTCACCCAATGCTGGTTTAGCGTGCAAGGTTTTATGATAGAAGAAATAGCCAAGAGGCAGCTGCAACGACATAGCGAGCACCCGATACATAACTGTCACCGGCAAGCTAACCGCCGCCGGTATGCCGCCTGCCGATAATACACCTGTCATAAGTGCTTCATATACACCTATGCCGCCTGGCAAAATTGACACCATACCAGCAAAGTTTGCTACTGCATATGCCATAATAACGGC
This sequence comes from uncultured Candidatus Saccharibacteria bacterium, assembly GCA_964573155.1. Classification (GTDB taxonomy): domain Bacteria; phylum Patescibacteriota; class Saccharimonadia; order Saccharimonadales; family JAGQNK01; genus JAGQNK01. Next base: position 15,591 of record CAZNIN010000009.1, on the reverse strand, counting down.
CCCAATGTTCACAAATTGTCCGAATGCAGCATACACCGCATATATCGTAAGGACCTCTCCGGCTACAAACAGCAGCGCAAATCCAAGTGGCCGACGTAACAAGCGCAAATCCTTTTTCAAAACCTGAAAATTCTCATGCAGCTCTGTAAAAGCCTGCTTTGCCTTAGAGATATTGATCGTTTCCGGATGACGCGGTCGGAATATATGAATAAACCCGTTTATCAGCCGCGTGATACTGGTAAAAAACATGTTGATACGCGACTTACTGCCAATAATATATGCCAAAAGTAGCGTACCCACAGTAATAAGTGTGCCGAAAATACCTGCAAGCAATATTGCGAAATCGTTTGCTTGTCCACCGATAGCCAGCGCAACCACCCCCAGAAAAAGCCATACCTGCATGGCGATGAATATCATAATAAAACGCATCATCTGAATAAGCGTGGCTTTGGCGGTCGAAACGTTTTCATCCTTAAGACGTAGTGATAAATATGAGAACCCGCTCACGCCACCACTTGGAAAGACTGTATTCACAAAGTTCAACTCGGCCACAAGCCTGAGCATTGATTTGAAGCGAAACCGATCGCCAATCGCACGAAACAAACTCTGATACATGTTCGACTGTGCAACATAGCTTAGTATTTGAGCAGGTATGACTAGCACTACCAGCCACAGATTCACGTGGTGTAAGTTGTCGAACGTTTCATATAATTGCTCACGCAACGCATATGCCAGCGCCACGAGTGCCAGAATAGTAATGATGTTTATGACGAGTTTCCATCGCCGTGATCGGAGTTTTTCAGTCACTAATCACCCATTATAACGTATACTTAGAGAGATATGATTGTGGCGATTTTGGGACGACAACCGGCACTCGGCCTGGCAGAGCTTGAAAGTCTATTTGGTCCGGATAAGATTCGGCCGATTAATGGCGGTACCGCGCTTGTCGAAGCCGAGCCCACCGAATTCCCGTTGCAACGACTTGGCGGTACGATGAAAGCCGCTCGCTATCTCACCGAGCTTCCCTACACTGACTGGAGCAAAATCGAGAAATATTTAGTGCAGGAACTACCCAAACACACCTGCTGCCGCCCGCCCGGCAAAATCCGTCTCGGCCTCAATGTATACGGGTTCAACGTATCTGTAAAAAAGCTCAATGCCACAGGCCTGACACTGAAGAAAGTCGTGAAGAATCCGCCCGAAGGCGAAGG
>CAZNIN010000009.1:0-14280 GCA_964573155.1 uncultured Candidatus Saccharibacteria bacterium | reverse complement strand
CGCATGATCGAATACAGCCAGGAGAATCTTGCATGGCTCCACGAAACCCATGACATCGCAGCAAATTACTATAGACTCGAAATTGGCGACGCGACTGATTTTCAGTGGCACAACCCAGAAGCCATTCACTTCATAGCGTGCGAAACCTACCTTGGCCGCCCTTTTTCTGGGCCGCCCACGCCGCCGGTACTAAAAAAAGTCATGCAAGATGTTGATACGATTCACAAGAAGTTCCTGCAAAATGTCGCCCGTCAAACCAAGCCGGGTTTTCGCTTGTGTATTGCTGTACCCGCATGGAAAACAAAAAACGGTTTCCAACACCTGAAAACGCTTGATTCTCTCGAGGAATTAGGGTATACTCGTGTAAGTTTTGCTCATGCGAGGCCCAAAGACTTGGTCTATCATCGTGAAGACCAAATAGTCGCCCGTGAGCTTGTAGTACTAATAAGGAAGTAATTATGTCAAAAGTTAAAGCAGGTGGTAGTAGTAAGAACGTTCATGACAGTCCCGGCCAACGGCTTGGCGTCAAGCTTTTTGGTGGACAAAAAGTAAAGAATGGTCAAGTTATCGTTCGCCAGACCGGCCTAACCAAGCGAGCTGGTGACGGCACCTACTTCAGTCGTAACTTCACTATTCACGCTGCCCGTGACGGCGTCGTGAAGTTCAGCAAGCGCCGCGTGCGTCTGTTTACCGGCAAAACTGTCCAACGCACCGAAGTCACCGTCGAGTAAAAGACAAAAGCTTATACATACGCTGTCACCCACGTGGCAGTGTATTTGATTTAAGTAAAAGAAATTGCCTTAACCGTCTTGCTCACCTGCCCGTAACGGTGCCTGTCCATAGGGTCCTGTATAAAGCGGATCAGTTTCGTTCTGCAGCACCTTATCCATGTACGCACTTACTTGCGCAGGATCTGACTGATCGACACCCTCACCTACGTATGGCACGTATCCATTCATCATGAAGCCGCCACGTTTTCTAGCTTCGTCACGCGGCTCTACAAGCTGGTCAAAATCTTGAATATCTTCTGGGTTATCGAAATCTGCGCGATACAGGTATCCCAAAGCGCGAGCGGTACGGCCATTACCATCCTTGAACGGGTGCAACATGACTGTAGTCAGAGCAAGTGCATCTCCTACACGCGCTGGATTAACCGCCCGATCAGCATTCTGAATTTTTTCGTAAAGAGCGGTAAACAAATCATAACGATCCTCCGGCGCAATCGATTCTTTGTCGCCGATTTTCATCGTCTCATCGTGAATCAAGGTATCGTCAGACCCCTGCAAGCGACGATTGAGATCAGAGAGAAAGAGCGCAAAATTCTCTTTTGTTTGACCCCTTAAAGCCTCCACCCTTTCCTCCGGCGTTTCACCACCGAGATTGTATTCCCCAAGCAATTCCTGAAACTCAACTACATCTAATTTTTCCCGAGGATGCTCAATTTCATGCCCATTGGACGTGGTAAATGTACCTGTTTCGGATAACTCTGATGATCTGCTGCCATCTTCTGCTGTTTTTGGTGCTTCAAATGCATCCAGGCCAGTAGTAGCAGTAACTGTATTCACTGCAAATTCTGCAGCAGCGTCTAGACCACCTTGCAGGAACTCATTCGGATCCTGCTCTCGATGGTCAAGAAACTCTGGGTCTGGTAGAGGCTCTTTTTCTATTCCATGCATGTTTGTGTTTACTTAACACCCTACATTATAGCATAAGCTTTATATTTCGTCAATTTACTTATTGTATATAAAGAAGAACCTCCCTTGTGGGAGGCTCTTTGCCATGCTAAACAAAATAGCTACGAAATACCGAGGTGACGCTTGATCCGTTCAACGACATCAGCAATCACAACCTGCGACTTCACTAAGTAATCATCCACGCCCATTTCCTCGGCGCGCTGGCGATCAGAATCCTGGCTCAGTGCGGTCAGCATAATGACTTTTGTGTTGGTAGTTTCCGGCGTATTCCGCAAAATATCCAGCACATCAAAACCACTGACTTTTGGCATCATGATGTCGAGCAAAATCAAATCCGGTTTGTACTCGAGCGCAGCAGCGAGAGCTTCTTCGCCATTGGGCACACGCTTGAGATCAAATCCTTCGGCATGTAGACGTGTTTTATACACATTCGCGAGCGTGTCGTCGTCCTCGACAAGGAGAATTTTTTTGGCTTTTGTGTTTGCATCCGGTGTTGGGTTTGGTTGATCGTTCATATGCTTATGCTACCCTGTTAGTTAGCCGAATGCAATACTGCCTGAACAAAACCACGGAACATTGGGTGTGCACGGTTGGGTCGAGATTTGAATTCAGGATGAAACTGACTGGCCAGGAAGAACGGATGATCAATGCCTTCGATAATTTCCACGAGCGTACCATCTGGACTGGTACCGGATGCACGGATACCCCATGACTCGTACTGATTACGATATTCATTGCTACATTCATAGCGGTGACGATGACGCTCCTGAATCTCTTTTTCACCGTAAACTTTGGCGGCCAGACTACCTTTTTCGAGCTTGCATGGATAATCACCAAGACGCATTGTGCCACCGGTGTTTTCCTTGCCCTTTTGACCATCCATTGTGTTAATAACTAGATTTTTTCCATTCGGTTCAACTTCTGCTGAGTTTGCATCTCCGACTCCGGCTGAACGCGCTGCAGCAATCACAGCCATCTGCAACCCTAGGCATAGGCCGAGATATGGCAATTTGTTTTTGAGCGCATATTGAGCAGCTTTGATCTTGCCTTCGACTCCTCGCATACCAAAACCACCTGGCACGACTATACCGTCCAGCCCTTCTAGGGCCTTGGCTATGTCAGCCTTCGGTGCATCAAGCGCTTCTGCATCAACCCAACGTATGTCCAGCTTGGCGTCATGCGACCAGGCAGCCGCCCGCAAAGCCTCGAAGACCGACATGTAGGTATCGGTATTATCCATATACTTTGCAACCACCCCAATGGTCGCCTGGGTAGTGAATCCATTTGTTGCACGCTTGACGACTTCACGCCATTCTTTCAGGTGTGGCTTGCTAACTTTTAGTGCCAAGCGCCTGCTGATAACATCGGCAATACCAGTATCTTCCAGCGTGAGCGGCACCTCGTAAATGCTTGGGGCATTCGGTAGTAGCGCAATGGCTTCTTGCGGCACACCCGAAAATAGGCTCAGCTTTCTCACAACTCCTTCTGGCGCTTCTCGCTCAGAGCGAGCCACCAGTACGTCTGGCACAATTCCATAGCCGCGCAAATCACGTACTGCATTTTGTGCCGGCTTGGTCTTGAACTCCTGGCTAGCCCCCAGATACGGCATATACACCACATGGACATACAATGAATTCTCGCGGCCGACCAAGAATCCAAGTTCACGAATCGCTTCGATGAAACTCAGGCCTTCGTAATCACCGACGGTACCTCCTACTTCGACAATGTGTACGTCATAGCCTTCTGAAGCCGCTAGAATCTCTTCCTGCATCGCCTTCACGACATGCGGTATGAATTGAACTGTCTTGCCAAGGTACTTACCCGCACGTTCATCAGCAATAACTTTCTGCAGCACACGACCGCTCATCAAACTACTCGACTGGGTCAGCTCTTGATCCAAAAAACGTTCGTAGTGTCCAAGATCTAGGTCTGTCTCGGCGCCGTCTTTGGTCACAAAACATTCGCCATGCTCTGCTGGATTGAGCGTGCCAGCGTCGACGTTCAAATACGGATCACATTTTTGGATGTTTACTTTGAGCCCGCGAGCTTTGAGGAGATTGCCGATTGAGGCGGCGGTGATACCCTTTCCAAGTCCGGAAAGCACACCACCAGTAACAAACACAAATTTAGTAGGCTTTTTTGCCACGCCGTAAGGTTCCCTCGCCAAACTTAATGCTTAAATACTATCACAAGAGTTTTGAATCGGAAAATGTATTTATCACTCGGGCATATTACCACAGCCAGAAAGCCATGAGGACTGGCTGATTCTTGCCAGTCCTAGCCATTGTGCGGGTTGATGAGTGTAGGGGCCTGAGTACCCTTCACCACCTTGCCTGCAGGCAGTGTCACTTCTGCTACCGAGCCTGACGGCTTGCCATTCTTGATATCCAGCGAGCCACCGAGACGTTCGGTCACAAACTTCGCATTATAGAGTCCTATGCCGACACCTTTTGTGTCATACGTTTCAGTATCTACGCCACGATTAAACGGCTCAAAGAGGTGTTCTCGTGCCGCATCCGTAAGGCCCGGGCCCTGATCTATAATCGTAAGCTTCACCTTGCCAGCAGCCTGTGTGGCGCGCACTCGGACAAGACTATCTTTCGGCGCGAATTTAAGGGCGTTATCCAGCAAACTGTTGGCAACAAAGGCGATCTGGGAGCCATCAGCCCGCACGTACAGTGACTCTGGCAACGTAGCATCAATACGTATGGCCTTATCAGCAGCCTTCTCACGCCAATTATCAATGACGGGCGCGAGCACTTGTGCTATGGATACAGGATGAGCAGGCGGACTGATGTCAGTCTGCTTAATCACCAGTGTAAGAGACTGCACAAATTCTCCCAGCATATGCAGACCATTATTGAACAACCGAGCATCCTGATGCTGCTGCAACTGAGCACTGTCTTTGTGGAGCAATGTGTAATAGCCATCGAGGCTGGCTGCTGCTTCGTTCAGTAGTGAAATCTTCGCATTGTATAGTTGCTGTTGCTTACTGAGCACATACTCTTGCTGCGTTCGTAAACGCTGCAACCAACGATAAAAAAGTACGAACAGGATCAGCAACGCGGCTCCCAACGAGAAGAACAAGAACTGGTTTAGCAATCTCAGTGAAGCAAGTTTATAGGAGCCCATCAGCACAAAAGCTATATCTAACAGAGCCACTGTCACGGCAACACCGAGCAACCCTGCCCACATACGCCTCTCCTCTTTTATGCTCGATAGCCCAGCCACAAAACCAACGTTGCCTGCTGACACATGCGCAGATGTAGTGCCCGCCTGTTCGGCATAGTATCCGTCTGGCATAAGTGAGGTCTGAATATTATTCTGTAGGTCTGTAGAATAGTTGCTCAGCTTGCTGACGTCTTCCTTGACGAGGGAAAGCTCTTGTTCTGACACTAGTCGCTTGAGAGCGAGCATTTCCAGCGCATTCTGCAAAACCGCAAGAGGTGTATTCAGATAGTGTGCAACAATCTGCAAGAAAGCCTGTGTGCTCTTTGTAATCATATCGTACTGCCTGATGAGGGCTTTTATCGCCCGTTGACGTCGATACTCACGCCAAGCCTGCAATGCGTATGCCAACGCGATAAGCAGCAGCAGTGAGATGAACAAAAATGGTAATTTTGCGTCACGCTCAGGCTGCTGCGGATCCTTGGCGGCCTCAGGCAAGTTGTCTTGGACATATTCGGGCTGGTTACCCTCGGGGACAAAGACTTCACCTGGCTCTACCGGCAATGGGCCCGTCGTTATCGGTGAAGGTGGCTCAAGACCACCGGGTGTAATAGTTGGTGGATTTGTGGGTGTGGTAGGTTGAGGCTCTGGATTGGTAGGAGTAGGAGTCGGCGTTGGTGGATTTGGTGGCGACGGCGGAGTGACACTACTTCCCACAAAGTCCGGATACGAGTTGTAATTTACGCGCCATACAGAACCGAAGTCCCATCCCAGCAACGGTTCATTGCTTTTGTTATTTATAAAATATGCCGAATCGGAATTGCTGCCGTTTACTGCAGTGCACGAACTGGGCGGTATCGCCAATTCCTGCTGCACACCAAACTCGAACAGATAGTAACACTTTGACTGACCCGTCCTATGGGCATCGTAGTATGACCCTAGAACAACTGAATTAATAATGATGTCGCTCTCCGATGAAAAATTCCTGATGGCCCCGCCGATTAGACCACCTGCTAGACGCGGTAGCCCGGGAGTTTGAGATGGCGATAATGCCGCTATCTCAACGACGCTAAATGATTGACTGACACTGCCACCGACCATGTAGCCGATTAAACCACCTGCTAGACGAGGACTTGCTTGATCTCCATTTGAGATGTCTATAGTTCCTGCCGTATAGCTATTGGTAACCTGACCATCTAGGTATAGCCAGCCTATAAGACCTCCGGCCCAGGTTGCCCAATCTGAGTTCTCAGTATTTGCGATAGTACCTTTGAAGAAAGTGTTCTCTAACGTAAGCATAATAGGCGTTGAACCGTACTCATCAATCCAACCGTCAAGCCCCGTAATATATGTGGAACCAACCAAACCTCCAGCAGCAAGCTGACCCGAGGCGCTCGTCAAATCCGAAAGCAGGATGCTTACTTCCGAAAATGACCTTGATATGGTGCTAGCTCCCTGAGCGTTGGCCGTAGCAACGCCCGCAATGCCACCTACAAAACCAATATCAAGTTGGACAGGTGGATTACTATTTGTCGTTGTTCTGATCTCGCCTGAAACAGAAACATTATCAAATGCTGTGTGGACTGCCACGCCAGTAAGTCCACCCACTATATATCCACCCAGATAGTCAATATTCTCTAGACGTATGTTTTTTATTATGGCGTTCTCAGTCCACGCAAAGAGCCCTTGAGTAAGCCCGCTACCTATACCAGGTAGGCTAGAATGGTCCATAGTAAGTCCGCTTACTTTGTACCCATGGCCATCAAGAGTGCCAGTAAATGGTAGGCTTAGGTAGCCAATTGGCATGAATCCAAGTCCGTCATTCCACGACGCTGTACTACTACAGTCAATATCCTTAGTCAGATGATAGGCACCTGATAAGTCCAGGCGAATATCCTGCAAATCATCACAGGTGCTTATGCTATGACTCCCGCTTGCTGGCGTAGTAAAGGAAATAGTTGCATAAGGACCTTTGCCTGCGGAGTTGTTTGCTGCGATTCTAACGTCATATGCAGTTGCTTGCGTCAAAGAGCCTATCAGATATGACAGATTCTCTACGTCAGAGTATATATCGTCAGCAACTGTCCAGGTTGCATCAGACGAACGCTTATACTCAATAGAATAGCTTTCTATTGTACCTCCTGGAACTGCGGGCTCCCCCCACTCGATTACAGAATAAATAGTTGTAACAAGGCTTGTAGTGACGTTCGTCGGGGCTGACGGGATACTTGCACTACAGGCTAAAGTCGTAAAGGTCTCGTCACTACCGTAACCCGTGCCGTCATCGCTTGTGGCAAAAGCTCGATAATGATACGTCGTACCGCACGATAGGTCGCCAACAGAAACCGTCGATACACTGAAAGCACCGAGATCGTTGCCCCCTGCAAAACGGCGCAGCCCGAGCTGGCCCGCACTAGGAGAATCAGTCACATAGACCCTATCTTGCGGATCAACTGCCAGACCATTAGCTTGTTTAAATTCTTGTGAGCCTGTGCCGTTCTGGCCCCATTTGCTCAAAAATGTACCAGTACTGGAGAATTTTTGTATTCGATAATTACAATAATCAACAACGTAAACATTTCCGCTACTATCTAGATCTATCCCTGCCGGGTAGCAAAATTCGCCGTCACCCGAACCATATGCAGCCCCTCCCCACATTGTGCTGTAACTACCGTCAGGGTTGAGAACTTGCACACGGCTGTTGCTGAGCTCCGTTATGTACACCTTACCAGAAGCATCCACCACAATGTCCTGTGGTGATGACAGCTGTCCCTGCCCGGATCCGCTCGAACCATATACAGCCATATAGGTACCATCGTTCTGAAATTTTAGAATTCTATTATTTCCAGCGTCAGCTACGTATAAATTACCTGAGTCATCGATATCAATACCGCGCACACTTTTCATTCCACCTGGGGACGCTCCGTGTGAGCTCCAGCTCGTTACCAGTGTATAGTCTTGTCTGAATTTATAAATTGTTGCTTCACCAAAAGGACCATTCGATGCAACAAAGATATTATTGTCACTGTCAACAACAACGCCAGCAGTTGTTTGTGAAAGTAGCGGAACACTCCATTCATGTATCTGGCTTCCGTCAGAATCAAGTTTGCGAACTTTGTCTCCCAGGGTCACGTACACGTTACCCGCACCGTCTAAAGCGACATGACTCGGATTCTCGTTACTCTGGAAAACTGATGAAAACGAACCATCGTTTTGTATAGGACCTGGTGAAATCGTCCCATATACTGTTTGTCCGTAGTTTGTATCCGTCCCATACTGAAAACCTTTTGCGGTAATTGAGCTGTCAGACGAGGTAATGTTACCAACCAGATCAGCGCTTGTCTGAGTGATATTTACAGCAGGCGAGGTTGCAACCGTAGCGACAGCCGCTAGGCTAGTTCTGACAAATATACTCATGCTATATGACAATAGGAGTATTGTCATTGTTCCGGTGGATAGCCAGTAGCTAAGCTCCCTACGCCGATGCTTCAATCGTGGAATTGTTACAACCCACATATGATGTATCGGAGAATACTTTACCGACGGCATTTCTGTCACAAGTGGCCTACGATGCAAAACATAATCTAGGTAGGTATAAAGAATTATCGCTATAAATAACAGAGAAAAATGCACGTATAGCGATATACGACTCGCGGGTGTCAGCAACAAATCAAGCGTGTGCAGCTCCGATATCTTGAAGAATTCAAACAAAACACTTACGAGCTTTGATATCACCAATGACGCAATAGCCAACAGCCCAAAAAGCAACAACCGCCAACGGTTGATTCTCATAAATCGCAAGCGCAGTTTATTTATGTTCATAATGACTAGTAAGTACTTCGCCTTCCCTCTCGACGTCTCTGGATAAGATTATACATGCGCGGGGCGTATCATAGCACTTTATATTTGTATGGGCGCCTTGCCTTTGCTGCCATAGACACAGTTAGGATAACGATAGCTGTCGCAGCAGTAACCAATAACACTACGACCGTACCGGTGCTAGCTAGAGGGCTACTTGAATCTCCAGCCTGCTGATCTAAAGCAGCAGGTGGGCTATTACCACCGATATCCTGCCCACTGCTGCTACCGCCTTCCGCTTGATACACAAAGTTGATGGTATTAGCACCTAAAACAAACGCAACTGTTTGAGCTGGTGGCGTGACGAAGCCTGGTATGGCTGACGGAGTAAAGGTGTCGCTATCCCCTGCTTTGTAATAGAGGCTTAGGTCATTGGTTGGGTTGTCTTTGGCAAGATAGGTGGCAAGTCCGGGTCCAGTGAATGTTTGAGCCGGTGATAGATTATCGCCCTCCTGGTGTTTGTAAGTAATGTTAGCCTGCGCAGGATTTATGAGGTGACCGCCCATAGAGTCTGTATCATCACCATCACCGTTCAGATCGCCGCCCCCCACGGATAACTCTGTAACAAGCGAGTCCGTAAAGCCGCGTGGGTTGGTCGGGCTCTCTGTATAAAGCTGAGCGTATATCACGCTACTCATGAAAGCTTCAATAAGCTCTGGGGTGGAACCACCGACCATAACATCAATGAAGCTCGTACCTTCCGAAACTACCTGACCAAAGAACGCACTGTTATCAATGGCAGTGATAGAGTTTGGTATCGTCACAGATTGAATATTGTTTGTCGCAAAAGACCTCTCTCTTAATTCTTCCAGCGCATTAGATAAGGTAATAGACGAGATTCTGTTTCCCATAAACGCTTGTGGCCCAACACTTGTCACGGAATTTGGGAGTACCAGCGACTCTAGGCGGTTACACAAAAACGCACTATCTCCTATAGTCTGAAGAGATTGAGGAAAAGTAATATTTACTATAGGATTTTTGCCCTCATTACAATGTTCATGCGCAAATGCATGATTCTCAATGGTCGTCAATTGACTTGGTTGATCAAAACTCACATCATTGAGCACATTGTCCATAAAAGCACCATTGCCAATCGTTTCAACAGATGAAGGAATGTGAATTGATGTTAATTGGTTATCACCAAAACCAGATAGGTACGTGACGGAGCTAGGTATTGTGACTGAAGTGAGCTGGTTATTAGAGAAGGCGCCATTTTCAATTCGAGTTACGGAACTTGGGATGGTGACTGAAGTGAGCTGGTTATTAGAGAAGGCGTGTTCGCCAATAGATGTGACGGAGCTAGGTATTGTGACGGAAGTGAGTTGGCTGCCTGAGAAAGCGCTGTCGTTTATCGTTGCCGGGCTTCCGGTGATTGTAAGAGACGTGAGCGAAGAAGATCCATTCGTCACACCGAACCATGTGAACCCCGCGTCACTAACGATTGGACCAATGCTCAATGATGTGATCGGGTTGTCCGAGAAAGCACGCTCTCCTAGTGAAGTAACCGAGTCTGGAATGATTACTGAAGTGAGCTGGTTATTAGAGAAAGCATAATCGCCAATACTAGTAAGGGTGTTGGGCAAGGTAACGGACGTAATATCTTTATACGTAAACGCTCCGTACCAACTTCCGCCACCAGGCCCTGTGATTGCAGTAACCGTTGCGCCGCCAATCGTACTTGGTATCTCCACATCTTTGGTGCAGGCTGGGTTTGCTGGGTTGTTATCTTCATGGTCATAATAATCAGTGATGGTAATTTCACCGTCAGCAGTTGTATAAGCAAAGCAACTGTCCGGTGTTGGTGCGGCTAGAGCTTGTTTGGTGTTTTTGAAGTTGGGAGCAACGAGAGCGGATACGGCAAGAACTGACGCTATGCTTAGGACAAGAGCAGTTTTTTTACGATAAATGAATAGTCTGTAAGCTGTTTTTAGGCTGATGTTTTGTTTGATTGTGTACATATGTGCTTAGGCCAGTGACGCTTTTTGGCACGTCCTGGCTATTTGGTTTTAGTTATTTGTTATTACTCTTGTGACACAGCAGTACATTACGCTCCATAGAGAAGCCCGGTCGTGCTCTGCTCCAAAAGGTACCACCACTTTATAAGGGTTATGGTTTGATAGTATTACAAGTTTCTACAGGAGTCAAATCTACTGGACCTGTCGCCAGAGTCCTCGAACGGCAGCGCTTCTTTGTAAAGTGACCGCCCTTCGGGATACAGGAGCCTATTGGATTTTCTTTATCGCCTTTACGAATTCTGTAGATGTGTGATCGAAGGTTTCGATGTATATTTCTGCCTTGTCACCGACCTTGAGGTCACTTACTGGAATTTTGACGCAGTTTTCATCAAATGCATCTACATCGTCTGCCATAACAATATTCCTGCCATCGCTAGCACCAACTGTAAGCGGACCGCCCATAACAAAACCTCCGATTGTTTGACCCGTGTAGCGCCCTTCGTACTGCCGGAGCGAATCGCAAACTTTCCAGTTTTTATCATCACCCCTAAACCTATCCTCATACGCAACATTTATGGGCGCGTAGCTAATTTCGTAGCAGTTACGCCCTGTGCCGTGATTATAGAAATCTACATCATCGCGGTAGACATTATGGGTGCTCGAGGTTGCATCAAAATACTTCCTGAAGAAATCAGCCGGACTGAATGAGGTATCGTCTTGTCCTGAGCGCGGAGCGGCGAAACTACCACAGAGTTCTGCGGTCTGATTATCTATGCGCCGATATGAAATAGCCTCCTCGGTTTTCAGGTCTTTTGGGATAGTTTTGCTGGCGGTAACAAATGTTGCCAAGCTTGTTCGTGTTTTTTCTAGATTCTCAGACGTAACGGCATCATCTGCCACCAAGCGTTGGTTTGATATTCTTCCGAAAGCGTAGCCACCAATTACGATTAGTAGACCAACTATTAGCAAGACAATTACTGCCTCGACGACAGTAAAGCCTTTTTCGTTATTTCTCATAAAAATACTTTACCACAAACAAGATGAAGCACCGGCAGCACAAGTGCCGAGCCGAGGCTCGCACTGCCAACGACAAGAAGTCGAAAGAGGTTTATTTCTTTAGCTGCTTAATTGCCGCGTCTTTTTGTGGATCGCGGTTTTTCTGCACATCTTCTATATTACGTTCAACTTTTTTGTCTGGCTCGATGCCTTCTTTGTCGATATTCTTGCCGTTCGGCGTATACCAGCGAGCAATTGTTACCTTGAGGACACCGCCGTTCGGTAGCCTTTCAAGCGTCTGGACAGAGCCCTTACCGAATGTCTTCTCGCCAAGCAAAGTAGCTGCTCCGTTATCCTTAAGCGCACCGGCAGTGATTTCTGACGCGCTGGCGCTACCCTCATTCACCAACACCACCGTCGAAACATCTTCGAGTACTGCGGAACCAGTAGAGTCATATGTCTTGATGGTAACACCGTCGCGTTTCTCTTCCAGCACTTCCGTGCCCTGAGGCAGCCAGATTCCCGATAACGACACGGCTGCGTCAAGCAGACCACCAGGGTTGTTGCGCAAGTCCAACACGACACCCTTGACGTTCGCGTCTTTGAATTTCATAGCCGCTTCGCGTGCCAATCTGCCGGTGGTTTCATCAAAGCGCGCTACCTGGAGATAGCCAATATTACCCGCAATAATCTCTGACTCAACGCTTGGGATAGTAATTGTTTGCCGAGTAATCTCGAAATCGAGCTGCTCGCGGTTATCACGAACAATCGTGAGCTTAACCTTGGTTCCGGCTTCGCCGCGAATCTTTTCCACCGCTTCATTCACACTCAAGTCAAAAGCAGATTCATCATTGATTTCGACAATTACATCGCGAGCTCTCAGACCTGCTTTTTCGGCCGGATAGCCCGCCAATGGCGTTTCGACCATGACTGATTTATTTTTATCTTCCATCAGTCGTGCGCCTATTCCGCTGAACGTGCCATTCAGATCCTCATCGAACTCCTTGGCTTCTTCAGGCGTCAGGTATTGCGTGTACTGATCACCGGTTGCATTAACAAGTCCTTCTTTGAGGCCTTCGATGAGTTCTGCTTCAGTCAGCTGACCATCGTAATTTTTGCGCAATCGGTCATACAGCTCTTCGACGTCATCGTAATTCAGATTATTTGGTAAATTCGTGGACACGCTATTCAGGCGTGTCTGTCCAAATGAAATATTCCCGTTACCGACGCCAACTCCAAATGCAAAGATAAAAAATGCCGCAATCAGCAGCATAACGCCACGCGACACTTTGCTCGGCTTGTTTTGTACGGATCCTCGTGGCCCCAAAGTTGCTACTCCCTCACTAATAGATTGAATTTCAGACTTACATTATTATACCCCAGGCAGATTAAAAAGCTTCGCTTTTTAGGCTCAAAATGGAGGTACCACTGTCTTAATACGAGCGTTCAACATTCGTCTGGAGTTTACCGTCCAGATACGTATTGTATTCGGACGTATAGAACTTATTGCCCGACACTCTTTCTACGTACATAGCGTGACCCCAGTGTCCACCTGTACTAATGGCTATATCTCCGGGCTTCGGGGTTCTATAAACCGGTATACCATAGCTGTAAGCGGTTGCTACCCAGTCTTTTGCGTTGCCATATCCTTTCGGTATTGCTCTTCCCGACGCTCCAACGGCCCAAGCAGTGTATGAAACGCATTGCCGCGTACAATATCCCCAGCCATCAGGCGAGTCCGGATAGTCATCATTGAATGAGCAAGGACCAAGTTGCATACTAAATCCAGCATTGCGATGTGGATACGCTTCAGGGTTGAAGCTCCTGACCGAACCAGGAAAACGAATGAAATAATAGCCGCCGTCTGGATTAAAGTTTGCTGCTCGCTGTGCAGCAATCAGCTCACTGATGCGCTCCCTGTTCTTTTCTGTTTTGCGATTGAAGGCCGCTCTCTGCGCCGCATTATAAGCTAGCATGTCATGCTGCTTCTTGCGGCTGGCATCTAATTCAGTTCGCTTGACAAGTTGATCTTTGAGCAGCAAGTCGACTGCTTCCTTTTGCGATTTTAGCTTCAGCCGAAGAGCCTGGATCTTCTCTAGCGTTGTTTGAATCTTGGACTGAATTGCGTTTCGATATTGTTCTTTGTCGACAAATTCACTGATGTCTTTGCTGCTAGCCAGCATTTCCAATGTCGTCATACCACTTTCCAAGTACATCGTTCGGATATTTTGCCCAAGAAGTTCTTTTTGTACTTCCAGTTCTTTTTCTGCCTCTTTTATTTCCTTCTCGAGACGTTTCTGCTGCCGAGTATTTTCGTCTATCTTTGCCTGCAATGCTTCTATCTGGGCCGCTAATTTACTGATGGCATCTTCATAGCCAACAGCCTGCTCTTCTAGTTTTAGTACTTTTTGTTCGTTCTGCTCGTTTTCTTGCTGAAGTCTCGTAATTTCCGAAAAGTAGTCATTCGCAGCAACAAATGGCATGCCGACAAAACCTATAGATGTCACTGCAACAAGGCTAAGAATAAGGAATTTTTGGCTGATAGATATTTTTGTTTTCATGATGCTGTTTTTTGTATTTGCATATGATAATACTAATATATCACATTT